>DATDJZ010000037.1:0-7173 GCA_036520315.1 Solirubrobacterales bacterium | reverse complement strand
ACGGCCTGCGAGTCGTAGGAGATGGTCGGCATCCAGGCGAGGCCGAGGGTCTCGAGGTCCTTCGCGGTGATCACCCGGTGCACCTTCGGGTGGGCGAGGGCGCGGGAGGTGTCTATCGAGACGATCCGCGCGTGCGCATACGGACTGCGAAGCACGGCGCCGTGGAGCATCCCGGGAAGGACAATGTCGTCGAGATACTTCCCCTGGCCCCTGATGAAGCGCGCGTCCTCCTTGCGCTTCATGTTGCCGTACCCGATCGGCGTTTCCTTTGCAGCGACGGTCGCCATCTTCATCTCCTCACTTCGGCGGACTCGTGCTCTGCGGCCCAGCGCACCGCCCTGACGATGTTGGCATAGCCGGTGCACCGGCAGATCGCGCCCGAGATCGCCGTTCGGATCTCGGCCTCGGACGGGTTCGGGTTCTCGTCGAGCAGCGCCCTGGTGGTCATGATCATGCCGGGCGTGCAGAAGCCGCACTGGAGCCCGTGCTCCTCGTGGAAGCCCTGCTGGACGGGATCGAGCCGGCCATCGACCTTCATGGACTCGATCGTGCGGACCTCGTGCCCCTCGCAGCTCGCCGCCAGCGTGGTGCAGGACTTGACGGGCCGCCCGTCGAGGTGCACCACGCAGGCCCCGCAATTGGAGGTGTCGCAGCCCCAGTGCGTGCCCGTCAGGCCAAGCGTGTCACGCAGGAAGTGCACGAGGAGCAGGGCGGGCTCGATTTCCCGGGTGACCCGCTCACCGTTGACCGTGACCGTGATCTCCATTCAGCCCTCCTGGTTGGATGAACGCCCGGCGGCTCGGCTCAGAGCGCGCCTGGTGAGCACGTCGGCGAGGTGTCGCTTGTAGTCGACGGGGCCCCGGCCGTCGGCGATCGGTGAGCAGTCCTCCGCGGCCAGGGCTCCGGCCTCGGCGAAGAGCTCCTCGGAGGGCTCCTTGCCGCGCAGGAGCTCCTCGGAGCGGGTCGCGTGGATCGTCGTCGGCCCGGCGGCGCTCAGCGCCACCCCGGCGTCCGCGATTCGGCCGCCCTCCAGCCAGAGCGCGGCGGAAACCGCGACGATGGCCCAGTCCCCCGCCCTGCGCTCGACCTTCTCGTGTGCGCTGCAGCCGCCCCGCCTCAGGGGCACGCGGATCTCGGTCAGGATCTGGCCGTCCTGGATCGCCGTCATGTAGGGGCCGACGTGGAAATCATCCATCGAGACGACCCGCTCCCCGTCCGAGCCGGCGATCACGACCTTCGCCTTGAGCGCCGAGCAGACCGCTGACAGGTCCTCGGCGGCGTCCGCCTGCGCAAGGGAGCCCCCGATCGTGCCGCGGTTGCGGACCGGAGGGTCGGCGATCACGCGCTCGGCATCGATGAACACCGGGAAGTTACGGGTGAGCAGCTCGGATTCGAGCAACTCGCGGTGGCGGGTCATCGCCCCGATCCGGATCTCACCGTCCGCCTCCGTGATGTAGGAGAGCTCGTCGAGATCGTTGATGTCGATCAGGCGCTCCGGGTTCGCGAGCCGCAGCTTCATCATCGGCAGGAGGCTGTGCCCCCCGGCCAGGAGGCGGGTCTCGGGCCCGTAGCGCTCGAGCAGCTCGATCGCGTTCTGCACGCTGGTCGCCCGCTCGTATTCGATCGGCCCCGGTGTCTGCACCTAGTCTCCTGCGGACTCCGTGCCGATCACCGGAGACCTCGGCCTGTGCGGCGCTCCTCCCGGCTCATCGGCGACCGGCCCGCTGGGATTCGTGTAGATCGACCGCGCCGCCGCGCTCGAGTAGCTCGGGTCCCTGAGGGCTGCGCCGGACATCGCGCCCACTCCGAGGGGACTCTCCCGACCAAGGCGCAACAGCTGCACCGCGCCCCTCGTGTAGACCTCGTCGATGTTCTTCACCTCGCCGCTTCTGCCCTGCCGCTCGAGCACCGACGCCCCGGATCCGGGGTAAAGCGACTCGACCAGCCCAGCGGCATCATCCTGACCGGCCTTCTTGTCCAGCAGGCCTTCGAGGAGGTCGGTGCCGGCGGAGAGATCCTTGTTGATCGCCTCGACTACGCCGTTCACCGGCTCGGTCTTCTTGAGGATGCCGCCGACCGACTCGATCACCGCGTCGAGCCCGGCGGTGATCTTCCGGAGCTCCAGGATCACCGCCACCAGGTAGACGACCAGTGCCAGGATCACCAGCACCACCGCGATCAGCGTGACTGCGGCGGCGGGCTCCATTTCAGGCGTCCTCGAGGATGGTGTCGAGGGAGCCGCCGTAGTTGGCGACCACGGCGACCGTCTGGCTCACCTGCTCCTGGGTCGTGTTGAGCAGTTCCACGGCGTCGAGGTCCTTCGAGGCGGCCTCGGCGACGGGCCGAAGCGCCTCGACCGCCCGCGTGGTTTCGCGCGCCGCGTTGAGCACACCGCGCAGCAGGACCACCACGACCGGGACGATCACCAGCAGCAGGACCGCGTTTCCGATCCACCACAGCGTCATCGCTTCTCCGCGTGCTCGGCGATGATCGCGGCCTTCTTCGCCACGGATGGCATCAGGGCGATGATCCCGTCGAACTGGGCGTTGATCGCCTCCACCGCAGGTCGGAGCGGACGCAGGTGCTCAACCTCCACGGTCGTCAGGGCATCGCCGAGGTCGCTCAGGTCGCTGGCGATCGAGGAGAGCCGGCGGCGGATCTCGATCAGCGCCAGAGCCAGCACGACCACGAGGACCACGGCCTCGGCGACGCTCAGCACGATCAGCAGCGAGGTGCTCATTCCTGCTGCTCCCCGTAGCCCTGCGAGAGCGCGTTCATGTAGCCGTCCTGTACGACTCCCTCGGCGGCGATCTGCTCGAGGACGGGCGTGGTGGCCTCGAGCTGCGGGATGTTCGAGGTGTTCTCGGCGACCTTCCCGGCGGAGCCGAGCAGGTTCGTGACGGCGGCCTGGATCCGCCCGAGCAGGCCAAGCAGCGTGAGCAGCATGCCGGCCACCACCAGGGCCACCACCAGGCCCACCGCGAGCGTCACGTACCAGAGGGTGCGCTCGGAGCTGGCCAGGCCGACCACGACTTCCATCAGTGGCCGACCGCCGTCTTCCTCAGCGCCCGCGCAGAATGGAGGATCCTGACGCCGGAGTCGTTGACCTTGGCGACACCGGTCAGGCCGTCGGTCTGGGAGCGGAGCGTCTCGACCGCCTCGCTCGCGGTCTTTGCCTGTCCCGCGATCCGATTGGCGAGGATGAGGATCGTGCCGACGATGATCACGGCCACCACCACGACCACGGCACCGAGCCCCAGGCCGATGTACCACGAGGTCGTGTCAGCACCGATCAGCAATCAGCCCCTCCTCCTGACGAGCTGTCCGCCATGCCGGCACAGATTACAACTGGACTCAAGCATTCAAGGAGTAGAGCCGGCACTCATAGCTTGGCCAGGTTCTCCGCGAACTCCTTGATCATCCCCTCGGTCACGGCGACGATCACGCCCTCCCCCATCTGCGCCGCCTTGCCGGTCACGTCGATCTGGGAATGAAGCGCGACCTCCGTCGCGTCTCCCGAACCCGTCAGCTCCATCCTGACCCTGGCGTCGGCGTTGCCCTGCCCGCCCGCCTCCTTGGCCCGCGCGTTCATCACCGCGCGATGCTCGGAGTCGTCCTGCTCGACTATCTCGGCCGGGCCCGAGTAGTTCATGTTCATCGCGCCGAGCTTGATCTGGATCTCCGCGTTGACGGCCCGGTCGCCCGTCTTCTCGATCACTCGAGCGCCGGGGACACACGGGACGACCCGCTCCAGGTCGACCATCGTGTCCCAGACCTCATCCAGTGGCTTCTGGACCGTGAACGAATTGTCGAACTCCATCCCTGATCTCCTCTCTGGCGCGCCGATAGCGTGTGCCCATGCCGATCATGCCAGGGACGCACGAGCTCGGGCCCGAGACCGGCAGCCTCCGAATCGAGACCAAGCGGGCCGGCGCCGCGGCAAAGGCCGGACACGACCTGGTGATCGAGGTCCGCTCCTGGAGTGGGACGCTCACCATGGGTGAGGCCGGGGCCGAGAGCAGCCTCGTGCTGAGCGCCGACAGCGGCTCGATGGAGGTCCTCGAGGGGACCGGCGGGATCATGGCGCTGACGGATGAGGACAAGGCCGAGATCAAGAAGACGCTCGAGGAGGAGACCCTCAAGCCGGGCTCCGTCGACTTCAGATCGACCCAGGTGACACCGGCGGAGGACGGCCAGCGCCTCGGGGTGACGGGCGAACTCGGGATGAACGGGGTGACGCACCCGCTCTCCTTCGAGCTCGAGCTCCGTTCCGACGGATCGCTCACCGGGACTGCGACGGTCAAGCAGACCGACTGGGGCATTGAGCCTTACTCCGGCCTCTTCGGCACGCTCAAGGTCCGTGACGAGATCCGGGTGACCGGGACCGCCGCGCTTACGGGCTAGGCGCCGACCCCGCGGGCGCTAGCCCCACGAGGCCTCGATCATCGGCCGGAAGCTGGTCGTCAGGATCCGCATCCGCCGGGGGCGCGTGAGCGTGAACAGGACGACGTCGGCGACCTCGTCCGCGGTCAGCATGCCCTCGAGCTCGGGATCGCCCTCGCTCCGCCCCGTCCCGATCGCGAAGTTGGTGTTGACGCCGCCCGGGCAGATGCAGGTGGCCCGCACCCCGCGCTCGCGCAGCTCATGGTCGAGCGAGCGAGTGAAGCCGAGCTGACCGAACTTCGAGGCGTTGTAGACCGACTCGCCGGGGAAAGCCCGCAGGCCCGCGACGCTCGCCAGGGAGATGAAGTCGCCTGCGCCCGACTCGATCAGGTGAGGGAGCGCGGCGGCCGCCGTATAGAGCGTGCCCTTCAGGTTGACGTCGATCATCTCCTCGACCAGATCCGGGTCGAGGTCGAGGAAGTTCCCGTACGCCCCGACGCCCGCATTCGCGATGACGATGTCGAGGCGGCCGAAGCGCACCACGACGGCTTCCGTGGCCTCGGCCACCGCGCCGCGGTCACGGACGTCGCAGATGACGCCGAGGGCGCGCTCGAGCCCCAGGTCGCCTCCATGACGCGAGAGCAACCCGACAGACGCTCCGGCTTCGTGCAGCTTGCGAGCCACCGCCGCGCCGATGCCGCTGCTCGCGCCCGTGACCAGAGCGACCCTTCCTTCGAGATCCATGGTTTCTCCTCCGTTCGACTGTGAGTGCATATTGGACCGAGTACGGCCGGAGCTCGTTGAAACCGGTTGGAGCCACGCGGTGATCGGCGAGGACGCTACCGTCTAAGTAGTTGAGTGCTCAAACGAATCCGCTTCCTCCCCTGGCCCCCAACTCACCCAAGGAGCTCTGAGTGAAATGGCCGACTACAGACACACGCTGGAGTTCGGTTACTTCCTCTCACCGGACGCAGGTGATCCCGACGGTGTGCTGGAGACAGCCCGCCTGGCCGATGAGCTCGGCTATGACCTGCTCGGGGTGCAAGACCACCCCTACCAGCGCAGGCATCTGGACGCGCTCGCGCTGCTCGGGGTGATCCTCGCCCAGACCGAGCGGATCCGCGTGTTCCAGGCGGTGGGCAACCTCCCGCTGCGACCGCCGGCGGTATTCGCGAAGGCCGCGGCGACGCTCGACGTTCTCAGCGGCGGCCGGTTCGAGGCGGGCCTGGGCGCCGGTGGCTATCTCGAGCCCGCCCACGCGATGGGAGCCCCCGAGCTGAGCCCGGGCGAGAGCATCGAGGCGCTGGAGGAGGCTGTCGAGATCCTTCGGCAGAGCTGGAGCGGCGCCCGCTCGATTCGGCACCATGGCCGGCACTACCTGCTCGACGGCATGAAGCCCGGCCCCGCGCCCGCACACCCGATCGCGATCTGGCTCGGCGCCGCCAAGCCGAGAGCGCTGGGGCTTACCGGGCGCGTTGCCGACGGCTGGGTCGCCCCGATGATGGTCTACGTGCCGCCCGCGGAGGTCCTGGCGGCGGAGGCGCTGATCGACCGCGCGGCGCTCGACGTGGGCCGTGACCCGAAGGAGATCCGGCGCATCTACATCGTGTCCGGCGAGTTCACGGCACAGGCACCAGGTCCGGCACGCGAGACGGACCAGACGATCGTAGGCCCTCCGGATCACTGGGTGGATGTACTGAGCCACTTCGCGCTCGACCTCGGCTTCGGCACCCTGGTTCTGGCCACTCCCCCCGAGCCCGACACGCTGCGGACCTTCATCGAGAACGTCGCGCCGCAGGTGCGCGAGCGGGTCGAGGCCGCCCGCCGATGACGAGCCTGGAGTCGATGCCCGAGACCTTCCAGGGCCGGGCCATCTACGAGATGCTGCTCTCCGTTCACGCCAAGATCCGCCGGGACCTGGAGCGGGTCGAGCTGCTGGCTGAGCGGGCGCTCCAGGGCCTTCCCGCGGAGGAGATCGACCGGGAGCTGCACAAGCTGCGACGCGACAGCATGCTCTGGCGACTGCAGGTCGACTGCCTGCGCTACTGCCGCTTCGTGCACACGCACCACGGAGCCGAGGACCACCAGTTCTTTCCCCAGCTCCGCGAGACGAATCCAGCCCTCAACGGGGTCGTCGACCGCCTGGAAGGTGACCACCGGCGGGTCTCCGATGACCTCGACGCCATCGAGGCCGCCGCCAGAAAGCTGACCGACGACGAGCGCGAGGGGGCGCGGCAAGCCGTGGTCGACGCCCTTCGGAGCCTCGCGGAGAACCTGCTGGAGCATCTGGACTACGAGGAGCTCAGCCTCAAATCTACTGTCCTGCGGCTCGGCGTAGCATCCAGCCCGTGAGCGACGAGAGCATCGCCGCGCAGATCGACCGGCTCGTCAGCGAGGAGAAGGAGCTGCGCCGGCGGGAGCAGCAGGACAGCGAGGACGATCAGAGCCTCGAGGCGGACCGGGACCGCCTGCGCGCGGTGGAAGTCGAGCTCGACCGCTGCTGGGATCTATTGCGGCAGCGCAGAGCGCTCGAGGAATTCGACCTCGATCCAGACGATGCCGAGGCGCGCGGGGCCGGCACGGTCGAGAACTACGAGCAGTAACCGCCTCGGCGCGGGCTAGCCGCCCAGCGGCGAGGGTGGGATGCGAGTCTCGCCGTGAAGCTCGGCGATCATCAACGGGATGTCGTCGATGTAGCACCAGGACCATTCCTCACCGGGTTCGAGCGAGCGGATCAGGGGATGAGCGCTGTCTCGCGCGTGCGCCGTGGCGTGGCGATTGGGCGAGTCG
>DATDJZ010000036.1:0-12892 GCA_036520315.1 Solirubrobacterales bacterium | reverse complement strand
CCGAGCTCGCCGTAGAGGGCGGCGATCTGCGGCCAGTCCTGCGGGTCCTCGGTGTGGAGGACGGCGATGGCGGCCTGCAGGACGTAGGGCCCGCGCCCGCCGAGTGCGAGGGCACGGTCTGTGACGGCCTTCGCCTCGGCGATCCGATCGGCCTTCCAGAGGGATCGATCCTGGTCCCGCAGCAGGACAAGCTCCCCCTCGGCGAACCGGGCGTCTCGACGGGCGTCGTTCACCAACATCAGCGCGAGCAGCCCTTGGACTTCCGGCTCGTCCGGCATCAACTCGACCAGGGCGCGCCCCAGCCGGATCGCCTCGTCGGCGAGATCGCCGCGCCCGCCATAGCCCTCGTTGAAGATCAGATAGATGACGCCGAGTACCGCGGCGAGGCGGTCGGGCAGCAGGTGGGCCGGGGGGACGCGAAACGGAATGCCGGCCTCGGCGATCTTGCGCTTCGCGCGAACCAGGCGCTTGGCCATCGTCTCGCGCGGGACCAGGAAGTCCCGAGCGATCTCGTCGGTGGTGAGGCCGCCGAGCGTCCGCAGCGTCAACGCCACCTGGCCCTCCAACGGGAGGGCCGGGTGGCAGCAGGTGAAGAGGAGCTCGAGCCGCTCGTCGGGGATCGTGGTCTCTTCCATCTCATCTTCCGTGGCGACCGGCAGGTCGAGCAGCTTGGTTTTCTCGGCGAGGGTGCGGTTGCGTCGGATCCGGTCGATCGCGCGGTTGCGGCCCGTCGTCACCAGCCAGGCGCGCGGGTTGTCAGGTGTCCCGTCGCGCGGCCAGCGCTCGGCGGCGATCGCGAAGGCCTCCTGAGCGGCCTCCTCGGCGAGGTCGAAGTCGCCGAGGAAGCCGATCAGGTTGGCGAGGACGCGGCCCCACTCTTCGCGGAAGACCCGCTCGAGGATCGCTACGACTCCTTCAGCGGCCGGATCTCGATGGCACCACCCATGCGGGCCGCTGGGATCTTCGAGGCGAGCTCAATCGCGGCGTCGAGGTCGTCCGCCTCGTAGAACAGGTACCCACCGAGTGCCTCCTTGACGGAGACGAACGGGCCGTCGGTCGTCAGCGTCTTTTCGCCGTCGGCGCGAACCGTGGTCGCCAGCTCGGGCGGCTCCATCCAGGAACCCGGCGTCACCCCGGGGGTCGAGTTCACCGCCTGGTAGTCGGCGGGGATCCGCTTCAGCTCGTCCTCGGAGAGGCGGTCCCACTCGGGCGTCCCGGGCACCGGCGTGTCGCCTTGATGGATCAGCAGCATGTACTTCATCTGAGTTCCTCCTTGAGTGGATGTTCGCCCCTGAGACGAACTGAAGACCCCGAAATGGACACCGACCTCAATGAATCGGCGGCGGACGGCCCTCACCGCTGCCCGCCAGCACGGGGTCCCAGGCGCAGACCTCGCAGGCGTGGCCGTAGGCCGAGCGAGCGAAGTCGAGCGCCAGCGCGTGCGGGTCCTCCGACGAGCGGATGTCCTCCCAATCGAGGACGAACTCACCCAGGTCGGAGTCCCAGCGCGCTGCCTCGGGATCGAGGTCCGCCTGGGAGAAGTCAGGCGGCGCGGGGTGCGCGAAAGCGAAGAACGCCGCCCCGCCGTGGTTGCTGTCACCGGGCCACCAGCCGATTGAGATCTGCTCCGCGTCTCCCCCGTTTCGCATGATGAAATCGTCCCCCGGCGGGTCCGCCGGCTTGCCGTTGAAGAGGTTGACCGCCATATCGAACGTCCCCCACCACGCGTTCACCGGTGTCACCCGGCCCCGGAACGGAGCCCGGAACTCCGCGAGCGCCAGCGCCGCCTGGGTCGCCGCCGTGAAGTAGGTCGTCACCCGGTCGGGGTCATAGGTCGCGTGCTCGCGATCCTCGTCCAGTGGCGAGGTCCACGGCACCTCCTGTGGTTTGGGGTTGATCTCGACCTCGCCGGCCAGGCGGCTCACGGCCTCCAGGACCTCGCGGGTCACCTCGGCGACCGGCCGGTTCGGTGTCAGCGAGATGCGGATCTCGTGTCCATCGGTGTGCTCCAAGAACGCCTCGTGGGTGCGGAGGTCCAGGCCGGCGACGACCGCGCCGGATCCGTTCGGCGCGGGGAGGACGTTGGTCTCCCACCCGCGTGGAGTGAGGCGAAGCGCGGCGTGCTGCAGCTGGGGCTCGGGCGGCGCCAGCTCGACCGCCAGCTTGCCGAGAACCTGGGTGTGGGCATGGAGCGTGTCGCAGGTCTCGCTCCAGGCCTCGTAGGACAGAGCGGGCCAGGCGGACGACATGCCTAGAACCTACTGGCCCGAAGGACCCGGCTCGAACCGCCGAAGCAGCTCGAGCCGGGAAAGCGCTCTTGTCAAGGACTAGTAGCCGGGAACCCCACCGCCCGTCGACGAGGTGTTCGACGACTGCGTCGTCACCGGGTTCCCATCAGTGCTCAACGCGAACCAGCTTCCGCCGAATTCGGTGAGGCCCTGTCCGTTGGTCTCGCCGGCGCTCTGGTCGCCCGCGAAGTTGTAGAGGGGGTGACCGTTGTAGGTGATCTGTGCCTGTCCGTCCGACCGAGGCGTGGTGCCGAGAAGCGAAGCGTCCAACCCGCTGCCGGCCGTCGGCTTGCCACTCGCGCGGACGGGAGGCCAGGCCGCGGCGCAGCCGCCGAAGCAGGAGCTCTTGGTGCCGGAGTCCTTCTCGAACAGGTAGACGGTGAGACCCTGCGAGTCGACCAGGATCGTGCCGAGGTTGCCCTCGCTATGGGCACTGATCGCGGCAGCCTGACCGGAACCGGTGTTGGCGGGTGCGCTCGCGGCGGTCGTGCCGTCACCGTTGTCATCGCCGCCGCAACTGGCGGCCAACAGGGCGATCAGGGAAAGAGAAGTCCCAGCGGCGAAGAGTCGAACGGCCTTATTCCGAGTCATGGCTCGCTCCCTTCTGCTTGTGAACTGCGAGCTTCCCGCAACCGGCCTGTTCAGTCAATGCTGTGCGCTTGAACGAGACGACCTTCCGGACTCAGTGAGCGCTGTGCTTCCCGGTGACCAGCTCGAGGGCGTGCGGCAGCGCCGCCGCGATCGCTTCCCCGGCCTCGTCGATGCTCTTCGGGCTGCCCGGGAAGTTGACGATCAGGGTGCTGCCGCGGATGCCGGCCACGCCGCGGGAGAGCATCCAGTGGCGGGTGTGCGGGCGGGATGCCGCCCGCATCGCCTCCGGGATGCCGGGAGCCTCGCGCTCGATCACCGTGCGGGTGGCCTCCGGCGTCAGGTCGCCGGGGCCGAAGCCGGTGCCCCCGGTGGTGAGGACCAGATCGCACCCCTCCACATCGCTCCAGTGGACCAGGCGGGCGGAGATCAGCTCGCGGTCGTCAGGGATCACTTCCCGGCCCGCGATCTCCGCACCCAATGAGCCGGCGAACCTGACGAGCCCGTCGCCGCTCTCATCGCCCCCCTCGCCCGCCGCTCTCGAGGTCGAGATCGTGAGGATCGCGGCCCGCACTTTCATCCTCGTTCCGCATCGCCTTCGCCGGGGGCGTCGCTGCGCCACTCGCCGCTTCGCCCGCCGGACTTCTCGAGCAGCGCGACGCGCTCGACGGTGACTCCGCGCTCGATTCCCTTGACCATGTCGTACACGGTCAGGGCCGCCACCGCGGCGGCGGTCATCGCCTCCATCTCGACGCCGGTTTGGCCCACCGTCCGGGCCTCCGAAGTCAAGACGACGCAACCCGCTGGCTCGTCGACGCGCACGTCCACGCCGACGTAGGTGAGCGCCAGGGGATGCGCCAGGGGAATCAGCTCATCGGTGCGCTTAGCCGCCTGGATGCCGGCCAGCCGCGCGGTGCCGGCGACATCGCCCTTCCGCGAGTCTCCCCGCGCCACGGCCCCGGCGGTCTCGGGCGACATCCGCAGGACGGCCTGAGCGCGGGCACGGCGCTCCGTTCGCTCCTTATCCCCAACGTCGACCATCCGGGCAGCCCCCTCGTCGTCGAGATGCGGGAGCTCGGTCAAGCCCGTGTGCCACCCTCGCCCACGCGCGTGGGCGGTACCGCGCCCTCCACCCAGCGCTGCTCCTCGCCGGTCCCGGTCACCTCGACCTCCCTCTTCCAGATCGGAGCCTCGGCCTTGATCCGGTCGATCACCTCGCGGGCTCCCGAGAAGGCCTGCTCGCGGTGAGGTGCCGATACCGAGACGATCACGCTCGACTCGCCCAGCGGGACCGAGCCGGTCCGGTGCTCGGCCGCCGCCGCGGCCAGGCCGTGGCGCTCCAGAGACTCGCGGAGGATCTCGGCGATTCGCTCCTCCGCCATCTCGCGGTACGCCTCGTATTCCAGTCGCGGGATGTCGCGCGTGGTGCCCTGGAAAGTGACGATCGCACCGGCCTCGGGGCGGGAAACGAGCCCGGCGAGTGACTCGAGCGACAGCGGCCCGTCGGTGACTCGGACCTGCACCCGTTCGTCCTCTCCGCCGCTCACGGGCGGCACCAGCGCCAACTCGTCGCCGGCCGAGAGCGTGGTATCGGGGTCCGCGTAGTCCCGGTTGACCGCCATCCGCACGGGCATCCGGCCCAACAGCTCACCCAGCTCCGGCCTCGAGGAGAGCTCATCCAGGGCCTCCGCGACCGTCGCGCCCTCCTCGAGCTCCACCTCGATCGAGTCTCTGCCGGCGCGCTCGCGCAGAATCGCGAAGAGTCGCACCGTGACCGTCATGGAGCCGATCCTAGAGCCGGCAGCAGCTCGAGCTCCACGAGCTCTCCGACCGCCGGCGGATCGGCGTCGGCGGGCACGATCGCGAGCGCCTCGGCACCGAGCATCGAGGTGAGCACGTGCGAGTCCTGGTCGCCGGTCGGCCGCGCGTGCCAGCCGTCGTCACGCAGCTCGAGGCGGCAGCGGACCGCGTGCGCCCGGCCGGGCGGCTTGGGCAGCTCCTGGTCGAGGACGGCCCGGAGCCGCTGGGCGGCGTCCGGCGCGCCCGTCATGGCGACGATCGCCGGGCGGACGAAGAGCAGGAAGGTGACCATCGCGGAGACGGGGTTCCCGGGCAGTCCGAAGACGAGCGTCCCGGACGGGCCGATCCCGAACCATGTCGGCTTGCCGGGCTTCAGGGCGACCCGCCAGAACACCTCGTCCACCCCGAGAGAGCCGAGCGCCCCCTTGACGTGGTCGTGTTGGCCAACCGAGACGCCGCCGCAGATCACGACGATCTCGGCGCCTAGCATGCGCTCGATCGCCGCCCGGGTCGACTCCGGTTCGTCCCTGACGGCTTCGATCCCCACGACCTCCGCCCCCGCGCTCAGCGCGAGCGCCGGGATCGTGTAGGCGTTGGAGTTGCGCACGCCACCGAGCCGCTGCGGCTCCTCCGGCTCCAGCAGCTCGTCGCCCGTCGTCAGGACCGCGAGGCGCGGGCGGCGTGCGCAGGGGACCTGCCCGACGCCGACGGAGGCGAGCACCCCGAGCTCCGCCGCACCTATGCGAGCGCCCCGACTGAGCACCTTTGCTCCCGGCTCGATGTCGTCTCCGGCGTGCCGGAGGTTGCTGCCCGGCTTCACCTCGGCCCCGACCTCGACGCGTCCGTCGGCAACGCTCGTGTCCTCCACGCGGACGACCGAATCGGCTCCGTCCGGGATCACCGCTCCCGTCGAGATCCCGATCGCCTCTCCGCTCCGCAGGGCCGATCGCGCGGGCCGGCCAGCCCGGGACTCGTCGGTGATGGTGAGTGTCACCGGCGCCGCGGACCCGGCACCGCGAGTGTCCTCGGCCCGCACCGCGAACCCATCCATCGAGGAGTTGTCGAAGCCGGGAACGGGGTCCGCGCTCGTGACGTCGACGGCGAGGATCCGGCCGAGAGCGTCGCGCAACGGGACGAGCTCGGCGTCCAGGGAGCTGACCCGCTCCAGGACCAGACGCCTCGCATCCTCCAGTTCGATCGGCTTATCCGCGGACGCTGGGGTCAGGACGTCCTCACTCGACTCCCAGCATCACGTCGCTCGCCTTGATCAGGGCGGTTACGTCCTTCCCCGGCTCCACTCCGAGCTCCCGAACCGCCTCCACGGTCACCGATGCAACCAACCTCATGCCGCCGACGTCGAGTTCCACGTTCGCAATCGCCTCACCGGCGTTGACGCTCGTGACCTTGCCCGGAAGCTTGTTCCTGGCGCTGATCTGCATCGACTCCTCCTCTGGCCGCGGCTTTCTCCCTGTGGGGACGAGGCTAAATCATCCGCCTCACGCGCCGGCGTGGGTGGCGTGGAGGCTCTTGCATAGGCAAACGGGCCGGCTGCCATACTCACGGCGATGACCGATCTGAGCATGGGCGAGGCCGCGCGGGCGATCGGCGTAAGCGTCGACACTCTGCGCCGCTGGGACGGTGCGGGGAAGCTCCGCACCAGGCGAGACTCGCGCAACCGACGCCAGGTGCCGGCGAGCGAGGTGGACCGGCTGCGGCGAGCGCCGATGCGCCACCGAACGGACGACTCGTTCTCGGCGCGAAACAGGTTCCCCGGGACGGTCACCTCCGTGGAGGTCGCGGGAGTCATGGCCCTGGTGGAGATCCAGGCCGGACCTCACCTGATCACCGCCGCGATCACCCGGGACTCGGTCGAGGAGCTGGGGCTCGTGGAGGGCACTCGGGCCACGGCCACGGTGAAGGCGACCTCGGTGATGATCGACCGAGCGGACTAAGAGACTTCTACCTATGTAGTGCATATGCAATGATCGGCGCGCGAATGCCCGCCGTCAAAGGGAGCACCCGCCGCGTTGCCGTGCTCGCCGTTGCGGCAGCCTGCCTGGCAGGTATGGCGGGCTGCGGGGGCGGGAGCGACGACTCCGATCAGCTGGTCGTCTCCGCCGCGGCATCCCTCGACACGGCCTTCAACGACTACGTGGACGCCGCCGGCATCGACGCCAAGATGTCGTTCGCAGGATCGGACGAGCTCGCCGCCCAGATCCGCCAGGGGGTCAGGCCGGACATCTACGCGGCGGCAAATACGACCCTGCCCGACGAGCTCCATAAGGAGGGCCTCGTCGGGGAGCCGACGGTGTTCGCGACCAACGCGCTGGTGCTGGCGGTCCCGCAGGATTCCCAGATCGACTCCCTCGACGACCTGACCAAACCCGGCACCTCGATCGTGATGGGCGATCCGTCGGTTCCGGTCGGCTCTTATACGCGTGAGGTCCTGGACCACCTTCCCGCCGACCAGCGCAATGCGATCTACGACAACGTGCGCTCCGAGGAGCCCGATGTGAGCGGCATCTCCGGCAAGCTCACCCAGGGAGCGGCCGACGCCGGCTTCGTCTACATCACCGACGTGACCGCCACCAACGGTCAGCTGAAGGCGATCCAGCTGCCGGCGGACCTGCAGCCGAATGTCGCCTACGGCGCGGCCGTGGTCACCGGGGCGAAGAACCCTGACGGAGCCCGCACCTTCATCGACGGGCTGCTCAGAGGGGACGGGGCCACGGCGCTCGGGGAGGCCGGCTTCAAGCCTCCGGCCGGCTGATGCGCAGGGCGGCTTTTGCCGTTGGGCTCTTCCTCGCCCTGTCCCTGGTGCTCGCCTTCCTGACGCTCCCGATCGTCGCGATCTTCGTTCACACCTCCCCGGGCGATCTGATCAGCAGTCTCGGGGAGCAGGACGCCCGGGACGCGCTCTGGCTCAGCCTGAAGACGTCCCTCGCCGCGCTCGCGATCATCGTGATCGTGGGAACGCCCGCGGCCTATCTGCTCGCCACGCGGGAGTTCCGCGGGCGCTCGGTGGTGGTCACGTTGATCGAGCTGCCCCTCGTCCTCCCGCCGGCCGTCGCCGGCATCGCCCTGCTCGCCGCCTTCGGTCCCGAGGGACTGTTCGGCAGCGCGCTCGATGACGCCGGAATCCAGCTGGTGCTGCAGACGGCGGGGGTGGTCGTCGCGCTCACCTTCGTCGCGGCGCCCTTCTACCTGCGTCAGGCGCAGGAGGCATTCGCCGCTGTGGATCGCAACCTGTTGGACGCCGCGCGCACGTTGGGGGCAACCGAGGCGCGCGCCTTCATCCGAGTCGCGGTGCCATCCGCGGGCCAGGGCATCGCCTCGGGCATCGCGCTGGCCTGGGGGCGGGCCCTTGGCGAGTTCGGAGCGACGCTGATGTTCGCCGGATCGTTCCAGGGGATCACCCAGACGGTGCCGCTCGCGATCTTCGCCCGCTTCAGTGACGATTTCACCGCCGCCCTGGCGCTCTCGGGCGTCCTCGTGATCGTCTCCGCCGCTCTGCTGCTCTCGGTCAAGTTCCTGGGACGGTCGGCGATCCTCGGCGGCGGAGCACCATGAGAGGCCTCGAGGTCAGAGCGCGAGATCAGCTTCGCGACATGGAACTCGACGTCGAGCTGCAGGTCGACGGGGACGGCTGCGCGGCGATCGTCGGGTCGTCCGGGGCCGGCAAGTCGACCGTGCTCCGCATCATCGCCGGGCTGCGGCGACCCGAACCCGGACGCGTCGTGATGGGAGAGGAGGTTTGGCTCGACTCGGGCCGCGGGATCGATCTCCGGCCCGAGGAGCGCGCCTGCGGATTCATGTTCCAGGACTACGCCCTGTTCCCGCATCTGAGCGCGTGGAGGAACGTCGCCTTCGGAATGCCGGGCCCGCGCCAGGATCGCCGGGGCCGTGCCCTGGAGCAGCTCCGGCGCTTTGGTGTCGAGGGGCTTGCCGACGCCCGCCCTACCTCCCTTTCCGGTGGCGAGCGCCAGCGGGTGGCGCTGGCGCGATCGCTGGCGCGCGACCCGAGCGTCCTGCTCCTCGACGAACCGCTGGCCGCCCTCGACACCCGCACCCGTGCGCACGCCGGCCGCGAGCTCGTCCACGCTCTGAGAGGGACGCGTGCGCTGGCGATCGTGGTCACCCACGACTTCTCCGAGGCGGCCATGCTGGCCGACGAGATCTTCGTCATGGACGAGGGACGCATCGTCCAGCGCGGGACCGCCGCGGAGCTCTCGGCGCGACCCGCGAGCGCCTTCGTCGCCGACTTCGCGGGCGCGGTGGTTCTCAACGGCACGGCGGGGCCGGGCGCCGGCGGACTCACGGAGGTCGAGCTGGATGGAGGAGGGGCGCTGCGGAGCACCGACCCGATCCATGGGCCGGTCGCCGCCCTCGTCTTCCCCTGGGAGATCAGCCTCGAGCCGGGTGGCGCCGAACACGAGAGCTCGGCCCTCAACCGCCTCGCGGTCGAGGTCACATCGGTGACCGAGATCGGGAATCGCGCCCGGATCGGGTTGTCCTCGCCGCAACCGCTGGTGGCGGAGGTGACCGTCGAATCGATCCGTTCGCTGGCCTTGCGTCCGGGCGCCCGGATCACCGCCACCTGGAAGGCGACCGCGACCCGGCTCGTCGCGCGTTAGCTAGCCGCCGATCTGGCTCATCGACCGCGGCGGCCGGCGGAAGCCCGGCTCGTTGATGCGGTGCTTGAGCTCCTTGCGCCAGACCGCGTCGCGGATCAGCCCCTCCAGCTCGTCGTCGTCCGCGCCCGAACGCAGCGGATCGCGCAGATCGGTTTCGTCGATCGAGAAGAGACAGGTGCGCAACTTGCCGTCGGAGGTGATCCGGATGCGGTTGCAGTCGGCGCAAAACGGCTCGGACACGGGGTTCACGAACCCGATCTCCCCGGCCCCGTCGGCGAAGCGATAGACGCGAGCGGTCGAGTGCGGCTCACGCGGGAGCGGCTCCAGCTTGTACACCGTCTCCGCGATCTCCCTGATCTCCCCCCCGGTGAGCACCGCCTCCGGCTCCCACTTGCCATCGGCGTCCAGCGGCATGAACTCGATGAACCGCACCTGATAGTCCGTCGATCTGGCCAGCTCGCAGAAGCGGAGCACCTCGCGCTCGGTGAAGTCGCGCATCGCGATCGCGTTCACCTTGATCGGCCCCACCCCAGGGAACGCGGCGACAGCCTCCACGCCGCGCATCACCTGGGCCAGGGCGTCCCGGCGGGTGATCTTGAAGAAGGCGTCTCGCGCCAGCGAATCGACCGACACGTTGAACCGATCGACCCCTGCGCTGACCAGGGCCCCCGCGTCGCGCTCGAGCAGGTAGCCATTCGTCGTGACGGAGATCTCGCGCAGGCCCTCGATGCCGCGCAGCATCGAGACCAGCTTCGGAAACTCACGGCGGACGAGCGGCTCGCCTCCCGTCAGCCGCAGATCGCCTACGCCCATCGAGGCCAGCAGCGCGACCAACCGCTCGTTCTCCTCGAAGGTGAGGATCTCCGAGCGGTCGAGCCAGGGAAGCCCGTCGGCGGGCATGCAGTACTGACAGCGGAAGTTGCACCGGTCCACCACCGAGAGACGCAGGTCGCCGATCAGCCGGCCGTGACCGTCACGGAGGGGCTCCCGCCGCGTCATCCGGTGTGGCCTCCATCTCTGGCGTCCTTCTCTCTGGCGGAGCGCCAGGGGAACCGGCGCCGCACCCACTCGGCCGCGAGCCGCGCACCGACAGCCCCGACTGCGAGCACCCCGGGCAGCGTCTCCTCGACCGGGACACCGGCAACGTGTCCGAGGAGTGGCGTGAAGACGGCGAACAGGTCCATCATGGAGCCGGCGCCGCCTCGTGATCGGAGACCGCGTCGTGGATTCGGCCCTTGACGGTCTTCAGCCGCCCGCCATCGCGCCCCCTGCGGACGGCCGTGATCTCACCCATGATCGAGATCCCGGTCTCCGCCGCCGTCAGGGCGCCGATATCGAGCCCAATCGGAGCCGCCAGGCGCCCAAGCTCCTCGTCGGTCAACCCCTCGGCAAGCAGACGCTCGCGACGCTTCTCCTGGGCCCGCCGGCTGCCCATCGCCCCGATGTACTGGGCGTCGGAGCGGAGGGCGATCTTGAGCACGGCGTCATCGAGCTTGGGGTCGTGGGTGAGCACCGCGATCGAGGTGGCCCGGTCGATTCCACCGAGCTCGTCCAGGGCCTTGTCGGGCCACGCCACGATCACCCGCTCGGCCTCCGGGAAGCGGTCGGCGGTCGCGAAGCGCTTGCGCGGATCGACCACGAAGGCGCGCCAGCCGGCCAGCTTCGCCGCGGCGGCAAGCTGGGCTGCGAAGTCGACCGCGCCGAAGATGATCAACCGGGGCGGTGGCGCGACCACGTCGACGAACAGAGTCTGCCCGTCGTGCTCGTAGAGCTCGCTGCCCTCGGACCAGATCGCGGACGCCGCCCTCTCCACGGCCGCCTCATCCAGCTCGGGGTCCCCGAGGGACCCTTCGCGCGTTCCATCGTCCAGGAGCAGAAGCTTTGCGCCGACGTCGGCGCCCTCCAAAAGGGTGGTCAGGGCTCCACGCCCACCCTGGAGACCCAACTCCCTGAAGCGGCCCCCCAGACCGCCGTCGTCATAGGTCTCCACCCAGATGGAGATCTCGCCGCCGCAAGGCAGCCCGACATCCCAGGCGTCTTCGTCGGCGATTCCGTACTCGAGGAGCTGCGGCGCGTCACCCCGCAGGATGCCCTCGGCCACCTGGACGACCTGCCCCTCGACGCATCCTCCGGAGACCGCCCCCGCCATTCGGCCCGCCTCGTTGATCGCCATCTTCGTTCCGGGTGGCTGCGGTGCCGACTTCTTCGTGTCGACGACCGTCGCCAGCGCCACCGGATCGCCGGCGGCGACCCAATCCCCGACGACCTCCATGACTTGCTTCATCGGTGTCTCGCTTCCTCAGGCATCCGTGCCCACCAGCCGGTCGAGTCCCTGCTCCGAAACCTGCTCCTGATCGTCACGGTACTTGAGCACCGAGCCCAGGGTCCGCTCGGCGGCCGAAGCATCGAGGTGGTCCACCCCGAGCAGCTCGAGGGCCGCGACCCAGTCGATCGTCTCCGCGATCCCCGGCGGCTTTTGGACGTCGCTCGAGCGCAGGCGGCGAACCGCCTCCGCCGCCTCGGTCGCGAGCTCCTCCGCCGTCCCCGGCACGCGGCGCCGGACGATCTCGACCTCGCGCGCCGGGCTCGGGTAGTCGATCCAGTGGTACAGGCAGCGGCGCTTGAGCGCATCGTGCAGGTCGCGCGTGCGATTCGAGGTCAAAATCACGGCCGGCTGGTGAGTGGCCCGGATCGTGCCGATCTCCGGGATCGTGACGCTCGACTCCGCGAGCATCTCGAAGAGGAACGCCTCGAAGTCGTCGTCGGCTCGGTCGAGCTCATCCACGAGCAGAACGGCGGGCAGCGGTCCATCGTGCTCGATCGCCTGCAGCAGCGGCCGGGGCGTCAGAAACTCCCGGCCGAAGAGCTCCTCCTCGGCGAATTCGCCGCCGCTCGCCTCAGACGAGCGGATCCTGAGGAGCTGGCGTGGATAGTTCCACTCGTACAGCGCCTCCGAGGAGTCGATGCCCTCGTAGCACTGCAGCCGGATCAGCTCGGTGCCGAGCGCGGCCGCCAGCGCCTTGGCCGCCTCGGTCTTGCCCACCCCGGCCTCGCCCTCGAGCAGCAGCGGCTGGGGCAGCCGGAGCGAGAGGAACAGCGCCGTGGCGAGGCCATCGTCGGCCAGGTAGTCCACGGAGTCGAGTCGCCGCTTGATCGACTCGATGTCGGGTACCGCGGCACTCACTGGGCTCTCGGCGCCGGCGCGGACTGCCTCGCTCACGCGGAGCTCCCTGCCTCCGCCAGGACCGCCTCGTAGTCCGCCCGCGTGTCGACGTCGCGCGGGATCGGGCCGGGGACCCTCGCCTCGACCACCTCGCCGGACCGCTGCTCCATCAGCTTCCAGACCGCCTTGTCGCCGTGCAGCTCCCGCAGGTCCCCGAACAGCGTCCTGCCGAAGGCGAGGGGATGGCCGCGCCCGTCGTCGTAGAGACACGCGGCCAGCGCGGTGTCCTCGTCGCACGCCGCGATCAGCGCACGGACGGTGGCGGGGGTCACGCCGGGCTGATCACCCAGCATCAGGACCATCAGCTCCGACCGCGGGTCGATCGCGCTCAGTCCCGCGGCGATCGACGAGGAGCAACC
>DATDJZ010000035.1:0-13599 GCA_036520315.1 Solirubrobacterales bacterium | reverse complement strand
GGCGGTACCGAGTCGTTCAGCCCAACGGCCTTGCCGCGGTTGTGGCCCTTGGCCTTGCCACGCGCCTTCTCATGCTGCTTGCGGGCGTGCTCGTGCGCCGCCGCGGAGTTGCCGCCCTTCCCCTTCGGCTTCGTCTGGGCCGCGCTCGAGACGTCGTTTCCACCGCCCTCGCCGCTTGTGCCCTTGCCGTGTTTCGTGGTCGCCGGATTCGGGTTCTCGTTGGACGGTTGGTTCGGCAGGGTGATCCCGACCGAGTCGAAGGCGTCCCGGGCCGGGGCCGGGACGGTCACGCCCGCGAACGCGAGGCCTGCCAGGAGTAGCGGGATCAACGCGACGGCGATCGCCACCCTGGCGACCAGGCCGCGCCGCGACCGAGCCCGCCTCGCCGCGACGGCCGTCGTCGTCGTGCCGCGCCCCATCGACCGGGTCTCCGCCTCGAGCGTCGACGCACGGGCGGTGGCGGCGAGCCGCGGGACGAGGGCCGTTGTCAGCCGGGGGTCCGGCCGGGTCGGCACCGCCGCGCGCACCGCATCCGTGAACAGGTCGACTTCTCTCATCTCATCCGGATAAGCGCCGTTGCTACTCATGGGGATACCCCCTTCCGGGCCAGCTGCCGCTTCACCGCAGCCAGCCCGCGTCGCTGGAGCGCCTTGACCGCGCCGGGGCGCTTGCCGACCGCCAGGGCGACGTCCTCGATGCTCATGTCGCCGACGAAGCGCAGCAAGAGCACCGCGCGCTGATCGTCGGAGAGCGCGGCGAGGATCTCCTCGACCCGGCCCAATCCGATCCGTTCGAGCGCCTCCTCCGCCGCGTCATCCGCGCGCTCCCGCGGTTCGGGCGGTTCCGCGGCGAGCTCGACCGGGCGGCGCGCGGAGTACCGGCGTGCGTCGATCAGGCGGTGGTGGGCGATCGTGAAGAGCCAGGAACGGAAGCCCGGCTCCTCTCCGTCGAAGCTCGAGATGTCGCGGGCCGCCTGGAGGAAGACCTCGCTGAGCACGTCCTCCGGGTCCGGAGCCCCGTTGGCGCGCAGGTATCCGAGGACGACCGGGGCCAGCCCGTCATAGAGCTCCTGCCAGGCGGCCTCACTGCCCTGCCTGGCCGCCTCCAGGAGGGTGGTGAAGCGCTCCGGGGACATTCCGGCGCGACGGTAGCGGAGTTTCCGGCGGCGGGCTTAACCTACAGGCTGTATGTCAACGCCATCCACAAAACCTCCCGGAGGGCGGCGCGAGGCGGAAGCCCAGGCGACCCGCGACGCACTGATCAGCGCGGCGCTGGACTTGTTCAGTAGGCGCGGCTACGCCGGAGTCGGCACCGAGGAGATCGTCGCGCGCGCCAAGGTCACCCGCGGGGCGCTCTACCACCACTTCAGCGACAAGCGCGACCTCTTCCGCGCCGTCTTCGAGCGGGTCGAGGCGGAACTGATGGAGCGGATCGGCGCCAGCATGGAGGCCACGGACGATCCCTGGGAGCTGATGCTCACCGGGATGCGCTCATTCCTCGATGCCTGCGAGGAACCGGCGGTCAAGCAGATTGCGCTCACGGACGCCCCCTCCGTGCTCGGCTGGCAGGAGTGGCGCGAGATCGACAATCGCCACGGGCTTGGGCTCACCAGGGCCGCTCTCCAGGGCGCGGTGGACGCCGGCGTCCTCCGGCCGATCGCCGTCGAGCCGATGGCCCACCTGTTCGTCGCCGCACTCTCCGAGGCGGCGTTCGTGATCGCCCACGCCGAGCAGCCACGGAAGGCACGCGACGAGGTTGAGCGAGCGCTGATCCAGCTCACCGAGGGATTGCGCGCCTAGGGCTCCAACGCGGCCGTATCCCTTTCGCCGCCTCCGTCGCTTTGCTGGGTGGAAGACCCTAGATAGCCATGGAGGTGATCAGGACGTGAAGCTGAGGACCCGCAAGCTGGCGGCGTTCGTGACCTGTCTCGGCATTGCCGCGGCATTCCCGGTCGTGAGCTCCGCCGACAAGGGCGGCGTTCCAAACGGCGACAAGCCCTGTCCGACCAAGAAGGCGAAGAAGCATCCGAAGAAGCCGGCCCCGAACACGAAGGGCAAGAAGTGCGGCTTCCAGGGCGAGACGACGACCACATCGACCAGCACCGGCTGAGCGGAGATTCGGGCGGGACGGTCCCGGGAGCGTGCCCCCAGCTTGCCGGGCCGTTCCGGCCCGGATCACCTCTATTTCAGTAGTCCAGGTTGTCCTTCTGCAGCCCGGCGACGAGCGCCGACCTGGATCAGTTGAGCCGCTCGACGATCATCGCCTCGCCCTGGCCGCCGGCGACGCACATCGTCTCCAGGCCAACCTGATGATCGTCGGTCTCCATCGCGTTGATCAGCGTGCCCATGATCCGGGCCCCGGTCATCCCGAAGGGGTGCCCGAGCGCGATCGCCCCGCCGTGGGTGTTGAGCTTCTCGAGAGGGATGTCGCACTCGGCCATGATCGGAATCACCTGGGCGGCGAACGCCTCGTTGAGCTCGACCGTGTCGACGTCGCTCATCTTCATCCCGGCGCGGTCGAGCACCTCCTGGATCGCCCCTATCGGGGCGACGCCCATGTACTCGGGCTCGTTCCCGTGCGTGGCGGCGGTGCCGAGCCTGACCCGCGGGGTCAGGCCGAGCTCCTTGGCGCGGTCCTCTGACATGACCAGCGCCGCCGCGGCACCGTCGTTGAGGGGGCATGAGTTCCCGGCGGTGATCCCGCCGCCGCCGTCGAAGGCCTCCGGCAGCTCGGCGAGCTTCTCGAGCGTCGAGCTCGGCCTCGGGCCGTCGTCCTTGGCGACCTCAGTCCCGTCCGGCAACGCGACCGGGACGATCTCACGGTCGAAGAAGCCGTCCTCCTGCGACTTGACGGCAAGCTCCTGGGAGCGCTGCGCGTACTTGTCCATATCGGCGCGGCTCACCTCGTAGCGCTTCGCCACGTTGACCGCCGTGAGGCCCATCTCGATATAGGCGTTGGGAGTCCCGTCCTTGCCCTGCAGCTTCTCGTTCTGGTCCGCGGCGCCGGCCGGCTCGGTGCGCTCGTTGTAGCGGCTCACCCACTCCACGCCCGCAGCGATGTAGGTGTCGCCCTGGCCGGCGCGGACCGCGTTGGCGGCGTGCCTGATCGAATCCAGGCTGGAGGCGCAGTAGCGCGACATGGTCACGCCGTTGACCGTCTCGGGCAGCTTCTCCGAGAGCAGCACCATGATCCGGCCGATGTTGAAGGCCTGTAGCCCCTGCGGCATGCCACAGCCGCAGAAGACGTCCTCGACCGATGCGGGATCGAGGTCTGGATTTCGCTCGAGCAGCTGATCGATCACGTAGGCGCCCATCTCGTCGGGGCGGAGCTGGGCCAGAGACCCCTTGAAGGCCCTGCCGATGGGCGTGCGGATGGTGTCGACGATCACTGCTTCGGGCATCTCGTGGGTCTCCTTGTCGGGGGATGCGGGACGGCTTCGCGATAAAACGGGTTGCTCCTCGGCTTCGCTGCGGAGCACCCTCGAATCAGGCAATGGTACGGCGCAGTGGCCCTCGGCCGCCTCTAGGATTCGCCCATGCCAGACGGCAGGCAGATCATGCCTCGGGTCCGGATGCCCAGGGTGACGATGCCGGGGCGCGCCTCACGGGCGGCGAGCGAGAGGACGACGACCACCAAGCCCGCCACGAAGGCCGGCAACGGCGCCACGCCCGCCACGAAGGACCAGCCCACCGCCAGCGCGCCTGCGGCGAAGCCCGCCGACGCCAAGCCCGAGGCGGCCAAGTCCGCGGGCGCCAAACCCGCCGAGGGCGCCAAGGCTCCGGAGCCGAACCTCCAGGAGCGCATGGAGGGCCTGCAGGGCTGGATGGCCGAGATCGAGCGCAAGCAGGCGCGAATCACCTACTTCGGCGGGCTCGCCCTCCTGCTCGCGCTCGCGGCGGCGGGCGTCGCGCTCTACTTCGGGCTCACCACGCACTCCGACAGCGCCACCAAGGACGACCTGAACGCGCTCACCAACCGCGTGGACTCGCTGCAGGGGGCCGTGTCGAAGAACAGCAAGGACACCCAGAACGCCCTCAACGCCTCGATCGCCCAGCTGCAGCAGTCGATCTCCGGGCTGCAGAAGCAGCAGGCGCAGGCACAGGCCAACCTCTCCACGCTGCAGAGCCAGGTCGCCGCAGGCGCGCTCAACAAGAACGCGACGCCGACGCCGGGCGCAACGCCCGGCGTGACGACCACCACGCCGGGCGCGGCCACCACCACGCCCAACAAGCGCACCAAGTAGCGATTGCCACTAAGTTGCAGGCGTAAACCCACGCTCGTCCGCTGGGTGCTCTAGCTTGACGCCCGGAATCGGCTCTCGAAAGGAGGACCTCGATGCCTGAGGGCTACTGCGTCAAGGAACGCAAGAAGGTCGAGATCAAGGATCCACAGCAGGTCACGATGAAGAACGGTCGCCCGGCGATTCAGGGCACGTGCCCCGACTGCGGAACCAAGATCTTCAAGATCGGGAAGCTTTCCTAGCCCTGGCTCTCCGTACGCGTGGGGGACCACCCACGCGTGCTCGGCGACCCGCCGGGGTTGGCGGGACGCGTGTCCTGATCTGATTCAGCAGGCGTGTCGCGACCTCGGCCGGCGTCTCGTCCGGCCGAGGATCGCCGTTCTCAGGCACGAACAGCCTCACCTCGACGGCGGGACGGCGCGGGAAGCGCACGTAGTCGGTCGTCCCCTCCACGCAGCAGAGCGCGACCCGCGTGCCCGGGCACGCCTGGATGAGGCGCCCCGCCCCGCTGCGTCCCCGCTGCGGCTCCCCCAAGGAGAGGCCGCCCTCGGGGAACACGCAGACGGCCTCGCCTGAGCGCAGCGCTTCGACCGCATGATCGAGCGCGGCCGTGTCCCCCTCCCCACGCCTGATCGGGATCTGGCCGAGCGTGTCGAGAAGAGGCCCCAGGCCGGGGATCCGCCAGAGGCTCACCCGCGCGAGGAAGCGCAGGCGCCTGCGCGGGCGCAGGGCGAGCCCGACGAGTACCGGATCCCACTGGCTGTCGTGGTTGGCCACCACCAGCAGGGGGCCGTCGGCGGGCGCGGCGTCGAGGCCCTCGACCCGCAGGCGGCCCCACCAGGCGACGGGACGCAGCAACGTGGCGATCAGGTCGTAGGTGGTCAAATCCGGATGGGCGGCGGGCGCGTAGGAGATTACGCAGGCTCTGGTCTGCCCAATCCCTACGAACGCAGTGGAGGTGTGGATGCGGTTCAAGCGACGTTTCGCAGCGTTGTTCGTGATCGCAATTGCCGTCGCCGTGCCGATCGCCGGCTGCGGTGGCGGAGACGACAACGACAGCACCAGCGCCGATACGGGAGGCGCGACAGAGGCCGCGAGCGGCGCAGCGGCAACTGGGAGCAGCAAGACGGTCGACCTCACCGCCGTCGACTACAAGTTCAATCCCTCCGACCCGACCTTGAATCAGGGCGACGTCACCTTCAGGCTCACCAATGACGGCCAGCAACCCCACTCACTGGAGATCGAGGACGTCAACGGCCAGGACGAGGAGATCGAGGGTGAGGTCCAGCCCGGCGACAGCAACACCCTGACGGTGAACCTGCCGCCCGGGAAGTACGAGTTCTACTGCCCGGTGAGCAACCACAAGGAGCTGGGCATGGAGGGCGAAGTCACCGTCAAGTGACCTAGAGCTACCCAGTCACCTAGGGAAAGCGACTACGCCCCCGAGGACGCCGACGTAGGCCGTGCCGTCCGGCCCGAGCGTCACGGGGGCGTAGTTGTTGTTGAAGCCGAAGCCGGTGCCGGCGAGGCGACGGTAGACCGTCCGCCCGGACCGGAAGTCGAGCGCGGTCAGGTACCAGGTGTCGATCCCGTCCGAGCGGGCGGGATGG
Organism: Solirubrobacterales bacterium; assembly: GCA_036520315.1. Lineage (GTDB taxonomy): Bacteria > Actinomycetota > Thermoleophilia > Solirubrobacterales > 70-9 > DASUPK01. Next base: position 7,749 of record DATDJZ010000035.1, on the reverse strand, counting down.
GTGTAGGTGTAGACCAGCCCGTTGGAGAGCGAGAGCTTCGGCACGACCGAGGGCGCCCGCTCATCGCTCGTCCATACCGACCGGCAGCGGAACTTGGCCGGCCGCTTCCGCTTCTTGGCCTTCCTCCCCTTCTTCTTGACCACATCGATCCGCCTCAGGCCCGGCGCGGTCGCGCCCCCGGTCAGGTCGGCGGCGCTGATCCGGTAGCCGAAGTTGTTTTCGACCACCAGCGACCTGTTCGTGCCGATCAGCGAGTTGTCGGTCGAACCGGCGCCCTTGCCGAAGACCCGCGCCGAGCACACCTTCCGCGCCTTCGCCTTGCTCTTCGCCTTCGACTTGCGCCGTGCTGCGCTCCCTTGCTCCTTGTGCTTCTTCCCCTTGGCCGCCTTGAGCTTGATCGCGCGCCGGTAGACGACCACGTCCATCGGGTCCGCGTTGTCGGTGATCGCGACCCACTTGCTTCCCATCAACGTCGGCGTGGTCCCGGAACCGGCGTCGCTTTGGCCCGGCTTGTGGATGCCGGAATTCGGATAGACAACCCGCCAGCTCACCTTGGGACCCCCGTTCGCGTTCCCGTCGAAGCGGTAGAGCGCCCTGTCGGAGACGATGTAGACGCCGCCGGTCTCGTCGACCGCGAAGGAGTTCGAGATCCCCTCGCCGGAGAGCCTCAGCGTCCGCACCCTTCCGTTGGCGCGCTTGATCGTCCCGACCATGCCCTGGCGGGTGACGAACCACAGCCGGCCGGACCAGTCCGGAAGCACCGAGACGATCCCCTCGCCCTGCGGGATCGTCCCGCTGAGGTCGTAGTCGGCATCGACGTGGAAGCCGGGTCCGCCGGTGATCGAGACGACCAGGATGTGGCGATCGTTCGTCGGGACCACCGCCCGGTCGTGCTGGTCGAGGTAGAAGTAGCCGCCGCCGGAGAAGTCGGTGAACGGGTTGGAGCCGGGCGACACGTTGCGCAGGGGGAGCGGCATCGCGGCCAGCGTCTGCAGCGTGTGCGGGTCGAGCAGCGCCAGCACGGGCCGGTCGAGGCCGACGCAGACGGTCACGATCCGCCCCGCCGAGTCGAAGGTGATCGACCCGCACTCGCGGGGCGGCGCGTTCAGGGATGACGGCTCGGGGCCATCGCCCAGGGGCCCCGACAGCCGGTAGGTGTCGCTCATGTAGGGGTCGTCGTGGATGTTGTTCCGCGGGTTGGGGGCCATGAAGGGGTTGCGCGGCGGCGCCGGCCCTCCGTCGACAGGATTCGGGACGGCGGTCCCGCCCTCGAACTGCGGGACGGACGATCGCTGGAGATCCGGGATCGGGACGACGGGCACACCCGGCATCTGAGCCCCGGCGGTCCCGGCCATGACAAAGCACGCGACCACAACCAGAGTCGCGACCATCGCTCCTGCCCCGCAAGCCCCGTGGCGCATGCGGCCGCGAGCATACGCGAGACTTGTGCGCAATGGCGCAGAAGCCGCTAGAGCTGATCCTGGCTCGGAATTTCCTCACCAGCCTCTCCACACCCGCCTTCCTCGTCGACGAGAGCGGCGCGCTGATCTTCTACAACGAGGCGGCCGGCGCCATGCTCGGGATCTCCTTCGAGGAATCCGGCCGGATGCCGGCCGAGGAGTGGAGCCACGCCGTCGGGCCGTTCAGCACCGATGGCGATCCGATCCCGATCGAGGATCTGCCGACCACGCAGGCGCTCCGCCAGGGCCGCCCCGCCCACGGTCGCTTCGAGATCCGCTCGATCACCGGCGAGGAGTACGAGATCGAGTCGACGGCCCTCCCGATCGTCGCCGAGGGCGGCCAGGAGGGGGCGATGATCTTCTTCTGGGCACGGAACTCGCGCGGCGGCGATTAGAGGCCGATACGCTGCGGGAGGAGAGAGGAGCAGGTGATCAAACGGTGAAGATGAAGGTGTGGGGTGCGCGCGGCTCGGTCCCGGCGCCGGGACCCGAGATGAACCGCTATGGCGGCAACACCTCCTGCGTCGAGCTCGAGCTCTCGGACGGGTCGACGCTGATCATCGACGCCGGCACCGGCATCCGCAGTCTCGGTGTCGGCATCGCCAGGGAGCTGCCGAAGGTGAACATCCTGCTCACCCACCTGCACCTCGACCACATTCAGGGGTTGATGTTCTTCGCGCCCTGCTTCCGTTCGGAGTCCCAGATCACGATCTGGGGTCCCTCCTCCCCCGAGGCTTCGCTCGAGGAGCGGATCGCACGCTACATCTCCGCCCCCCTCTCCCCCGTCGAGGTGCGCGAGTTGCCCTGCGACGTCAACTTCCGTGACACGCCCGCGACCGAGTGGGAGATCGGGCCCGCCAAGATCCGCGCCGAGGCCGTCACCCACCGCGGGCCCACGCTCGGCTACCGGCTCACCGACGGCGACACGACCCTGACCTACATCTCGGACCACGAGCCGGGACTGGGCGCGCCGCTCGAGACCCTCGAGCCCGAGTGGATCTCCGGCTTCGACCTGGCCCACGACGCCGACCTGCTGATCCATGACTGCCAGTACACGGACGAGGAGTACCCGGAGCACGTCGGCTGGGGCCACTCCAGGCTCACCGACACTCTCACTTTCGCGCGCCGGGTCGAGGCCCGGCGGCTGATGCTCTTCCATCACGACCCGCTGCACTCGGACGAGTTCCTCGATCGCTTCCACGAGACCGCGCAGGAGCGCTGGGGTGAGCTCGGCGGCCCGGACGGTGCCATCGAGATGGCGGCGGAGGCGCAGGAGCTCGAGATCGGCACCCCGGCCCGGGTCGGCGCCGCCAGCTAGCGGCGACCCCCTTCTCCGCTTAGAGGTGTGATTCCCCGGCGACGCTGGACTACTTCTTTGCATGGAAAGCGGTACTCCCCCGAGAGATACTGAGCGGGCGATGTCGGAGGAGAACGTCGAGATGATCCGCCGCGCTTACGAAGCATATGAGCGAGGGGATCTTGACGCGGCTGTGGCGGACCTTGCGCCCGACTGTGAATACATAGCCGCTGGAACGGTGCCGGGACGCACCGGCACCTACCGGGGGCCAGAGGGATACAAGGAATTTGTGATGTGGCTGGCCGAGGAGTTCAGCGACTCTCACGCGCAAGTCGACGCGTTGATCGATGCAGGTGATTCGGTTGTGCTGGGCGCGACGCTTCGCGGGCAGGGGCGACGGAGCGGTATCCCTGCCACCTTCACGTTCTGGCAAGTGTGGAGATTTGCGGACGGCAAGGTCGTCCATGGTCAAGGGTTCGCTGATAAGGCGGAGGCCCTCGAAGCCGCCGAGCTGCGGGAATAGGCGATGTCGCGGGAGGAACGCATCGCGGAAAACGAAGCGTTTTGTCGGGACCTGAACAGGAGCAAGGATGACTGGCTTCGCGCTGGCCTTCAGGTGGCAGGTTTTCGGTGCGAGTGCTGGCGCCTCGATTGCGGCGTCCGCTTGCGACTTTCCGGGCGGGAATGGGAGGAGGTCCGCTCGCAGGCGGAGCGCTTCGCTGTCGCGCCAGGCCACACCGCCACCGACGTTGAACCCGGCGTGGAAGAGGTGGTCAAGAAATACGAACACTTCTGGATCGTCGAAAAACGCGGCGAGGCGGGAGAGGTCGCCGTAAAGCGGGAGTAGGCGATGTCGCAGGAGAACGTGGAGATCGTGCGCCGGATCTACGAGGAGGGGCTGATCCATCGAGATCCGGAGGGGCTCGTCGCGGAACTTGGCACCCCGGACATCGAATACGTCAATCCCCCCTACGCGGTCGAACCCGGAACTCGCCGCGGCCCTGCCGAGGTGGCGAAGGCTCTACGGCGAGCTCACGAGTTGTTTGCCTCGCCTCGATACGTCATTCACGAGTTGATCGACCAGGGCGATGCGGTGGTCGCCGTCCTCACCTTTTACGCCCATGGCCGCGGCAGCGAGAGCGAGGCCGTCCAGGAAGAGGTGCACACCTGGATCCTGCGGGACGGCAGGATCGTGCGCTTCGAATGGGGTCGAGATCGGGATCAGGCCCTCGAAGCAGCCGGGCTGCAGGAGTAGGCGCTTGCGGGAGTAATCTCGCAATCAAATTTCTCGCGGCGCGGCATTTCCTCTCGCCTCGCTAAATCCGGTTTCTCTCGCGGAGGCCACCCGGGGCGAGGGCGTAGCGCCCGCTAAGGTCCCCTCGTCATGGACGACGGGATCAAGGGAAGGAAGATCGGCCCGACGTACATGACCTGGGTGGGGGGCATTGGCCTCGCCTCGCTGATCGTGTGTCTGGGGCTCCTTGGGACAGCCTCTTTGGGTGTTTGGCCGCAAAGCGGGGGCGGGGGCCTTGAGTTTGGTGGGATCCCGCCAGAGCGGTCGTTTTCCTCGGAAACCGAGAAGAAGAGGAAGGGCAACGGGAATCCCGCCGCACCTGGTGGCAGCTTGCCAGCGGCTACTCCGATAGCGAGGACCTTCAACGCCGGGGCCGCCTCTGGTACTGGCGGCAACGGGGGCGGGCGGGATACGTCCAAGGAGCCCAACCGGCCCAAGCCGCATAAGTCGTCGCCCGTTGCCCCGATACCCGCCGGCACGCCTCCCGGCCATGGCGGGACGCCACCCGGTCATGGCGGGACGCCTCCAGGGCATGTCGGGACGCCTCCCGGCCATGCAAGTGGTCATGGTCCGCCGCCTCCGGGGACGAGCGGGAAAACGGTGACGATAGGCCCTCCGGGTCAACTGAAGAAGTAGCTGGCTCTGGATAGCGGGGCTGGATATCCTCGCGACTTCCCGCTTTGGATCAGGCGCTTGCTTCTCGCGCACAGGAGCAACGGCCCAGCGGAGTCTCAGGAGTACCGCTTTTGCATGGAAGGAGAACCCTGGCTCTGACTACCGCTTCTCGACCAGCCAGATTGCGCCGTCGCGAACCTCGACCGGAAACCTCCTAAGCGGTAGGCGGCCGGTAGTCGCCTTGACGAAGCCGGCTAGCCGCCTATACGCGCCCTGAGGACCCCGCACCATCTTGCCGGTGCCGACGTCATAGCGCGAGGCGTGCCATGGGCATTCCAGGCATCCGTCATCCGTCACGTGCCCCTCGCCCAGCGGGCCGAGCAGGTGGCGGCAGCGGTTGGACACTGCGAACGGCTTGCCCGCGCTGATGCCAACGGCCAGGGCGCCGTGCGGGGTCTTTTCCACCACTGCGACCTGTGAGTCACCGAGGTCGTCAACGGCTACGAGTCGGGTCGCTGACTGCTCGGATTTCGTCACCAGCGGAGTATCTCAGCCTGAGCGGCTCCCTTGGGAAGTGCCGATCGCTCCCGCTTTGGACAAAGCGGCGGTCTTGAGATCACACCTCTAGGTGAGGGGCCGGCGGCGGCCAGGCCGCTCCACTCTGAGCGGAGCGGTTATGTGCGGCGGCCGCTTGCCGCCGTGGCCGTCGTGGCTTCGAGTGAAGCCGTCAGACAGCAGGCTTCCGGTCGGCCCAGGGCCGCTCGTCCTCGAGCTGGGCGCCGAGCGAGATCAGGGTCGCCTCGTCATCCGGCCGCGCGATCAGCATCACCGAGCGCGGCAGCCCCGTGTCGGTGAAGCCCGCCGGGATCGTCGCGGCCGGCTGGCCCGTGTAGTTCCAGGCGGCGGCGTAGGGATAGACGTTCGACATCCCGTTGATCGTCCGCAGCGCGCCCTGGCCCCGCCAGCGCCCGATCTCGACCGGGAGCTGGGCGGTCGCGGGTGTGAGCAGCACGTCGTAGTCGCGCCAGAGCTGTTGGATCCGCCGCGACGCCGCGGGCATCCGATCGCGGACCTTGGCGAGCCGGCGGTCGCTGTACAGCCGCCCGAGGCGGACGAAGCCCTTGGTCTGGTGGGAGAGCCGCTCCGGGTGAGGAAGCGAAAGCGCCTCGTCGCGGATGCCGCGGAAGTAGAGGGGATAGAAGTCCGTGACGAGGCGGCCGAGGTTCGGCGCGGCGCCGGTCACCTCGTGACCGAGCGAGCGCAACAGCGCGATCGTCTCCTCGTAGGCGTCGATCACCTCGCTCGCCTTGGGCACCGGGAGGATCGTCTTGGTGGTGCACGCGATCCGCAGCTTGCCCGGCGGGGTCTTCGCGGCCTCGGCCAGGGGCCGCTCGAACGGCCGCGGCGCGTCGAAGTCGCCCCTCTCCGGCCCCCCCACCGCATCGAGATACAGGGCGGTGTCCATCACGGTCCTGCTGACGCAGCCCGAGACCGAGAGGCCGTGCCAGTGCTCGCGATCGGGCGAGAGGGAGACGCGGTTGCGCTGCGGCTTCAGCCCGAAGAGGCCGCAGTAGGCGGCCGGGTAGCGGATGGAGCCGGCGCCGTCGGTGGCGTGGGCGATCGCGCTCATTCCCGCCGAGACCGCGACTCCGCTGCCCCCGCTCGAACCGCCGCAGGTCCGTGACGGGTCCCAGGGGTTGCGGGTATCGCCCCAGGTCGGGCTCTCCGTGAACCCATAGATGGCGAGCTCGGGCAGGTTGGTCTTGCCGAGGATCACGGCGCCCGCCTCACGCAGCCTGCGGACGACCAGTCCGTCCTCCGTTGCGGGCTCGCCGTAGGCGGCCGTGCCATGAGTCGTCACCTCCCCCGCGTAGTCGACGTTGTCCTTGATCGCCACCGGGACCCCGAGCAGCGGCGCCTGATCGCCGCCGGCGAGCCGCTCCTCGGCCCGCTTGGCGTCGGCGCGCGCCTGCTCCGCGAGCACGACCCGGAATGCGTTCAGCTTCGGCTCGATTCGCGAGATCCGCTCCAGGTAGAGCTCGACCAACTCGCTCGGGGAGACCTCCTTGGCGCGGACCATCTCCGCGATCCGCGCGGCTCCGGCGAACGCCACCTCGTCCTCGGTGGCCGGCATCGGGCTCACAGCCGCCATCCTTCCGCGTCGAGCACCTCTTCGGCCGCGCGCTCGCCGGAGCGCACGGCGCCGTCCATGTAGCCGGTCCAGACCGTCGCGGTCTCGGCTCCGGCCCAGTGGACGCGGCCGGCTGGCTGGCGCAGCGCCTCGCCATAGTTGGCGAGCACGCCCGGCCCGAACGAGCAGACGGGGCCTCCGCGGCTCCATTCCTCCTCGGCCCAGGCCGTCTCCAGGTAGATCCCGGGCTTCGCCGCCTCCTGGCCGAACAGCCGCTCGAAGCACTCGAGCACGACGCGGCGCCGCTCGGCCTCGGAGCGACGGGCATGGCGGATCGCCTCGGCGCCCGCGATGAAGCCGAGCAGCACGCCCGGGGCGCCGTCCGGCGGCGAGTTGTCGAAGGTCGTGCTCACCGGGCCCCCGTCGCTCACCGCCTGCCCGCTCAGACCCTGCTCCCGCCAGAACGGTTCCGGATAGACGGCGGCGCACTTCGTGATCGCCCCGTTCCCCATCCGCTGGGTGAGTTGGTCGCGGCGACCGCCGAGCGAAGGAGCGAACGCGATCCGGCCGGCCAGCGGCGGCGGCACCGCGACGATCACCCGGTGCGCCCGCGCCTGGAAGCCGTCCGCCTCGACGTCCAGCCCGCCGCCGTCCTGAGCGATCCGCCGCACGGGGCGGGAGACGATCAGGGCGTCCCCGAGCTCCTCCGCGAGCCTCTGTGAGAGTCGTTGCGAGCCGCCGACGAAGCGGTCCTGCTGACCGCCTCCCTCCACATCGATCAGCGCGTCGAAGCTGCCGGCCGAGCTCGCGGTGGAGAGCAACCACAGGGCGGAGAGCTGCGCCGTCTCGGCCCCGGTCACCGTGCCGGCCGCGATCTCGAGCAGGGTCCGCGCCTTCTTGGTGCGGGCCCGCTTGCGCAGCCAGCTGGCGAGCGTCTGCGAGTCGAGCTCCT
>DATDJZ010000034.1:0-9648 GCA_036520315.1 Solirubrobacterales bacterium | reverse complement strand
GTGATCGAGGTGGCCGGCTCCCGCTCCGAGATCGTCTTCGAGCCGCTGCCGGTCGACGATCCGAAGATCCGCCAGCCCGACATCACCCGCGCCAAGGACCTGCTCGGCTGGGAGCCGAAGGTCTCGCTCGAGGAGGGCCTGAAGCGGACGATCGACGAGGCCGGCGTCGAGCGCCTCGTCGGGCAGCCGGGCTGAAGCCCGCCTCGCCCAGTTTCTGTCCTTACGGGATCGGCCGCCCCGGGTACTGGATCTGCTGCACCGACCAGCCGTTGCCGTCGGGATCGCTGAAGAAGACGAAGCGGCCCCAGGGGAACTCCTGGACCTCGCTGACCTCGACGCCGCGCTCGAGCAGCTCCGCGCGCGCGGCTGTCGCGTCCTCTACGACCAACTGCAGACCCTCGATGCTGCCCGGCTTCATCTCATGGGCCCCAGCGGTGAGGGCGATCGAACACCCCGAGCCGGGAGGGGTGAGCTGGACGAAGCGGAGCTCGTCCGACACCTGGTGGTCGTGGTCGGCGTTGAATCCGGCCTTCTCGACGTAGAAGGACTTCGCCCGGTCCACATCCGACACCGGGACCGCAATCAGCTCCAGTCGCATCTCGGTTGCCATCTGAATCTCCTTTCGATCGGCGGGGAGGTCTATGCTTCTCTTCCTCCGTGAATTACTTAGTTGATAAATATCTTAGTAGATAAGCGATCGTCGTGTCGTCAGGGCGGAAGCAGAAGAAGGACCTCGTCGGGGAACTGGTCAGCGAGTTCCGCGTCGCAGGCAACCAGGACAGCGCCTTTGACAACCTCGCCGCCGATCGGCTTGGCCTCAACCGCACCGACCTGCACGCGATCAACATCATCGAGAACAGCGGCGGGCTGACCGCGGGAGAGCTGGCGAAGGAGTCGGGGCTCACCAGCGGTGCGGTCACCGGTGTGATCGACCGCCTGGAGCGAGCCGGCTACGCCCGGCGCGTCCCAGATCCGGGCGACCGCCGCCGCGTCAAGCTGGAGGTGACGCCGAAGTTCTACGCGCGCGCGGACCGGATCTGGGGGCCGATGGCCTCGGACTGGGCGGCACGCCTCGGCGGGCGCTTCACCGCCCAGGAACTCGGGTTGGCGATCGAGTTCCTCCGCACCACCAACGAGCTCTCCCGCGAGCACCTGGAGCGGCTGCGCAAGATGAGGTGAATGCCCGGCCTGCTATGAAGAGCGGGTGGCATTGACGCAGCAGGAGAAGGGCGAGGCCTTCCGCGCGCTGCACACGGGCCCGCCGTTCGTGATTCCCAACCCCTGGGACGCCGGCAGCGCCAGGGTGCTGGCCGGGCTCGGCTTCAAGGCGCTCGCAACGACCAGCGGCGGCTTCGCCTTCACGCTCGGGCGAGCCGACGGGACGGTGACGCTCGATGAGATCGCTGCGCACGTCGCGGCGCTGAGCGAATCGACCGATCTGCCGGTCTCGGTCGACCTCGAGAACGGCTACGGTCCGGCGCCCGAGGACGCGGCCCGGGCCATCACGGTCGCGGCCGAGGCAGGAGCCGCGGGCGGTTCGATCGAGGACTACGATCGCGACACCGGCGCCCTCTATGACCGCGAGGCGGCGGCCGAGCGAATCGCCGCCGCGGCGGAGGCGGCGAGCGGGTTCGGCTTCCCCTTCACGCTCACGGCTCGCGCCGAGAACCACCTGCGGGGCAATCCCGACCTCAACGACACGATCGCCCGGCTACAGGCATTCGAGCGTGCCGGCGCCGACGTCCTCTACGCACCTGCGCTGGTCACCGCCGAGGAGATCAAGTCCGTCGCCGACGCAGTCTCGAAGCCGATCAACGTCCTCGCCTTCGGTCGGCTCGGCCTCAGCCTGGGCGAACTCGCCGAGGCCGGTGCCCAGCGGGTGAGCGTCGGCAGCGGCCTCACCTGGTCCGCAGTCAACGGCGCGATCGAGGCGGCTGAGCGGATCATCGACGACGGTGACTTCTCCGGCCTCGGTACGCCGGGGCGTGTCATGGAGTGGATGGGTTCCTAGCCGCGGCTACTCCGACGGCACGTCCGTCGGCATCTTCATCTGCCGAGCGGCGAGCTTCGAGAAGGTCCGGTCGGGCAGGGTGCCCTTGAGGCGGGCGCCGATCTTCGCGTCGGTCCCGACCAGGTAGCGGTGCCTCGGGTTCTCGGAGGCGATCGCCTTGTGGACCACCTCCGCGACCTTCTCCGGCGCGATGCCTCGGCTGGCGGTCTCGTTGAGCACCTCGCCGAATCGGGTGATCTGGCGGCCGTAGAGCCGACGCGCGTCCTCCGGCATCCCCTCGAGCCGCTCGCGGACCTGCTCGCCCCCCTTGCTCCAGATCTCGGTGTCGATCGAGCCGGGCTCGACCACGACCACCTCGATCTCCCATGGCCGCAGCTCATGGCGCAGCGACTCCCCGAGTGCCTCGATCGCGAACTTGGAGGTGTTGTAGGGCGACATGAAGGGGCTCGCCACCCGCCCGCCGATCGAGGCGATGAAGACGATCGTCCCCTTCGCCCTCCGGATCAGCGGGATGAATGCCTGGGTGACCGCGACCTGCCCGATCAGGTTCACCTCGAGCGTGTCGCGCAGCTCATCGAGCGGCATGAACTCGATCGGTCCGCCCCCGCCGACGCCGGCGTTGTTGACGAGCCCCACCAGGCCCTCCTCCCCCACCGCGTCGGCGACCTCCTGCCTCGCCGACTCGATCTGGCCCGCATGCGTGACGTCGAGCGTGACCGGCGTGAGCCGGTCGGAGCCGTCCTTGGCGAGCTCCCTCGCGTCGGTCTCCTTGCGGACGCCGGCGAAGACGCGGTAGCCCTCCGCGTCGAGCTGCAGGGCGGTGGCGCGGCCGATGCCGGTCGAGGCACCCGTGACCACAACAGCGCCAGTTGCATTGCCGGCCATGAGGAGAAAGACCCTACCTAAGGGGTTCGGCCCGCTAGCTTGCCGCGCTGTGACTGCCTCCGTACTCGCGGTCGTCGGGGCGCGACCGAACTTCGTCAAGGCGGCGCCCGTGATCGCCGCGCTGGAGGGATCCGACGGGATCTCCGTTCGCGTCCTGCACACCGGCCAGCACTATGACCGGGCGCTCTCCGGCGGCTTCATCGAGCGCCTCGGCATGCGCGAGCCGGACGCCAACCTGGAGGTCGGCTCCGGCAGCCACGGCGAGCAGACCGCCGGTGTCCTCACCGGCGTCGAGCGGGACCTGCTGGCCCACCCAACCGATCTGGTCCTGGTGCCCGGGGACGTCAACTCGACGATGGCGGCCGCGCTCGCTGCGAGCAAGGTGCACGTGCCCGTCGCCCACATCGAGTCCGGGCTCCGCTCGCGCGACTGGGCGATGCCGGAGGAGGTGAACCGGGTCGTCACCGACCGGGTCTCAGAGCTCCTTCTCTGCACCTCCCAGGACGCGGTCGACAACCTCGCCGCCGAGGGCATCGGCGGCGAGGGGGTGCAGCTGGTCGGCAACACGATGATCGACAGCCTCTTCCGGCTGCTGGAGGGAGTGGACCGCCCCGCGCTGCTCGAGCGCAACGGGCTCCAGGCGCGGGACTTCGTCCTGGTCACCCTGCACCGGCCGGCGCTGGTCGACGACCCGGCGCTGCTCGGACCGACGATGGAGGTGCTGGCCGGGATCGCCGGATCTCTGCCAGTGATCTTTCCCGTCCACCCGCGGACCAGGGCGCGCCTTGACGCGACCACCTTCACGGGCCTGGGTGGGGTGACCCTGGCCGAGCCGATGGACTACGCCGACTTCATCGGCCTGGAGGCCGAAGCGCGGCTGGTGATCACGGACTCGGGCGGGGTCCAGGAGGAAACGAGCGTCCTCGGTGTCCCCTGCCTCACCTATCGGACCACCACCGAGCGACCGATCACGATCGAGCTCGGCACCAACGAGCTGATCGGCGTGGACCCGCGGGCCCTGCGCGAGGCGGCCGAGCGGGTGCTCGGCGCCCCTCCCCCCCACGATCCGCCCGAGATCCCGCTCTGGGACGGCGAGGCCGGACCGCGCGCGGCTGCGGCTGTCCAGGCCTTCCTCTCCGGCTGACTTCGCGGGATACTGGGCGTGCGATGCCGGAGGAGAACATCGCGCGCAGCAACCTCGAACTCGCCAAGCAATTCAACGAGGCTGGGCACCGGGGAGACATCGAGACCTGCCTGAGCCTGATCGCGGAGGACGTCGTGGTGACGGATGTCACTGGGCCGCTGGATGTCCCCCGCGTCCATCGGGGTCGGCACGAGTTGTTGGGCTACTACGCACGGTTCGCGGACGAGTTCGACGATTTCGACAGGGAGGTCGAGGAGTGGGTCGCGGCGGACGACTGGGTGATCGCGGTCGGGAGGTGGGTCGGCACTGGGAAGGGAAGCGGTGCGCGGGTCGAGGCGCGAACAGCCAGCGCCAACCGCTTTCGCGACGGGAAAGTCATCGAGTGCATCCTCGGCCTCCCAGACAAGGAGGCCGCCCTCGAAGCCGCCGGCGTGCGGGAGTAGTCGATGTCGCAGGAGAACGTCGAGCTGGCACGGCAAGCGATCGATGCACTCAACCGGGGCGACCTCGACGCCTGGCTGGCTTTCCTCAGCCCTGATGTCGTCTGGGAGGCCCTGCCAGGTGTTCCTGGTATGGGAGAGCTGTACCGCGGGCGGGCAGAGGTGCGAAAGTGGATCGAGGAACTCTGGGAAGAGGCGGAGGGGGTCGTCCACACCGAGATCGAGCAGATGACGGATTTGGGTGAGGACCGAGTCTTCCTCGGGCTCGTGCTCACTGCACGTGGTAGGGGCAGCGGCGTCCCGTTTGAGCTGCACACCTGGTCGGTGATCTCGTATCGGGAGGGCCTAGTCACAAGGCGTCAGGTCTTCTGGACCAGGGACGAGGCCCTCGAAGCCGCAGGGCTGTCGGCGTAGGCCAAGCATCAGACCTGATTCCTTCGGCCGGCGCCAGCGGTCATTCGGCGGTTTTTTGAACTTGCGAATCGCCATCTCGACCCCCCCGTGCCCTTGAGCCCGCCGGCCGACGGGCGTAGCTTCGATTTGACCAATTCCTCTGAGGGAGGACCCGCCATGAAGCGATCGTTGCTCGTCCTTATCGCGACACTGGCACTGGTGCTCGGATTGAGTGGTCCGGCATGGGGGGCCGCAGACCCGCACGCCAGCTGCCAGGCACTTGTCAACTCGGGCTTTGCCGGTCAACCCGGAGCCCGCGCCGCGGAACTGCAAAGCGCCTTCGAAGAGGCGGCGGAGCGCGGCGTCCCAGTGGGAGCGGTCTTGAGCGAGTTCTCCCGGCTCCATGGTGGCTCTATCGAGGGCTGCTTCCAGTAGTCGCGCCAGCGCACAACCCCGTGCAGCGGGAGGAGGCCCTCGAAGCCGCCGGGCTGACGGGGTAGGGCGCTCACCTCGTCACGGCCCGTGCCTCGCCCAATCGGCGGTTTTCTGGGCGGGCAGTTCTCGTCTCGCACCCTCCCCTACGGAGGCGGATACTCGGTGGGCGATGTCGCAGCAGCCCATGGACTCGGCGATCCTGGCCCACTTTGAAGCCTTCAATCGCCGCGACTGGACCGCCATCGGAGCAAACGTCAGCCCGGAGGTGGTGCTCGCGGAAGCGCCGGGATTGACCCCCGATCTCCGCACCTACAAGGGGTGGGACGAGGTCCGCGCCTATTTCGAAGGGCTCTACAGGTTCTGGGAGCAGGTGCACATCGAGGTGCGTCGGATCGCGTGGGCCAACGCGTCCTTGGCCGCGGTCACGATCCGCGCCACGTTGACTGGCCGCGGCAGCGGCGTTGAGGTCGCCGCCGACGGGGGGCACCTGTTCGAGTTCCGCGACGGACGCGTCGTGCGGATGACCATGTATCGGTCCCCGGAGGAGGCCCTCGAAGCCGCCGGGCTGCGGGAGTAGGCGATGTCCGAGGAGAACATCGAGCTCTCGAAACGAGTGGTTGAGGCTTGGAATCGGCGCGACGTTGAAGCCACGATTGCGCTCGCGGACCCCGAGGTCGTCTGGCACCCGGTCCTCGAGGAGACAATCGAGGGACAGGCCTACCGGGGACATGCAGGGCTGCGGCAGTACTACGAGGATCTCGCCGACCAGGGTGTGGAGAGCCAGGGCGTGCTGCCTGAGTACCGCGATTTGGGCGATCGAGTGCTCGGCCTGGGTCACCTCTCGTTCAGGTCCTCAAGCGGCGTCGAGCTCGATTCGGAGGTCGCCTGCATATGGAGATGGCGAGACGGCAGGTGTGTAGAGGCTCAAACCTGGCTGAGCCACGCCCACGCCCTCGAGGCCGCCGGGATCTCGGAGTAGACCGGGCGGGATCTCCCATTTCGAAGAAGGGGCAGGAGCCGCGCGGCGACGGACGAATGCCCGCACCATGAAGAGCGCAAGCCGAACGCTGGTCAAGTCGCCGCCCGAGCTCTGGGAGCTGCTCGACCAGCCCGAGCGCATGCAGGGACTGATGTGCGGTCTGCTCGGGCGCGCGACCGAGGTGACGGTCGACGAGAGAGAACCGGAATCGCTTCTGCGCTGGGAGGCCTCCGCTGACGGCGCCGATGCCTGGATCGAGGTCCGGCTCGCCGAGAAGGGCTGGGGCACGAACGTGAAGCTCAAGGCCGAGAACGGCGACGAGCCGACCAGGCTCGAGGGCTGGCTCGACGCCGTGCTCGAGGAGCTTGGGACTCCCCAGAAACGGCCTTTCGCGGGCATGGGCGACCCGCCTTCTGAGCCACCTCAGCCGCCGGCGGAGAGGCCGGACCCGGAGCCGCCTGTCGCCGAGACGCCCGAGCCGGAGTCGCCCGAGCCGGGGACTCCCGAGCCCGAGACGAGCGAGCCAGCGGTGTCGAAGCCGGAGAAGCCGGGACCCGTGGCGCCACAGCAGGGAAAGCTCCGCCGCTTCTTCAGGCTCTGAGTTTGCTCCCGTAGGCCGCCCGCCCGCTGGGCAACCCCTATCTATCCTGTCGCCATGGCCACCCGGCCGAAGGACGAGGCGAAGACCGAGGGTTCGAAAGGGGCGCCGGACGGCGCTCCCGACGCAGAGCGCCAGCAGGCGGCGGTCGACGAGGACCTCCACCGCTATATCGCCCCGGTCCTGCCGGAGGAGGAGAGCGCGGACCATCGGATCACGGACTCCGGGATCGAGATCAAGCGCCTCTACGAGGAGGACGACGTCGCGCCGGGCCTCCAGGAGCGGCTCGGCGAACCCGGCGAGTACCCGTTCACGCGCGGCATCCACCCGGGCATGTACCGGGACCGGCTCTGGACGATGCGCCAGTACGCCGGCTTCGCCAGTCCGGAGGACACCAACGAGCGGTACCGCTACCTGACCGAGCACGGCTCGACCGGGCTCTCGATGGCCTTCGACTTGCCCACGCAGCTCGGCCGCGATTCAGACGACCCGCTCTGCGCCGGCGAGGTCGGCCGCACCGGCGTCCCCATCGACACGGTCGAGGACATGCGGATCTGCTTCCACCAGATCGACCTGGGCGAGGTCTCCACCTCGATGACGATCAACGCCCCGGCGGCGATCCTGCTGCTGCTCTACGAGCTGGTCGGCGAGGAGCAGGGCGTGCCGTCCACCGAGCTGCGCGGGACGGTGCAGAACGACGTGCTCAAGGAGTACGTGTCGCGCGGCAACTACATCTACCCGCCCGAGCCGACGATGCGGCTGACCACCGACATCTTCGCCTACTGCGACGAGAACGTCCCCAAGTGGAACACGATCTCGATCTCGGGCTACCACATGCGCGAGAAGGGCTGCTCGGCGGTCCAGGAGGTCGCCTTCACCCTTGCCAACGCGATCGCCTACGTGCAGGCCGGGATCGACGCAGGGCTCGACGTGAACGCTTTCGGCAAGCGGCTCGCCTTCTTCTTCAACGGCCACAACAACGTCTTCCAGGAGATCGCCAAGTTCCGGGCCGTGCGCCGGATGTGGGCCAAGATCATGCGCGAGCGCTTCGGCGCCACCGACGAGAAGGCGCAGATGATCCGCTTCCACACCCAGACCGGCGGGGTGACGCTGCAGGCGCAGCAGCCCGAGGTCAACATCATTCGCGTCGCGCTCCAGGGCTTCGCCGCCGTCGCGGGCGGCACCCAGTCCCTGCATACGAACGGCTTCGACGAGGCGCTCGCCCTGCCCACCGAGCGCTCGGCCCGGATCGCGCTGCGCACCCAGCAGGTGCTCGCCCACGAGTCGGGAGTGGCGGACACCGTCGACCCCTTCGCCGGCTCCTACTTCATCGAGTCGCTCACCGACGAGGTCGAGGAGCGCTCCTGGGAGCTGATGAAGAAGGTGGAGGAACTCGGCGGATCCGTGAACGCGCTGGAGTTCATCCAGAAGGAGATCGAGGAGTCCGCGATCTCCTACCAGGAGCGCTACCGGACCGGCCAGGACATCGTCGTCGGCGTCAACAAGTACGTCAGCGACCAGGTAGACGACGTCGACATCCTCAAGGTCGACCCCGAGTCGGAGAGGCGCCAGCTCGCGCGCCTTGCGAAGTGGAAGGAGAACCGCGACCAGGCGGCGGTGGATCAGCGGCTCGAGGAGCTCCGCGAGGTCGCCCGCGGCGACGGCAACCTGCTGCCCCCGATCAAGGAGGCGCTCCGCGCCGGCGGCTCGATCGGCGAGGTCAGCAACGCGATGCGCGACGTCTTCGGCGAGTACCGCGGCGGGGCGTTCTTCTAGGCGGCTGTCCGTGCTTTCTGTTCCATAGGAGCACGAACGCTCGACAGCCGAGGGATCGACCGCTGTCCCTAGACTCCGGCGTCCGATGAGAGAGAAGAACCCGATCACCCACGAGGAGAAGCTCGCCTACCTGCGCGAGCTGCGCGAGGAGGCGGTGCACGCAGGCTCCGACGAGGCGGTCCAGAAGCAGCACGAGAGGGGCAAGCTCACCGCGCGCGAGCGGATCGACAAGCTCCTCGACCCCGGCTCCTTCGAGGAGCTCGACACCTTCGTCCGCCACCGCACCTACGACTTCGAGATGCAGAAGCGCCGGCCCTACGGCGACGCGGTGGTGACCGGCTACGGGACGATCGACGGCCGCACCGTCTTCGTCTTCTCGCAGGACTTCACCGTCTTCGGCGGCTCGCTCGGTGAGGCGATGGCCGAGAAGATGGTCAAGGTCATGGACCTGGCCGCCAAGGTCGGCGCGCCCGTGATCGGCATCAACGACTCGGGCGGAGCGCGGATCCAGGAGGGCGTCGTCTCCCTGGGGGCCTACGGCGACGTCTTCGTCCGTAACGTCCAGTGCTCGGGAGTGATCCCTCAGATCAGCCTGATCATGGGGCCGTGCGCCGGGGGCGCCGTCTACTCGCCGGCGATGACCGACTTCATCTTCATGGTCAAGGAGACCTCCCACATGTTCATCACCGGCCCCGAGGTGATCAAGACCGTCACCGGCGAGGAGGTCGAGTTCGAGGAGCTCGGCGGGGCGATGACGCACAACACGAAATCGGGCGTCGCCCATTTCGCCGCCGACGACGAGGAGCAGTGCCTGGAGGACGCCCGCTACCTGATGAGCTTCCTGCCGCTCAACAACCTGGAGCTGCCGCCGCGCGTCGAGCCCACGGACGATCCCGACCGGGAGGACCCGGAGCTCGACACCCTCGTCCCCGACGACCCGCAGAAGCCCTACGACATGCGCGACGTGATCGCACGGATCGTCGACGA
>DATDJZ010000033.1:0-3064 GCA_036520315.1 Solirubrobacterales bacterium | reverse complement strand
GCTTTCGGACAGTTCGAACATGTTGCCCCACGGGTCGCGGAAGAACGCGAGCCGGGCGCTGATGTCCTCGATCTCGAAGGGCGGGTTGACGATGTCGACGCCGCGTCGGCGAAGCTCGGTGAGGGTGTCGTCCACGCTGTCCACGGACAGGCACAGGTGGTTGAGCCCGTTCACGGCCAGCGAGGCATCGACGTCGCCGTAGCTTGTCTGCGCCGCGGCGCCGGGGCCGGCGAGGATCTCGAGGTGGAAGTCGTCCTGGTTCGGCGGCATGACGTAGGCGAGCGTGAGTTCGCCGTACGGCCAGGTCTGCAGCACGCGCCAGTCCATCGTGTCCACCCAGAAAGCGCGCGCGGCCTCGAAGTTCGGGTACCGGATGGCCGTGTGGTGGCCGTGCATCGAGGCGAACGGGGACGTGGTGTTGGTCGGTGGCGTGGCTGGGAGCGGCATGATCGTTCCTAACGTCGGAGATCCCGGGGGGATCCGTGTTTTGCTCCATCAGAGCGCGCCAGCGGCGCGGGGAGAATGGCCTGGCAGGTCGCGGTCTTACTAGCTCTGGCAGAGCCACCCAACCCCTGCTACTGGGCTTCGGCCGGAGGCACACTGGGGCCATGAGCACCAGCAACCAACTCCGCGAGTTCCTCACGTCGCGTCGGGCCGCCCTGTCGCCGGAGGACGTCGGGCTGCCCGGGTCGCTGGCCCCGCGCCGCCTTGCCGGGCTACGGCGGGAAGAGGTCGCCATCCTGGCCGGCGTGAGCGTCGACTACTACACCAAGCTGGAGCAGGGACGGGCCACCAATGTCTCCGAACAGGTGCTCGAAGCCATCGCGCGGGCGCTTCGGCTCGACGAGCTGGAGCGCAAGCATCTGCGCTCGCTGCTGCACCCCTCCAGCGTCCACACCCCGCGTCCGCCGAGCACTCCGGCCAAGGCGCGTCCGGCCGTCCTGGCCATGATCCACGCCATGGACGTTCCGGCGGTGATCCACGGTCCCCACCTTGAGGTGCTGGGTATCAACGCCGGTGCCAAGGCGCTCCTCGGCGACTTCGAATCCATGCCCGCCAAGGACCGCAACATGGCCCGCTGGATGTTCCTGGACCCCCGAGCCAAGATCGTTTACCTCAACTGGGACCAGATCGCACCGCAAATGGTCGCGATTCTTCGCGCGGCCGCGGTGACCGGTGTACGCAACGACATCCTCGAAAAGCTCGTCGGCGAGCTCACCGTCGCCTCGCCCGAGTTCGCGCGATTCTGGTCCGACTACCGCCTGTTCGAACACACCCACGGCGTCAAGCGGTTCTTCAACGAGACCGTGGGCGAGCTGAGGCTCAACTACGAGACTCTCGCGCTGCCCGGCGACCGGGGCCAGACGGTCATCGTCTACAGCGCCGACCGCGGCTCGCCTTCCGAGGAGAAGCTACGACTCCTCGCCAGCTGGAACGCCCCGCCCGTTGTCGCGGACGACGAGCCGCAAACACCCGCTTCACGAGATTCGCGCCGGTAGTACGGGCGTCGACGCCGACGGAAGGCGGGTTGATGTCTGAGCACCAATCTGGCGCGGGCGCAACGGGGCAGACGACTGTCGGGTCGCTCTGGCAGGCGATGAGCGGTCGGCCACTGAGCGCTGACCTCCTGGATTGGCCGCCGGACCTTTTCGCGCTGACCTCGTTAATGCTGCAGCGGTCGGGGATCTATCGCTATGCGCTGTCGCCGCCGCCCGGGCGCCAATGGCCGCCCGGATCACGAAGCGGGTGGTCTACTACGGTCGAGGCCGCTGGACGCGCGTGGAGTGGCGTCGTCGATGCCCCGGGGGAGCCGGTTCCGCCGCTGCTTGTCAGCATGATGAAGATCGTGGTCGCCGCAGCTACAACGCCGCTGGAAGAGCTTTCTATCGGTGCCGACTGGGAACTGTGCGCTGCACTGCTGACGCTGCACGCCATCGCCGATGAGGCGTGCGCCGGGCTCGGGGTCGCGCTGACGGCTTCAAATCCCCTCGGGTGCGGCTATCGGGGCCGCGCCCGGGAGCTGCTCGCGCAGCGCGGCACGCTCGCGCGAATTTCGCAGGACATGGCGCTGGTGCTTCCGAAGGTGCGCACGCCCGGAGCGCCAGGAACCTCCATCCGATCCATGTCCCGGTACGCAACTGTGTACGGGCCGAGCGTCGGCGTGCGATGGCACAAGCTGCCGGCCCGTCGGCGGGGCACCGAGCCTCGCGCCGACCATGTCAACTTCCTGCTGCTGCCATGGCCGTTGCAGATACGCGCAAGCGACTTTCGCCCCGTCGAAGGTTCCGCGCAGCGCGATACCGACGAACCGTATGGATTCTTTGACTTCGACCCCGCCGAGCGAATCGACTTGGATCTGGTGGACCGGATGCTGGTCGCCGCCCGCAACGAGGTCGACAACATCGACGTGGTGTGCCTGCCGGAGAGCGCGATCACGGAGGATGAGCTTGCGCCGTTGGAGGCATTACTGGAGTCGCACGGTGTAGCCTCCCTCACCGCCGGGGTACGCCAAAGGCGATCGCGGCTCGATGAGTTTCCCGACAACTGGGCTCACTGGGGCCTGTCGCCGCAGCTGGAGAAGGGCCGCTCCCGACCGCTGGAGGGCTTCGGTACCAGCTGGTTCCACGTCCGCCAGAACAAGCATCATCGATGGTCCTTGGACGCTGGGCAGATCTACCAGTATCACCTCGGGGGAGAGCTACACCCTGAAATGCGGTGGTGGGAAGCCGTGAACGTACCCCGACCCGTTCTCCATTTCATCGAGTTCGGCGAGGGGTTCACCGTGGTGGTCCTGGTCTGCGAGGACCTTGCTCAGAACGACGAAGTCGCAGACCTCATCCGCGCGGTCGGCCCGACGGGGATCATGACGCCGCTCCTCGACGGGCCACAGCTCACATCGCGGTGGTCCGCTCGCTACGCGAGCGTGTTTGCCGACGACCCAGGTTCCGCTGTGCTGACCCTCAGCGCTTGGGGCCTGGTAGACCGGTGCCGTCCACGCGGACGCGATGCCGCACGTGTAGTCGGCCTGTGGAAAGACCCCCGCAACGGCTTCAACGAGATTCCT
>DATDJZ010000032.1:0-16460 GCA_036520315.1 Solirubrobacterales bacterium | reverse complement strand
GCACAGGTGGTACAGAGGACGCGGCCGCCGGGCGGCCCCTCGGTGAGCGCCGTCTGCTTCTCGGCATCGGTGAGCTCCGCGCCGCAGTTGTCACAGCGGTCGGGCAGCTGCTCGATTGTCCGCTCCTCCAGCTCCACCGTGTCCAGTGTATTTGCTGGCCGTGCGGAGCACTGGGGCTAGCCGCCGAGGATGCGCGCCTTCTCGCGCTCGAACTCCTCCTCGGTGAGCGCCCCGGATTCCTTCAGCTTCGCCAGCCGCTCGAGCTCCGCGATCCGGTCATCGTCATCGCCACCGCCGGCCCCCGCTCCCGAGACGACCTGGGCATCGCCGACCTGGATCTGCGCACCTGGCATCGCCTGCTGGAGCGCCTGGACGATCTCGTTCACATTGCCGCCCGAGGAGACAACCGATCGACCGCTGCCCTGGTTGAGCTGCGCGGCGAGCGCCTCGGCCTGCTGCTTTACCTGGTCGGCCGTTTCCGGGATGTCGTCCCAGCGGACCTTGAGGCGATCCGGGTCGGTCCGGTCGAAGGTGACCGGGAGCGTTGTACCTGGCCAGGGCCACTTCTTGGTGGGGGCGATGCAGCTGTGCTCGATGCTCGTCGCCTCCACGCCCTCCGCTTGGACGACGAGGGTCAGGTTGCAGTTGCTCGAGGTGGCGGAGTCGGGGGGCTGGGTGCTCCCAACCACCTGGGCGATCCCGTCGACCGGGTCCTTCATCCTCCGCGCCTTCCAGGCGTCCCCTAGCAACCCCATGGGCTCAGTCTATGCCGACCGATTCGAGGTTTCTAGTACGGGGGCAGCTGGTCGTACCAGTCGCCGAGCACCCTGAACGCCGACCAGAAGCGCTGCTTCGCGTCGTCGGTGTCGAGCGAGTCATCGATGTCCGGCGCGTACAGGGCGTCGATGGTCGGTGTGAGGCGCTGAATCTCGCCCTCGCGCTGCTCGATCGGCTCCGCCAGTGGCAGCTCGAGGCCGTTGAGGGTCCGCAGGGCCTGCTCCCCCATCACGACGATCATGCGCGGCTGCACGATCGCGATCTCCTCGGCGACCCTCGCGATGCATGTCTCCGATGCCTGCGTCGGATCGGTGAGAGGGCACTTGGCGCAGAGGGTGCCGAAGACCACGATCGGGTCGATCGCGAGCCGCTTGAAGCTCTTCATCAGCGCGTTGCCGGCCCGGCCATAGAAGGCCACTCCCTCTTCGATCTCGGAGGCAGTGGCCGACCCCTTCAGCATCAGGATGTCGGCCTGCGGATGGCCGGACCCCTGCACCGGCATCACGTTGCCGCGCGGGCAGTCGGCGCACTCCGAGAGCTCGCGGCCCAGGTCGTTCAGCTCCCGGATCGCGCGCTCGAGGTACTTCTCGCGGATCTCGTCGTCGGTTATGGATGACACGGCCCCTTGCCTCTTCTTCGGGCTCGGCTCGGCCCCTTGCGGGTGCATCAACTCTTGCTCGCGGAGCGGCGGCGCTTGCGCGCGCCCTGGCCACCATCACGGGCGGCGAGGGAGCGCCCTCCCCGCCCGCCGCTCGTCTGCAGGAACTTGAGCGCCTGGACGTAGACCAGGTTCTTGTGCTTGCGGACGATGTCCGCCTCGCGCATCGACTCGAGGAACTCCTGCGGTCCGTCGAAGTCCCGCAGCCGGATCTTGACGCTGCCGAGTCCCTGGGCCACATGGCTGTCCGATCCCGCGCCGGGCACGATGTAGTACTTCCCGGCGAACCTCACCGCCTCCTCGTTGAAGGCCGACAGGGTCACTCGCGGGTTGAACACCTCGAGGATGTCGATGTCGTCGACGACCTCGAGCAGATTCTCGTAGTCCGGCACGGAGTGCAGCCTGTCGAACGGGTGGGGAACGTAGACAAGGCCTCCCTGCCGGCGGATCTCAGCGATCGTCTCGGCCAGCGACATCCCGCGCTCGATCCGCTCGCTCAGGAAGAGGCCGATCACCTCGCCCTCGTGAGCGGTCTTCACCTCCTCGGCGATGATCACCTTGATCCCGCCGATCCGGGCCGCGATCTGCTGCGCCTCCAGGGCCCCCGAGATCTCGTTGTGATCAGTGATCGCGATCGCGCCGAGCCCGCGCTCCTTGGCGGTTTCCAGCAGCAGTTCCGCGGGAGTGGCGCAGTCCGGTGAATGGTCGGTGTGCATGTGGAGATCGCAATGGATGTGCTCGCGCCCCTGCAGCCGACGCCGGATGTCGGGGTTCCCGCTCGGGTCGTGCCGCCTCGCGACCAGCCGGCGGTAGACGTTCTCGACCTCATCCGTCACCTCCGGCCAGGGGCGCGCCTCGGGGCCGGCACGGGCGACCGCTCGCAGCTGATTCCGGAGCGGCGCGTCGCGTGAGAGCCGCTCGAGCTGTGCGGCCAGGGTGAGCACGTCGCCGAGAGGAAAGAGCAGCCCCCGCTCCCCCTCACCCACCAGCTCGCGGTAGAGCTCGAGGTCCGAGACGACGGGCACGGCGCCGGCGGCGAACGCCTTCCTGATCAGACCCGGGGCGGCACGCACCCCCCCGGACGCGAGACAGGCGATGTCCGCGCCGGCGAGGAACTCCGCGGGCTCGCCGTCGCGGGGGCGGACGACGCGCAGCCGCTCCCGGAGCCGCTGGCTGACTCGGGCCAGCGGATCCGTCGGCCCGTCGAACCAGATGACGCCCTCCCAGTCCAGATCGTCGGGGAGCTTGCGCAGGGCCCGCAGCAGCAGGCGGAGTGCGCCGCGCTCCTCCTCCGCGCAATAGGCGATCCGCACCCTGCCGGCAGGCGCCGGCTCCAGCGCCTGCTCAGCGCGATCCGCACCCGGCCGGATCAGCTCGTACTGCCCGGGGAAGAAGCGCTGCAGGAGCTCCCCCGTCGCCGCGTTGGACGCGGTCCTCGCGTCGATCCGGCCGAAAAAGACCTCGACGAGCATCCGCGCAACCTGAGTGGATAGCACCCGCTCCACGGGCTCATGGAAGGTCGCGACGTTGAGCGAGATCGAGTGGCGCAGGGCCGCCGAGCCGGTGCTCGGCGCGAAGGGCTCGTGCACGTGCACCACGTCGAGGGGCACGCTGCCGAGCAGGCGCTCGAGCGCCCCGCTGACGTCGACCGGCAGCGGCGCCGGCCGCCGGCGCGGGCCACTCGGCAGCGGGATGCTCTGCCCCATCGCGATCACCCGCGGGTTCTCCCCCTGCCAGATGGCGGCGGGATCGTCGTGAGCCTCGCGGATCAGCCGGCGGCTCTCGCGAATCTCGCGCCGCGAATCAGAGGGCGCGACGACCAGGACGCGATGACCCCGAGCGGCCAGCTCCGCAGAGGTGCGGGCGACGAACTGGTTGATCTCGTGCCGATTCCCCCACGGATGGGGGCTGACCTGCGCGATGGCCAGTGAGTCGGCGCTCACAGGCCGAGCTTACGGATCCGAGCTACTTCGCCTTGGCTTTGGCCTTGCTCCGGCCCTTGGCAGGAACGCCCCGCTGTCGGGCGTACTTGGCGATGAACTCCTCGGTCATCTCCCGCGCCACCGGATCGGGCCGCTGGTTGTGCGGCGACTTCATCAGGTAGCTGGACGGGCCGTCGAGCTGGCCGGTGATGCCGTGGTTGAGCGCCAGCTTCACGATCCGCACCGCGTCGATGACGATGCCCGCGGAGTTCGGGGAGTCCCAGACCTCGAGCTTGAGCTCGACATTGAGCGGCACGTCGCCAAAGGCCCTGCCCTCGACGCGGATGTGCGCCCACTTGCGGTCGGTGAGCCACGGCACGTAGTCCGAGGGGCCGATGTAGACGTCCTCCGGCGGCAGTTCGTGGTCCATGATCGAGGTGACCGCGTTGGTCTTCGAGATCTTCTTGGACTCCAGCCGCTCGCGCTCGAGCATGTTGTAGAAGTCCATGTTCCCGCCGACGTTGAGCTGGCTGGTGCGCTCCATGCGCACGCCGCGCTCGGCGAACAGCCTGGCGAGCTGGCGGTGCACGATCGTCGCCCCGACCTGGGATTTGATGTCATCGCCGATGATCGGCAGGCCGGCCTCCTCGAAGCGCCGGTCCCAGTAGTCCTCCCGGGCGATGAACACCGGCAGGCAGTTGACGAAGCCGACGCCGGCGGCGAGCGCCTGCTCGACGTACCACTTGGTCGCCTGCTCGGAGCCGACCGGCAGGTAGCAGACCAGCACGTCGGTCTGGGTGTCCTGCAGGATCCCGACGATGTCGGCGGTCTCGCCCGGGGCCTTGGTGATCTTCTCCTTCAGGTACTTGCCAAGCCCGTCGTGGGTCATGCCACGATGGACCTTGACGCCCAGCTCCGGCACGTCCGAGAACTTCATCGTGTTGTTCTGGCCGGACCAGATCGCCTCGGAGAGGTCCTTGCCGACCTTGTCCGCATCGATGTCGAAGGCGGCGGTGAACTCGATGTCGCGCACGTGGTAGCCGCCCAGATCCACATGCATGAGGCCCGGAACCTGCTCAGCCGGGTCGGCGTCCTTGTAGTACTCGACGCCCTGCACGAAAGAGCTCGCGCAGTTGCCGACGCCGACGATCGCGACCCGGACCTTCTCGTCCTGGCCGCCGTTGCGGCGGGCGCCGTTCGCTCTTCCATTCACGGTGCTCATCCTGGGAAATCCTCCTCGATAAGAAACTCAGCTCTGAAACCACACTTGCGCCGCTGAGGGGTTACACGTCCTCGGCCGGAACCGCCGCCTGCGCCGGCGCCCGCTGCACCTCCGCGCCGCGCCGCTTCAGCTCGTTCCTGACGTGCCAGACGCGCTGGACCACCGTCAAAGCCGTCAGCGCCGCCATCACATAGATCGCCGGTGCGAGAAGGTCCGCGTCGAAGATTCCGGCTCCCTTCGCGAAGACGAGGCCGACCGAGAGTATGACTACCCGCACGGGGCGCGTGGCCAACCCCACCTTGCACTCCACGCCTAGCGCCTCGGCCCGCGCACGGGTGTAGGAGACCATCAGCGATCCGAGCACCACCACGACGCACATCGCCGCCGCGAACTCGTCTCCGGCCAGGGCGAAGCGGTAGGCGACCGCAGTCAGCACGATGCCCTCCTCGATCCGGTCGAGCGTGGAGTCGAGGAATGCCCCGAAGAGGGTCCCCTTGCCCGACGCGCGCGCGTAGCGGCCGTCGAGCGTGTCCATCACCGAGCCGATGATGAAGGCGACACCGCCGAGGAAGTAGAGGCCCTGCCAGATCAGGACGGCCGCCGCCAGATTGCCGATCAGGCCGACCGTGGAGATCGCGTTCGGCGTGAGGCGGGACTCGATCAGGCGGTTGCGCATCGCGGCTGAGAACTCGGCGGCACTCGTCGGTCCCCTACCGGGCGGAGGGGACCCATTGGAGGGCAGGTCTCGCTGATCGATGCTCATCATTAAACGGGTTGCGCCTCCAGCATTAAACGGGTTGCGCCTACCGGCGCACCCTCGCATATGCGGCGCTATGCCGGTGCGGCCTCGGGCTCTGGCTGCGGTTCGAGGTCGCCGGTCGAAGCGCTGCGGGTCGCCGAACCGAAGGACCAGTCCGAGTTGAGCCGGGCGAGGAGCATAGCGACGCCGGTCGCGAGGGCTGCGGTGATCAGCCCGAAGAACGCATCCAGCCAGAAATGGTTGCCGCTCGCGATCACCACGTAGGTCATCAGCAGCGGATAAGCGAACAGCGCGACTCGCACCGGGCGAGCTCGCACCAGCATCGCGAGTGACCAGGCGAGGATCACGGAGAGGCCCACGTGCATCGAGGGCACCGCCGCGAACGGGTTGAAGAGGGGGTCGCCGGGATTGGACAGGAGGGGGTTATTGCCGGTGACCGAGCTCGAGGGGTCGAGGCCGAGCTCGGGAAGGAAGCGCGGCGGAGCCGTCGGGAAGAGCGCGTAGCCGAGCACCGAGATCGCCATCGCCGCGATCACCGCGTTGCGCACGAAGCCGAAACTCCCCCGGTAGCCGAAGTAGAGGATCGCCAGCATCAGGCAGCTGCCCTTGAAGTGCAGGTTCGCGTAGCCCCAGCGGGCCACCTCGGCCGGCCAGCCGGTGCCCACGGCCCAGTGCTGGACGCTGGGCTCGAACAGGAGGCCCAGCGAGCGCTCGGCGCTCACCAGATCCCGGGCGTGCGAGAAGGAGAGCCCCATGCTGCCGTCCACGGCACCGCGGGCGTGCCGCCAGGCCCAGTAGGCGACGGCGAGCACGGCGAGCTGGATGAGCAGGTCGAGCGGTCCCCGCGGCAGGACGGAGGAGACCAGCTCCCGGGCGCGGCGGCCGGCCCGGCCCGGGGCGCCCATCAGCGGTGCCTGCTCACTCGCGGGACGGTCGCTGGTTGATCCGCCCCGGCGGACCCGTACTGGATCACCGGCTCCTCACGGCAGCGGGGCCCCGAGCTGATCGCGCGCACCGGCGAGAAGTCGATCCCGACTCGGAACCGGCCGGGCGTCTCCACGTCGAGCATGGTGTAGCCGCCGGGCGCCTGCTCCACGCAGCCGGTGCCATGCTCGATCGACCAGTACGGGGTCCAGTGAACCCGTACGAGCACGGTCCCGGGCGCGCTCGTGTCGACCACGAACCCCTGCGGCCGCAGCTTCACCATCTTGCCGCCGATCGCCAGCGGCGAGGGGTTCCGCACCTTGTAGACCGTCCAGTCCTGGCTCCGGTAGACACGCTCCAGGTACCGGGGCGGTCCCCGCTTCAGCATTCGCTTCTCGGGCCGCCCCGCGTAGTCGAGTGGCGCGTGCGGGACCGCGACGTACCCGACCCCGAGATCGTCGAGCCAGCTGCGGTACTGCGGCCCGGTCAGCGGGGTGGACTGGTAGAAGAGCGGGTTGAGCTCGCGGTCGAGCTGGCGCTCCCAGCCGCGGGCGATGTAGATGCCTCGCGGGACGTAGGCGGATTCCCAGTGGTGCGCCTCCGGCAGAACCTCGACTCGGTAGGAGTCGTGGCGAGGCTGACCGCGCAGGTAGTCGATCAATGGCGCGTAGAACCCGGGTTTGACGGAGGGCTGCGCGCTCACCTGCTCGAGATCCCTCACCACGGGTGACCACTGCCAATAGATCAGCACCGGGACCAGCAGGATCAGATAGAAGCGCTGTCGGCGCCACAGGCCGAACGCGAGAACCGGCCCCAGCAGGAGCGAGCCCATGCGGGTCGCGTTGCCGCCCATCGGCGTCTGGATCAGGAAGGCGGCCGTGAGCGCGAGGGCGTAGGCCGCCACGCTGTAGCGCAGCAGGCGCTCCTCCTGCGGCAGGGCCACGAAGACGGCGATCGTCACCAGGATGGCGGGCTCGTAGCTCGAGAAATCGAACGGTTCGGTGCCGCCCTCGGGGAACGCGTAGGACATCAGCACCGCCATCCCGACCGTGACCAGGGCCAGCTCCAGACCCCTGCGGCTGTGTTCGGCGATCGTGTAGGCGATTACTCCGCAGGCCAGGAACAGCGCCGCGACCGGGCTCGCCAGCGGGGTGAGAGCGGCGAAGAAGATCGCGAAGAGCCGATGCCCGCGCTGCGCGGCGAAAACGGCGGCCAGGGCAACCGCGACACCGAGCGCGAAGGTGAGCCGCCCCGTGAACAGGCTGATCGAGGTCGCGGTGGCGAACCAGACGACGCCCAACCGGGCCCGGTCCCCGAAGCGGCGGTAGGCGATCGCGGAGAAGAGCAGCGAGGCGACCACCGCGGACAGGACCCCCACCAGCCGCGGCCCGATCAGGGCCCCCAGCGCTGGGAGCATCAACCCGTAGCCGGGCAGGTGATGGCCGCCGAACCAGAAGTTGTCCCAGGCGGCGAAGCCCTGGCTATCGAAGAGCCCCGAGCGGAAGACCTGCGCGGCGTGGTCGGCGCTGTCCGGTTGAACGATCAGGTAAGCGACGCCCAGAGCAGCCGCCACCAGCCCCGGCTCGCCATAGCGACGGAGCGCGACCCGTGCGGTCAAGTGGTCGCCGGGCGGAAGGACCAGACGGCCGGACGGGCGCGGGCCAAAGAGCGCGCGGCGAAGGCGGCAAGCACCGCGACGAGCAGGCCTGCGGCACCGTCAATCCAGAAGTGGTTGGCGGTCACGACGACCACCCAGAAAACGAGCACCGGGTAGGCGGCCCAGAGGATCTTGGTGGTCCTGTGCCGGGCGACGAGCACACCGGTGACGCCGATCATCGTCGAGAAGGCGACGTGCATGGAGGGGATTGCGGCGTAGGGGTTGATGAAGAGCTTGACCAGGGCGGAGTCGTGGTTGACCTGGGCGAAGTCCGTGATCGTGTCCACGAAGCCGTCCTGCGGGAAGAGGCGGGGGGGCGCCGTCGGCACGAGGGCATAGCCCACGATCGCGAGCGCCATCGCAACCATGAACATGTTGCGGACGAAGTAGAAGTTCTTATTGCGGAAGACGTACATCCAGACCAGGAACGCCGTCGTCACGACGAAGTGGCTGTTCATGTACATGAAGTTGGCGAAGTCGATGATCCAGCGGTGTTCGATGAAGATCGACTGGAGGTTCGGCTCGAAGAAGGTGTGCAGGCTCTTCTCGAGCGAGATCACGTTCGCCCCGTTCGTGAAGGCCTGGTCGCGCGCACCGTCGGCGATTCCGCGCACGGCCTCATAGCTGATCTCCGCCAGCACGAAGAGGCTGAGCTGCTTCCCGGCGTCTCCATATCCGTGAGGCAGCCAGCCGCCGATTTTGTTGATCAGGGAATGCACGACCGGAAGATTTTAGTTAACGCGCGGATAACTCCTTCGTGAATTCGTCACTGACCGCCGGAACCTTCGTCGTCCTCGAGGAAGCGGACCACCCGATCGACAGCCTGTGGGGCGTCGATCCAGGGCCAGTGACCGGCCTTCGGCAGCTCGTAGAGCTCCGCATTCGGCAGGCTCGCCTTCCATGCCGGGCCGAATCCGTCCGGAAGATAGCGGTCTCTACCGCCCCAGACGACCAGAGCCGGTGAGGTGATCGAGCCCAGTCGCCGCCCGGCCAGGGCGAGCCGGTCCGGGTCGGCCGAGCGATAGAGACGGAGGACGGCGGCCATGGTGCCCCGGTCGAAGTGGTCCCAGATCATGTCGACGAAGGCGGGGTCGTGCCTGCTCCAGTCGCCGCGGGACTCTCGCAGCCCGTAGTCGAGGAGTCGTCTGCTCCACAGCCGGCTGGAGAGCTCGCCGAGCCCGCGGGTGCGCCAGATGCGCGCAGTCCGGTGCCAGCGGTAGCCCGGCAGCAGCGGGACGGCGTTGATGATCACCAGGCGGCGGATGCGGTCGGGCTCCTCCTGGGCGGGAATCAGCGCCAGCGAGCCCCAGTCGTGCACGACCAGTGCGTACTCCTCGATGGCAAGGCGCTGCAGGAAACGCCTCACGAAGCGCCCGAGGCCCTGCATCGAATAGTCGAACTCCGACGGCGAAGGGCGGGCCGAGCGACCCCAGCCCGGCAGGTCGAATGCGAGAGCGGGGCCGGACATCCGCTCGAGAAACGGCAGCCAGTCCTCGGAGTGGGTCGGGTTGCCGTGGACGAAGACCGCCGGCGGCCCCTCGCCGGGTATCCGGCGGAAGAAGGTGGAAACGCCGTCGACCATCGCGGTGCCGGTCTCGATGGCGGCCAAGGTGGGCGCACACCATATCGGCGCGAATATCCTCGCCCCATGCCCCTGCCCAGCAAGATCGTCCTCGCGGACGGCAAGACGGCGACCATTCCGCCGAGCAAGCCACCGCGCATTCCAAAGCGCGATCCGGAGTGGCATCGCCCCTCGCGGCGCCGGGTGCTGGCGATCCGCGACCGGCTGCGAGAGCTCTACGGGCAACCCGTCAACCACCCCCACGGCCATCCGATCGCCGAGCTCGTCCGCGGGGTTCTCTCCCAGAACACCAATGACCACAATCGCGATGTTGCATACGCCCGGTTGCGCGAGCGGTTTCCCACCTGGGAGCAGGTGAGGGACGCGCCGACCGAGGAGGTGGAGGCTGCCATCAAGCCGGGCGGCCTCAGCCCCACGAAGGCCCCTCGGATACAGGAGATTCTCGGAGAGCTCGGGGATCCGCCCGACCTCGACTGGCTCGCCGAGGCCCCGCGCGAGCAGGCGCTCGAATTCCTGACGGGCCTCCCGGGGATCGGTCGCAAGACCGCCGCCGTGGTCCTGCTCTTCACCTTCGGCCGCCCCGAGATCCCGGTGGACGTGCACGTGAAGCGTGTCGGAGGGCGACTCGGCCTGTTCAGGCCGAACGCGTCCTTCGAAGAGGCGCACGACGAGATGCTCGCCATCACCCCGCCCGAGGACGCCTACGAGCTCCACATCAACCTGATCCGCCACGGCCGGGCTATCTGCAGGCCGCGACCGCGGTGCTGGGAGTGCGGCCTTCGCCGCATGTGCCCCTGGTATCGCGTGCACAAGGCTGAGCTGCAGGTCAATATGCTGCCGCGCCAGAGATGAAACGGAGCACGTTCGTCATCTTCGGGATCGTGGTCCTGCTCTTCGGGGTGGGCATCCCCGCCTGGGCGCTGACCCAAGAGGGCTCTGAGAGCCTGACCGGCACGAACGTCGCCTCCAATCTGCAGGGCGGCAAGGACCTGTTCGTGACCAACTGCGGCGCCTGCCACACCCTCGCCGCGGCCGGCACGGATGGCGTCATTGGACCGAACCTGGACGAGCTGCTCGCCCCGCCGAGCGCCAGCGCTCCGGATCCGGCCACGATCAAGCCGCGGGTGCTGAGCGCGATCAACAACGGGGTCGGGGGGCGGATGCCCAAGGGCGTCCTCTCGGGCCAACAGGCCGACGAGGTCGCGACCTTCGTGTCGCAGGTCGCCGGGCAGGGTCCGTAGTACCTACGAGCCTGCGGATAACCCCCGCAACTCTGCGCGGATCGGCGTGATTAGGACCGATGAGAGGAATCGAGGGGCGCCGCGGTGGTGCCTTTCTTCGAAAGGAGTTCAGTTGAGTAACGCACATGGCTTCTCCAGTCGGGGGCGCGTGGGTCTGGGGCTGGTCCTCAGCCTGATCGCCGCCCTCGTACTGGCGCTGCTCCCCGGCGTAGCCGACGCCAAGGCGAAGGGGAAGAAGAAGGGCCATCAGCTCACGGTGATGACCCGCAATCTCTACCTGGGGGCGGATCTGACGCCAGCGCTGCAGGCGAACACGATCCCGCAGGCCGTTGACGCTGGCGGCGAGATCGTTAATCAGGTCCACGCCACTAAGTTCCCCTCCGTGCGCGCTGCTTCCCTCGCCGCCGAGATCAAGAAGCGCAAGCCCGACATCGTCGGCCTGCAGGAGGCGGCCTGGTGGCGGACCGGTCCGGTGGACATCAACGCCGCGCTCGGCAGCCCGGTCGCGACCCAGACCGATCCGCTGGGCGGTGACTTCCTCACCGACCTGCTCAACAAGCTGAACAAGGGCAGCAAGAAGAAGGGCAAGAAGGGCTCGGCGAGCGCCGCCAAGAAGGGCAAGAAGAAGGGCGGCGTCCAGTACGTGCTGGCGGTTGTCAAGCCCGAGTTCGACTTCGAGCTGCCGGTCAACGACAATCCGAACGGCGGCGACCCGGGTCTCGCCGGCGCCGACCACAACGAGCGCCTGACGATGCGCGACGCGATCCTGGTCCGCAAGGGCGTCGGGGTCAAGTTCAAGAAGCCGACGAGCGGCACCTTCAATACGCTGCTGCGCGAGACCCTCGCGGGCGGCGTCAGGACGGTCGACGTTACGCGCGGCTGGACCGCCATCGATGTGAAGGCTCGCGGCAGGAGCTTCCACTTCGTCAACACACACCTGGAGGCGTTCGACAGCCAGGGCACCAACCAGACCAACCAGGGGACCACGCTCGGCAAGGGCGACGTCCGGGCCGCACAGGCGGCGCAGCTGGTCAGTCCGGGCGGGGCGGCCAATAGCACGCGACCGGTGATCCTGCTCGGCGACATGAACTCCGACGACGACACCGTAGCCAACAACGGCGATCGGAATGCGTACAACGCGTTGCTCGCCGGAGGGTTCACCGAGCGGAGCACCGCCAACCCGCTCAGCTGTTGCCTGAACGACCCGTTCCTGGTCGGTGGTCCGAACTCGATCAAGGATTTCGACCACCAGGTCGACCACGTCCTCGCGAACAAGGGCAAGATCAAGTTCGTGAAGGGCTTCGTCGACGGTCGGGCGCCGGTCAACGGCCTCTACCCGTCCGATCACGCCGCGCTGACGAGCGTGTTGAAGATCAAGTAGAGAACCCAGGCAGATCGACTGGAGAGGCCGGGCCCCGTGCTCGGCCTCTCTTTTGCCTGAATGGCCGGCGACGAGCGCGCTAACCTTCACTTCCACGCATACATCTGCAACACTCTCACTTAGATTTCTTAGGCGGATACACTGAAACCGACTTTGCAGAACTACTTCGAGACTTTGGAGGAATGAAAGTGGCAAAGACGATTGGAATCGACCTTGGCACGACGAACTCGGCCATGGCCGTGATGGAGGGCGGTGAGCCGGAGGTCCTCGAGAACGCCGAGGGCGGGCGCACCACTCCCTCCGTCGTTGCCTTCACCGATTCGGGCGAGCGCCTGGTCGGCACGGTCGCCAAGCGGCAGGCCGTGATGAACCCCGAGAAGACGATCTTCTCGATCAAGCGCTTCATGGGCCGCAAGGAGAGCGAGGTCAAGGAGGAGGAGACGATCGTCCCGTACAAGGTCGTCGCCGGCCCGAACGGCGACGTCCGCATCGACGTGGACGGCAAGCAGTACTCCCCGCCGGAGATCTCCGCGATGATCCTGCAGAAGCTCAAGGCCGACGCCGAGGCCAAGCTCGGCGAGCCGGTCGACTCGGCCGTGATCACCGTCCCGGCCTACTTCAACGACGACCAGCGCCAGGCAACCAAGGACGCCGGCAAGATCGCCGGCCTCGACGTCAAGAGGATCATCAACGAGCCGACCGCCGCGTCGCTCGCCTCCGGGCTCGACAAGGAGTCCGACCAGACGATCCTCGTCTTCGACCTCGGTGGCGGCACCTTCGACGTCTCCGTCCTGGAGATCGGCGACGGCGTCTTCGAGGTGAAGTCGACCGCCGGTGACAACCACCTCGGCGGCGACAACTGGGACAAGGCGATCGTCGAGTGGCTGGTCGCGGAGTTCAAGCGTGACCAGGGCGTCGACCTCTCGGCCGACAAGAACTCCCAGCAGCGCCTCTACGAGGCCGCGGAGAAGGCGAAGATCGAGCTCTCCACCACCCAGGAGACGCAGATCAACCTGCCGTTCATCACGGCCACCGACGCAGGTCCGAAGCACCTCGACATCAAGCTGACCCGGGCGAAGCTCACCGAGCTGACCGCGGATCTCCTCGAGCGAGTCGTCGGACCGGTCAAGCAGGCCCTGGCCGACGCCGGGAGCGAGGTCGAGCACGTCGTCCTGGTGGGCGGCATGACCCGTATGCCGGCAGTTCAGGAGAAGGTCAAGGAGCTGACGGGCAAGGACCCGCACAAGGGCGTCAACCCCGATGAGGTCGTCGCCATCGGCGCCGCCATCCAGGCGGGCGTGCTGGCCGGCGACGTCAAGGACGTGCTGCTGCTCGACGTCACCCCGCTCACCCTCGGCATCGAGACCAAGGGCGGCGTTATGACCAAGCTGATCGAGCGGAACACCACGATCCCGACCAAGAAGTCGGAGACCTTCTCGACGGCGGAGGACAACCAGCCCTCGGTCGAGGTCCACGTGCTCCAGGGTGAGCGCGAGATGGCCTCGGGCAACAAGAGCCTCGGCAAGTTCCAGCTCACCGGCATCCCACCGGCGCCGCGAGGCATGCCGCAGATCGAGGTGACGTTCGACATCGACGCCAACGGCATCCTCAACGTCTCGGCGAAGGACCTCGGCACCGGCAAGGAGCAGAAGATCGAGATCAAGGGCGGCTCCGGACTCGACGAGTCCGAGGTCGACCAGATGATCAAGGACGCCGAGTCGCACGCCGACGAGGACCGGCGCCAACGCGAGCTGGCCGAGGCCCGCAACGTGGCCGAGAACGCCGCCTACCAGGCGGAGAAGCAGCTCGGCGAGCTGGGCGACAAGGTCGACGCGAGCTCGAAGAACGAGATCGAGGCGGCCATCAAGGACGTCCGCGACTCGCTGACCTCCGAGGACGCCGGCGAGATCCGCTCCAAGTCAGACGCGCTGCAGGCGTCCTTCCAGAAGGTCTCCGAGCAGATCTACGCGCAGGCTTCACAGGAGCAGGCGGCGACTTCCACCGATGGTGCCTCCCAGAACGGCGCCGGCGACGAGGAGGAAGTCGTGGACGCCGAGGTCGTCGACGACGAGAAGACCTCGTAGGGAGGCCGCATGACGGACGAACGTGATGCGAGAGCCAGCGACAGCGCGGGGCGTGATCTGAGGATCGACGAAGAGGTCGTCGAGGCTGAGCTGGTCGAGGACGAGGAGTCCTCGACCGGCCCGGACTCGCCCGAGAACGGAGCCGCCGACCAGGTCGAGCGAGACCTCGACGAGCTCGCAGAAGCGAAGCGCGAGCGCGATGAGTACCTCGAGCTCGCCCAGCGCACCAAGGCCGACTTCGAGAACTATCGCCGGCGGGTAACCAAGGAGACCTCCGAGGCGCTCGCGCGCGGTAAGGCCGACCTGGCCAAGCAGCTGCTGCCCGCGTTGGACAACCTCGAGCGCGCGCTGGCGACCGGCGAGGGTGATGCGAGGGCGCGCGACAGCGCGACCCGTTTAAGGGAGCACGCGGCACTCGTGAAGGGCGTCGGCATGGTCCGCGACGAGCTTCACAACCGGCTCGAGGGAGCGGGTGTCGAGTCGTTCGACCCGATCGGCGAGAGGTTCGATCCGCAGCTGCACGAGGCACTCTCGACGAAGTCCGCGGAGGGGACCGAGTCGGGCGTCGTCGTGGAGACCGTGGAGAAGGGCTACCGGCTCAACGGACAGGTCCTGCGACCGGCCCGCGTGGTGGTGAGCGCCTGATGGCTTCCGGCGACTTCTACGAGGTTCTCGGGGTCTCGAAGTCGGCCTCGCAGGATGAGATCAAGAAGGCCTACCGCGACCTGGCCCGCAAGTGGCATCCGGACCGCAACCCGGACGACGAGCAGGCCGAGGAGCGCTTCAAGGAGATCCAGCAGGCCTATGACGCGCTCTCGGATCCCGAGAAGCGCAAGCAATACGACGCAGGCGGCCGCTTTGCCGGCTTCGGCGCTGGGGGCTTCCCTGGCGGCGGGGGCGGCGTCCCAGGCGGCGGATTCGCCTCAGACCTCGGCGACATCTTCTCCACCTTCTTCCGCGGTCGTGGCCAGCAGGGCCCGCGCGCCCAGCAGGGCCGGGACCTCGAGACCGAGGTTCGTCTCTCCTTCGACCAAGCGATGCACGGCACGCAGATCGCCGTCTCCGTCCCGACCACCGGGGAGTGCCCGACCTGCTACGGCAGCGGGGCGAAGCCGGGAACCTCGCCACACACCTGCCCGCGCTGTGAGGGCACGGGCATCGACGCGCAGAGCCAGGGCCTCTTCTCGATCTCCCAGCCTTGCCCCGAGTGCGGCGGCCAGGGCTCGATCATCGACGACCCCTGCCCGACCTGCTCCGGCAGCGGGGTGACCCAGGAAACGAAGCGCTATCGGGTCAACATCCCCGCGGGCGTGCACGACGGCAGCCGGATCAGGCTCGCGGGCAAGGGCGAGGCCGGCTACCGGGGCGGGCCGCGCGGCGATCTCTACGTGACGACGCGGGTCGCTGCCTCTCCGGTGTTCAAGCAGCGCCCTGACGGCAACCTCGAGGTCGACCTGCCCGTCACCGTCGCCGAGGCGATTCAGGGCGGTGACATCGAGGTGCCGACCCTGAATGGCTCGAAGACGATCCGCATCCCGCAGGGCACGCAGCATGGAACCGTCCAACGCCTGCGCGGCGAGGGGCCACCGAGGCCAGCATCAACGGCGGCCACAAAAACCGCCGCCGGATCTAGCCGCGGCGACATCTACTACCGGATCCGTGTTGACGTGCCGAAGGAACTCACCGACGAGCAGCGCGAGGCGGTTGAGAAGCTCGCCGACTCGCTCAACGGCCGGAACCCGCGCGCCTCGCTCCTCGGGCATGCATCAACGGCCGGGGCCGGATCATCCGGCGGGGGAGAGAGAGTTGAGGACTGATGGCTGACGGCTCCGGCAGAAAGCAGATCCGGACTGAGCGGATCGACCAGGAGCGAGGCGTCTTCATGATCTCGGTGGCGGCCGAGCTCGCCGAGATGCACCCGCAGACCCTCCGGATGTACGAGGCGCGCGGACTGATCACGCCGAAGCGCTCTCCCAAGAACACGCGGCTCTACTCACAGGCCGACGTCGAGCTCCTTCGCCGGATCCAGCGCATGACCAGCGAGGAGGGGCTGAACCTGGCGGGCGTCGAGACCGTGCTCGAGCTCGAGCAGCGCCTGGAACGGATGCGAGCCGAGATAGCCCGGATGCGCAAGCGCGCCGCGGAGATGGAGACGAAGATGGCCCAGGAGCTCGATCGGCTCCGCAAGTCGATCGGCGGCGAGCTCGTCCCGTACGGCGCCTACGAGCCCGAGAAGATGCTCGGCGCTTTGG
>DATDJZ010000031.1:0-12327 GCA_036520315.1 Solirubrobacterales bacterium | reverse complement strand
TGGCGGCGCGACCCAGAGAGCCGCGGCCACGATCGTGATCAGCGCGAACCGCGCCGGCTTCCTCTGCCCTCCGAGCATCTCTCCTCCTTTGTCGTCCCGAAAGCGCTACTGATACACGCTTTGCCAAATGTATCGAAAGTCTCTGCGCGCCCGCTCGGATCCGAAATCGCGCAACTTCTCGAGGCCAGATCTGTTCTGGTTCCCGCTCATGCAACGGACCCTCGTCCTCTTTCTGACATCTCTGCTCGCCGGCCTGTTCGTCTTCAGCGCGAGCGCATCCGGGGCTGCGCCGGGCCACAACCTCCCGACCAAGCGGCTGGAGGGCGCTTACAAGTTCGCGCTGCAGGATCGTCGCTTCGATCCTGCCGGCTGCTATGCGCCGCCGGCAGAGCTGGCACCGATCCTCACCAAGGCCACCGGGCGCACGGTCGGGGTAGCTCGCGGCCCAGGGGGCCTCGGGCGACTGAACCGGGTCTACGTGCTGAAGTCCGGAACGAACTGCAATCGGGTGCGGATGGCCCTGCGGGCCGTCGGCGGGACCTACGTTCTCGATTCCAACAAGGGCACGATCCGGATCCTCGGCCGTAAGGGTGCCGCCACGCCGGGGCTAGCCCGGACGCTGCGCAACGTCAGCCTCGTCACCCAGACCTACAAGCTCAACAAGCCCGACACGGCGCCTCGTCTGGAGGTCCTGTGCCCGCGCGGCAGGGAACCGCTCGGAGGCGGCATGACCCAGAGCCCCGCCGTGGGAGCAGACGGCGAGGGGATCTACCCCCACTCCTACGAGCGGCTCGGTGCACAGCTGGGCTACCACATCAGCGTCGTCGTACTCGATCCAAGCCCAGGCCAAACGACCACTCGTGAGGTGACGATCCAGGTTGTCTGCGGCCGGGGCGTAGTCCCGGCGACGCCGACACCTCACAAGACCGTCTGGATCAAAAGCGGCCAGACGAAGACCGTGACGGCACGTTGCCCGAAGGGTCAGTTCCTGGTCTCCGGCGGCTTCCAGCGAACCAACTTCCGCAGCGATGGCGGCGACTACATCACCGAGTCGCGCATGGCGAGCAAGAAGGCCTGGACGGTCACCGGCAGCGCCTACGGGACCGGGCAGGGCGAGCTGACCGCAATCGCCTACTGCGCGCGTATGAGCAAGCCGAAGCTGACCGAGGTGACCTCGAGCCCGGCCCCGATCGGCGCCGGCCAGCTGGCGAGCACCACCACGCCGTCCTGTCCGAAGGGCAGGCGACTCGTCGCCGGCGGCTTCTCGAACGCCGGCGGCTCCCCCAATGCGTTCTTCGCCGAGGGCGCAATCAACCAGAACAACAGCTTCACCGCCCGCAGCTACGGCTTCTTCGGCCCGGCCTCGAACCTGACGGCCTACGGCTACTGCTGGCCCGCTAAGTAAGAGCTCGCGCTAGTACCCGGCGGGATGCCGCGCGACGAAGCTCGACGCGTCGTCCCTCATCACCGTCGACCACCGCGGCCCGTTGCCGCCGCCCGGTCCGCCGGTGT
Source organism: Solirubrobacterales bacterium (assembly GCA_036520315.1). Classification (GTDB taxonomy): domain Bacteria; phylum Actinomycetota; class Thermoleophilia; order Solirubrobacterales; family 70-9; genus DASUPK01. The sequence goes on along the minus strand of DATDJZ010000031.1, from coordinate 10,815 downwards.
CCCAGCGCAACCCGGCGACGTAGGCCCAGGCATGGCCGCTGTTGGCGAACACTGTGATCCAGTTGCCGCCACCCGACTCGCCCCAGACCTCGAGGCCGGTCGAGTCGAGCGGGCTGGAGAGGAAGCCGCCGCCATGAAGCATGTAGCTGACGGCGCCGGAGCAGTCGTAGCCGCTGGACGTGAACGAGCCATGGCCCCCGCCCCAGATGTAGGGGAGGTCGTCGATCTGGTTCGCCGCCTCGATCGCGCCGCGCACGGCGAGCGGCGCGTTCGAGGGCGGGATCGCGTCGCCGTTCGAATCGATCGTGGCGTGGCCCGCGGGGGCGGGGATCTCCGAGAGATCCGTCTGGATCTGGCGCTCCTTGCGAAGCAGCGCGTTGAGGACGCCCTGCCGCGCGTTGCGGGCAGACGCAAGTTGAGACTGCTGCTCCGCGATCTGCGCGTGCTGCGCGGCGATCTGCCGCTCCTTCGCGGCGACCTCGTCGCGGGCGGCCTTGATGCGGTCATGCGTCGCCTGCAGCTGGTTGACCAGGGCGGTGATCTGGTCGCGGAGGCCCCGGACCCGTGTGACGACCTCGTCGTCGTAGTCGTGGATATGGTCGATGTACTCGGTCCTGGTCAGCAGGTCGGACCAGCTCGCCGAGTGCATGACGACCGACGTCAGGTCCGGCTCGTTCGACTTGTAGATGTCGACGAGCAGCTGCTCGAGCGCCGCGACGGCCTGCTGCAGCTTCGCCCGCACCCGTGCCAGCTCCGCCTTCTCGGCGTTCAGTTGGGCGGTCGCCTTGTCGAGCTCCGCCTGCTTCTGGTCGAGCTCGTGCTGGGCAGAAGCCTGCTCCTGGCGAAGCCGCGATTCCTCCCCGATCAGCCGATCGACCTCGGCGTTCATCTGGTCGATCTGCGAGCGCAACGGACCCTCGGCCGACTGGATCCGGTCGAGCTCCGACTGCTTCTGGGCGATCTTCGAGGCCGGATCGCCGAGCGCGCTCTGGCCGATCAGCAAGCCGATCACGAGCGTGGCGAGCACCGTGAGCGCGAGCACGGCGGCACGCCCGCGTGGAGTGGATCGACCTCTGTTGGGTTGAGATTTAGGCATCGGCAGGCGTGCGGCGTGCCGCACGAGGCAGCTGGCGAGACTATCCAGTCGCCGCCGGAATGTAAGCGGTCGTTAACACGACTGCAAGATCCGTTGCGCCTGCAGGAGTCCCGAAAAGTGCCTAGTTCCTAGGCGGCGGCACGACCCGCTGAGTACGATCGGTCGATGGCCGAGGAGTTCTGCGATGTCGGGCGGGGCGTGAGCCTCTGTTACGAGACCTTCGGCGATCCCGACGACCCGCCCATCCTGCTGATCATGGGCCTGGCCACGCAGATGATCGCCTGGCACGAGGACTTCTGCGAGCAGCTCGCCGAGCGGGGCTTTTACGTCGTCCGGTTCGACAACCGCGACATCGGCCGCTCCACTCACTCCGACTTCCGCCCGCCCAGCCTCAAGCAGATGCTCACCCGACGGCTTCCGGCGGAGCAGTACACGCTCTCCGACATGGCCGAGGACTCCGTCGGGTTGCTGCGGGAGCTCGACCTGGTGCCCGCCCACGTAGTCGGCGCCTCCATGGGCGGCATGATCGGCCAGACGCTCGCCGCCGAGCATCCCGAGGCGGTCCGCTCGCTGACCTCGATCATGTCCACCACCGGCAGCCGCCGGCACGGTCAGCCCACGCTCTCGGTCTACCGCTACCTGCTCCGGCCTCCGCCGCGTGACCGGGAGAGCTACATCGAGCGATCCGCGGAGGTCTTCGGCCTGGTCGGGTCAACCGGCTTCGATCGCGACGAGCAATACATCCGGGAACGCGCTGCGATCAGCTACGACCGTGGCTTCGACGTCAGCGCCGGCGGTCGCCAGCTTGGCGCCATCGTCGGCTCCGGGGATCGGACCGAGAAGCTGCGCGGGATCACGGCTCCGACGCTGGTGATTCACGGCAGCGTCGACAAGATGATCCGCCCCTCGGGTGGACGCGCGACGGCGAGGGCGATCCCGGGCGCGCGGCTGATGATGATCGAGGGCATGGGCCACGACCTGCCCCGGGGAGCGTGGCCGCGGCTGCTCGACGCGATCTCGGAACACGCCCGCGCGGCGGACGGCGTCCGGGCCCGAGCCGCGGTCTGAGACCTCGAACGTCCCCGAGTAACCCCCCAAGGGGGACATGCGGGACGCTCGTACCGTTCCCGGGGGGCGAACGTCCCCCGCTGTCCGCTCGAGGGGGGCATGTGGGACGCTCAGATCGCCGAGCTGGCGGGGCGCCAGTTCAACCGCATTTCGCGCCGGCAGATGATCGACCTCGGCCTGAGCGACAAGGCCATCACACACCGGGTTGTCACGGGGCGCCTGGTAGCAGTTGAGCAGGGAGTGTTCGCTATCGCCCCAGTCCTGGAGGACGACTGGGGTCGGTGGATGGCCGCGACCCTGACGGCGCCGGGCACCGTCCTCAGCCACATGAGCGCCGCAGCCGCCTGGGGACTGCTGTCGGTTCCGCGGCGCTTCGAATGCGTCACACGTCCTGGGAGTGGTGGGCCCCGGCGCCATGGGGGCTTGCTTGCCTTTCGCAGCTCCACCCTCGACGGCGACGTGACAACGAGGCGGGGAATCCCGATTACATCGGTCCCGCGCACGTTGCTGGACCTGGCCCGCGCGGTCGGGGATGGAGCGCTTGCCCGAGCCCTGCGCGAGGCTGTGCGGCTGGAGCTGACGACACTCGGTGCAATCGGCGATCGGCTCGGCAGGTACCGCGGGCGCCGGGGATCACGCCGGCTTGCGGAGACGGTCGCTCGCTACGCAGGATTGCCGTTGGAACGCGCTCGCAGTGGGGCGGAAATCCGAGCGCTGGAGGTTCTGCGAGGTGCAAACCGCCCACTTCCTCGATTGAACGCTCGCGTCGCAGGTGAAGAGGCGGACTTGAGTTGGCCGACCAAGAAACTCATCATCGAGATCGACGGCGCGCCGTTTCACCTCGACGCGGGCGAGGATGCGCGCAAGCAAGACACCTGGGAAAGGGCGGGCTGGACGGTCCACAGGATCCCTTCGGATGATGTGTACGAGCGACCCGAACGGCTGCTCCGCCTATCCCCACCGGCGAACGTCCCGGAGCACCCCCTGTAGCGGCCATCCAGGGACGTTCAGCCCAGTACTTCCGCCCAACGTCCCTGGATGGCCCCTATGGGGGGCAGCGCGGGACGTTCGGCCTCAGGCCCGAACGATCGACGCGTGCACCGTGCCCTCGGTGCCCGCGACCCACATCGAGGACCCCTCGCGGAGAACGGCGACCTCCCCCGGCACCGCCGGGTCACGGAACTCGATCTCGGCGTCGATCCGCTCGGGCTCAGGGCCCTCGGCGAGCTCCTCCTCGAGCGGCGCCCAGTAGTGCGAGTTGTTGATGTGGCCGGCGGGGTCCATCTCCGAGGCTCGAAAGAACCAGGTCGAGCGCTTGGCCCCGCCGGGCGGATCGGGATGGCGGCGACGCACGTTGGCGTCGCGCCCGCCGGCACTCTCTTCGTAGGTCGAGATGAAGTCGGGCGGGAAACGCATCGGCCGGCCCCGCTCCGGGTCGAGGCAGACCCAGCGCGCCACTGTCTCCACGTCGGCGCGCTCGCCCCGAATCGAGGTCCGGCGCTCTGCAGAGAAACGAGCGATGCCGCTGCAGAAGGTGCGGAGCTCCAGCTGCTCGCCGAAGCGCGGGAAGGCCTCCACCTGGATCCGGGTGCGCCGCACGATCCAGGCGCCCCGCCCCTCGAAGCCCGCGTCGACCAGGTCCAGGTACGCAACGTCCTGAAGCCAGCGGGCCATGGCGTCGAGGCGACAGCGGCCGCCGCCGTCGGCATCGGCGATCCCGGGCCTCATCGGCTGCTCGAAGACCCTCCCTCCTTGGGACTCGACGAGCTCGATCAATGCGGCTTCGCCACTAAACGGGTTGCGCCTCGGCTTCGCCTGCGGCGCACCCTCGCATCTACTTGAGCTCCTCGAGGGAATCGCGCAGGCGGTCGAGCATCGACCAGAGGTCGGGCATCTGATCCCGGTCGGCGACGATCCCGAAGTCCATCTTCCCGCAATAGCTCATCACGGTCATGTTGAGCCCCATGCCGTCGGTGATCACCGAGACCGGAAAGGTCGCGACCAGCCGGGCACCTGCGCAGTAGAGCGGAAGCTGCGGGCCGGGAACGTTCGAGACGACCAGGTTCCAGGTCGGCCGGCCGGCCGTGGTCGAGATCGCGAAGGTCGCCCGGGCGGCTCTGGCGAAGACGGCCGGCGGGATGAAGTGATTGGTGTCCTGGAGCAGCTCCGCCGGCAGCGCGCGATGGTGCTCCTTCATCGCGGCGAGCGCGTCGTGGGTCTTCTTCAGGCGGCGCACGGCATCGGGCTCATTGGTGAACAGCGGCGCGCTCATCAGCATGATCCGGTTGCCGTAGGTACCCATCTCCTCGTCGGTGCGAACCGAGACCGGGACCTGCACCACCAAGGGGTCCGGGGGCAGCTCGTCGTGCTCGAGCAGCCAGCTGCGGACCGCCCCCGCGCAGGTCGAGACCACCACATCGTTGACGGTGCAGCGGTGCTTGTTCTTCACCTCCTTGACCTCGTCCAGCTCCAGCTGGCCGAATGCGAAACGGCGATGCGGCGAGATCCGCCCGTTGAAGCAGGTCTTCGGGGCTCGGTAGCTGGTGTGGGCGAGCACCCCGGTCTCCCGGTTCGAGAGCGGCCGGGTGAGGCGGTCGGTGAGCTTGGCGACCAACCCAGTGCCGGGGATCCCCGCGAAGACCGGTGATTCGTCGAGGTTCGGCAGCGCCCTGGGCAGCGAGCGCAGCACCCGCAGCGGATACCGCGGCAGGCCCATCAGCCCGCGGGTGAGCATCTCCAGTTCGCTCGGCTTGCGGTCCGCCCCGTTCACCTGCGGCTCGGGCAGCTCGCGTCCCTCGGGCGCGAGGTCGAAGAGCACACCCATGATCTCCGCGCCCGAGAGCCCGTCGATCACGGAGTGATGGATCTTGGTGAGCAGCGCCTTGTGCCCGTCCTCGAGGCCGTGGATCAGATAGATCTCCCAGAGAGGCCGGGATCGATCGAGGGGCCTGGAGACGATTCGCGCAACCTGCTCGGCAAGCTTCTCCCTCTCGGCGCCGGGCGGCAGGGCCAGCTCGCGGACGTGGAAGTCGAGGTCGAAGTCGGGATCGTCCAGCCAATATGGATAGTCGAGACCGAAGGGAACCTCGACCAGGCGCCAGCGCAACGGCGGCAGCAGCGGCAGCCGCTCCTCCATCAGCGCGCAGATGTCCTTGAAGGTGAGGTCCCCGCTGGGCGTGGTCGAGGGGTCGAGGATGGTGAGGCCGGCGACGTGGCCGGTCTGATTCGAGCTCTCCAGCGCCAGGAACTGCGCGTCGAGGCTGGTCAGCTGACGCATCGCCGCGATTCTCCCAGGGTCCGCACATCACCCGCAACCCATAGCGTGCGCGCGCCAGATGCTCGTCTATTTCGTTCGCCACGGCGAATCCGTCTCCAATGCCGCACCGGGCGGCATGGCCCTGCCGCGTGAGGAGGGCGACCGCCTCACCGAACGCGGCTGCGAGCAGGCAAGGGCCGTCGCCGAGCGCCTCGGGGCCGCCGGCGCGACCCGGGTGCTCGCCAGCCCGCTCCGCCGCTCCCGTGAGACCGCCCAGGTGATCGCGGAGCGGCTGGACCTGCCGATCACCGAGGTCGAGGAGCTCCGCGAGCTGCGCGAGTCCGAGGGATTCGGCGAGCTCTCGCTCGAGGACCAGCGGCTGGGGCGCTGGTCCGAGTGGATGGCCGAGCACGACGACGACCCGGATCATTCCTACCGGGGCGGCGAGTCCTTCACCGAGATCACCCGGCGAGTCACGGTGCTCCAGGACCGCCTCGTCGAAGACGGCGTCGAGAGCACGATCGCCGTCAGCCACGGCATCTTCATGCGCTTCTTCCTGATGGAGGTCCTACTCGCGGGCGCCTTCCGGCCCAATCAGGTCCGAGACCTCTGGCAGCTCGCCTCGCGCAACTGCGGGGTGTGCGGCTTCGAGCACCGCGATGCCGACCTCGTCGCGAACTACGCGGGGCGCCCCTGGCGCTGCCTCAGCTGGATGTCGCCGGGGCCGACTCCGCCACCGTAGGCACCAGGTCGAACTCGGTGCCCGCCCTGGCCCCGGACCACCTACCTAGGTTTAGGTGTTACTTGCGCAGGCAAGTATCCTGATTAGAGACTTCGACCTTCGATCCCCAAGGAGGATCTGGATGGATCTCGCACTGCTAGTTCTTCGCGTGGTGGTGGGGCTGCTCTTCGTCGGGCACGGCGCCCAGAAGCTGTTTGGCGTCTTCGGCGGGGGCGGCCTGGAGGGCACCGCCGGGATGTTCGACAACATCGGCCTACGCCCCGGCTGGCTCCACGCCCGCGCGGCCGGTACGGCCGAGTTCGCGGGGGGCCTGCTCCTCGCATTCGGGCTGTTCACCCCATTCGCCGCAGCCGCGCTGATCGCGGTGATGACGGCCGCCGTGATCAGCGTTCACGCCCCCAACGGCATCTGGAACACGAACCAGGGCTACGAGTTCAACCTGGTCATGGCGTCGGTGGCCTTTGCCCTCGCGGGGATCGGCGCCGGCGGCTGGTCGCTGGACAGCGCCTTCGGCTTCGACCTGCACGGCGTCATCTGGGCGGTCGCGGCCCTCGCCGCAGGAATCATCGGAGGGGTCGGCAGCGTGCTCTCCGGCCGGATCTCGGCCCCGCACGAAGCGCACCCCGCCTCGTAGCTATTTCCCGAAGACCAGCGGCAGCTGTAAGCCGATTGCGAGTGCGGTCAGTGCCAGCGCCGTGAGGCGCTGGTACGGCCGCACCGCGAGGGCGGCGAGCGGCAGGAACCAGATCAGGTACCAGGGCAGGAACCAGGTGGTCGTGACGATCACCGCGCAGGTCGCCCACGCTGCGTTCTCCAGCCAGTCCCCGCCCCTGTAGACGCGGATCAGGAGCAGGGCGACCGCCGTGACCAGCACGAGCATCCCGATCCTGCCCAGCGTGCGGTTGGTGAGCCCGAGGCCGAGCACGTCGTTGATCACCCCCGGGACGTCGTTCGGGGTCTCGAGACGAGCGTCCCGCTGGAGGACGTGAAGCAGGCTCGAGACGTGGGTGCCGAAGGCGAGCACCGTGATCGCCCCGACGACCACCGCCGCCAGCACGCCCCAGATCAAGGCGCGTCCCGGTCGCTTCGATCCGAGCAGCGCGAAGGGCAGCAGCACGACGGAGGAGCTCTTCACGGCCACGGCGCCGACCAGCGCCGCCATCCCGGACTCCCGCCCGCCCAGCAGCAGGTAGATCCCGCCGAGCGCGGCGGCCAGCATGAGCAGGTCGTTGTGGCCCCCGCCCACCGCGTACGCCAGCAGCACCGGGTTGAGCCCAAAGAAGAGGGTCGCGGGCAGGGGCGGGCGCCCCAGCCGCGTCGCGCATGCCCAGACGAGGGCGACGCACCCGAGGCTCGCCAGGGCAGTGACCGATTTGAGCAGCCAGATCGCCGTCGTGAACCCCACCCAGCCCAAGGGCAGGGTGGCGAGGGTGAAGAGTGGCCCGTAGGCCGTGGTGTTGAGCGGCCACCCGACGTAGACGTAGGAGGGATCGATCGGGGCGGCGGAGAGCGGATGGACGTACGGGTTGAGACCGTGCACCGCCTCAAGGCGGGCGTAGCCGACGTAGTTGAAGAGGTCGCTCGAGAGCAGCGGCGGGGCGATCACGAAGATCAGATGAAGGAGCACGATCGCCCCGAGGCCGACCCGAACGCGAATGGAGTCGGCGAAGGCAAGCACGCCGAGGTAGCAGACGCCGAGCGCGATGAAGACAACCCCGAACTCGGTGCCGCTCAGCGAGAGGTCGAGGCCATGAAGGGGCCCGTGCAGAGAGGTCGGCAGGCCGTGGTGGATGTGAAGGGTCGGGCCGAAGTGCTTCGCGGCAGCCCCCGCCGCCATCAGGAAGCCGGCGGCGACCATCCCGCCGAGCATCGTGTTGGCGATCAGCGCCCGCCGGCGAGCCTCGAGCCTCGGCAGCGCCGGCAGAGACGGGCGGATCGCCGCCGTCTCGACCGCGGAGTCAGCGGATGCGGGAGTGGACTCCATCGCGCGCGGGGATCGTAGGGCTCATCTCTAATCGTGGATAAGGCCGGACCCCACCCGATCAGCGGCCCTTCGGAGTGCGCACCAGGTAGGTCCCCTGTGGCGTCCTGTACACCGGCTCGAAGCCCGCCGCCTCGAGCGCCCGGATCGCCGAGTGCACGTGCGTGATCACCCCGCCGGCGTGGAGGCGGCGGAGCGCCGCGCGCAGGTCCGGCGTCCCGTTGCGCAGCACCCCGTAGTTGTCCCTCAGCTCCTCCGGGGTGAAGTGCTCGAGCCAGCCGTTCAGCACCACTCGGGTGTGGGGCGAACGCCAATTGATGTAGGAGCCGACGCCCGCGTAGGTCACGATCCGCCCCTTCTGCGGCGGGTGGGCGATCGCGTAGTCCGCCACCGGGAATCCCAGGGATGGGTCGTCACGCGCTGGACCGAGCACCACCGCCCAGACGAGCGTGGCGGCAGCCGCCACCGAACCGGCGAAGGCGACCGGCAGCCGCAGCGGGCCGGGGCTGCGATTCGGGGCCGTCCAGGCGACCTGCAGCGCCAGCACCGGCCCGATGAAGACGATGTTCCGGATCGAATAGCCGGCGAAGACGAGGAAGCCGGCGGTCACCAGCAGGGTCGTGGCGCGGCGGGGCCGCGGCGAGCGCACCCACATCCAGGCCGCGAACACGGTCGCGAGCCCCAGGTAGAGCACCGCCAGGGGGTCGCCGAAGGCCGACTGCCACTCCGTGCTGGCCAGCGAGATCGCCTGGTTCTGGAAGCTCAGCAGGTAGGACCAGATCGCCGCGCCGAGCGGGGTGGAAACGGTGACGGTCACGGCGGCGAGCACCGCGATCAGGCCGAGCGCCGCGACCCTCGACGGCGGCAGGGTTCCGGGGATCCCCCGCCAGTGGTCGATCGCGAAGCCGATCGTCGCCAGGCCGAGCAGCAGGAGTCCGGCGATGAAGCCTCCGTGCAGGTTCGCCCAGACGGCGAACAGGGCGACGATCGCCAGGCCGACCCACCAGTGCGGCCAGCGTTCTCCGCGCGGGCCGGCGCGTCCTCGCCAGACCATGGCGAGCAGCGCCACCAGCAGCGAGAAGATCACCACGGTGAAGCCGGCAGCGCGGGGATGGACGACCGCGAGCAGGCCGGGGAAGTAGAACGCCGCCACGGCGACGAGCATCGGCCACCCCTTGCGCCGGCAGAGCCAGAGGAGCAGAGCCAGCGGCGCGGTGATCAGAACGGCATAGATCACGGTCAACCCGGTCGGCCCCAGGACCTGTGCCACCCGGAAGAAGGCGAGCTCCGAGAGCCATTGCTGGTTGAGCCAGGTTCCCCCGTGGGCGATCGTGGCGAACGGATCGTGCTGGACGAAGCCGTGCTGAGCGATGAGGCGGCCGCTGACCAGCGAGAGGTAGAAGTCGCCGTTGTGGAAGCGGTCCAGGCAGACGGCGAGCCCGCCCACCAGCGCGAGCAGGGCGCCGATCAGCACCCAGGTCGACCGCGAGGTGAAGCGGCCGGCTAGGCTGGCTTCCGGACGCACCACGAGGCGCGTATTCGTAGCGGTTCGACCGGCGCTTGTGCGTCACCGAGGCGTGAAAACGGCCAAAAAACCGCGATTTGCAGCCATTTCAGCGTCTGCTAATATGTACGTCCCCGCCGGGCCATGGAAACCCGGCATTTGCAGCGTTTCCGCGCAGTTCTTCCCTCAGTAGGCAGCCTTCGCGAACGCAGCGCTCGAGACCGCGGAGGTAGCTCATGTCCAAGACCACAACCGTCAACAAACGCGCCCGTGCGCCTCGCACCCGCCGGTGGACCTGTGCCGGCTGTGAGGTGACCGTGCGCTACGCCGCAGGCAGCAAGTCCACCCCCCGCCGGCCCGAGGGCTGGAGCAAGAAGGGGGGCCAGTGGCTCTGCCTCCATTGCCAGCGCGAGAAGGCCGTCGAGAAGGCCACCATCGGAGCCAATGGCGACGGCTGGGCCTCCCGGCGTCAGGCCCTCCTCGAGTTCGAGCTGCGCCGCAGCCCCAACGAGCCTGATGGCGTGATCGCCAAGCGGGCCAACTGCTCCACCGGCCACGTGCGCAAGGTCCGCGAGGAGCTCGAGCGCGACGGCAAGCTCCGCAAGGCTGCGTAGCTTCCGAGAGAGGTTCGGCAACTCCCTGTTTTTGCTCCGCAAAATCAGGTAGCGTGCCGTGCTCGATATGCACCTGCCGAATCGCGTCGTCGTCCGACGCGAGCGGGGGACCCACTGGAGCTTCGGCTCCGAGGGCGAATCGGATTCCGTAGCGCACTCTTTCGGCGCGAGCCCGTCAGCTAACCCCGTAGGCCCGAGAAAGAGAGGTTGGCATGAGCACGTTGATCGATCACCTTGCGACCGATCGCATCCGGGGCGGACGGCTCGTCCTCGCCTACGGAATCGGAGCGGTCTTCGGCATCGTCGTGGCGGTGCTGGCACTCGCGCTCGCCGGCACGGGGCCGTAGCGCCAACGTAGCCACCGCGCCGCGCTAGCGGCCGAGGGCCCCCATCCAGGCGAAGAGCGCGGCGTTGGCCGCGTGCAGCTGCAGGCTTCCCTTTGGGGCGCCCGACTTGGCTGCCTTCTTCCCGTACCAGGTGCGCAGGTAGAGACCGTGCCTGGCGCGCGCCCGGTGCAGCGCGCTGCGCGCGTTCCGCTGGACGATCCCGTACCA
>DATDJZ010000030.1:0-69725 GCA_036520315.1 Solirubrobacterales bacterium | reverse complement strand
GGCTCTCGGCGAGGGCCTCACGGTTGCGCTGGTCGAGCAGCCCTACCGCGTCGCCGGCCGGCGCTCTCCCGCGCCCGCCAAGCGCCTTGACGAGGCCTGGGTCGCGGTGATCGACCAGCTTCGCTCGAATCAGCTCGAGGGCCTGTCGCTGATTGTCGGCGGGCGCTCACTGGGCGCCCGGGTCGCCTGCCGCACCGTCGAGATGACCGGCGGTTCGGCTGTCCTCTGCCTCGCCTTCCCGCTTCTCCCCCCCCGGAGGGGCGATAAGCCACCTCAGAGCCGCCTGCCGGAGCTGAATGCGGTCACCGTCCCGGTGCTGGTCGTCCAGGGCGAGAGCGATCGGTTTGGAATGCCACCCGAGGGCCCCGATCGGCAGGTTGTGAAAGTGGCGGGTGACCATGGCCTCAAGGCCGATACAGGGGCTGTTGGCGAGGCGGTCGCCGGCTGGCTGGCGAGGCTTCCGCTCGGAGCGGCCGCGAGCCCCTAGCGAGCGTAGGCGAGCTCCCACATCCGCAGATACGCCTCGGCCGAGCGGAAGAGCGAGCGGACCGCGCCGCCGCCGCCGTGCTGCTGCATGTCCGCCATCAGGTCCGCAATCAGCCCGTAGTGCGCGACGCCGTCGGTGTTCAGGTCGAACGAGCGCGTGCCGCTCTGTTGACGCCGTAGGCGCACGTCGCAGTACAGAGCGCGGAATGGATAGGTGACCGGAGCCTCCGCCGCGTCCGGCTTCGGTCCGGGAAGCGAGGAGAAGCCGCCGGTGTCCGTGCCCAGGCCCACCCCGAAGAAGTGGCGCGTGCTCCGGTCGCCCTTCAGCTCCTCGACTCTGGCAGCAAGCGCGGGGGCCGTGTCCGCCCTCGCGGCCGCCATGCCGCCGAACCCGTAGAGCTGCCTCAGCTGGTCCGGTGTCCAAAATCCTCCGGTGCCCGTGTGGCTGGAGACCAGCGGATAGCCGCGGTGCTTCGCCATCCTCAGGACCGTCTCGCGAGCCCATTCGCTCATGTGATCCATCTCGATCAGCATGTGGTTCGCCATCAGGCGCTTGATCAGGTAGGCGCCCAGCGGAGTCAGGCCCTTCGAATTGCACTGTACGCCTGGCGCATAGGTGGGCATGCCGGCATCGGCGAGCGGCTTCGCGGCCGGGAAGAAGCTGGCCAGGACGCCGAGCTCCAGCGGGCTCAGGGTGTCGACGGTCTCACCCTGGCCGGGCTCGGGGCACGGGCCAGTGCGGAAGTAGTGCCCCGTCTGGAAGGCCTCCAGGATGTTGATGAAGGTCCCCCTGGCATCTCCTTCCAGCGCCGCCCCGCCGAAGGCGTTGTCTGTCCAGTGCATCGGAAAGACGCTGCGGACCCCCAGCCGGCGGGCCCTGCGGATACCCCGATCGATGTCGCGCTTCGAGCATTGCGGGACGTCGAGCCGCTCACTGCAGCCGAAGAGATTGGACGACTCGCTCCCGATCAGCACGGCCAGCTTCCCCCGCTCGATCGCCTGCCTGGCCTGGCGCGGGTTGTAGACGAGGCGGAACCAGCCCTTGCCCCTGCCGCCGGCCTGGGCGTCGACGTACGCCTGCAGGTCCCGCAGCGTCCGGACCTGCTCGCGCACCGCCTCGGTCTCGTCGCAGGAGTGGACCTTGACCGGCTCGATCTCGCAGATCGGCTGGTCCTCGACGGTCTGAGCGACGACCAGGCGCTCACCGGCCATCCAGTTCCGCTTCAGCCAGACGTAGTAGATCTGCTGGTGGGTGATCGTGTCGTTGACGGGCCAGCCGGCGAAGGTCGGCCACCCGTGCGTGTCGTGGGTGCCGAAGGGCAGGCCGGTGCGGAGCAGGTTGCCCGTGACGTCCGCGCTGCCGTCCGCGCCGTGCTCGTCGGCGTCGTGCCCCAGCGCCTCCGAGATGCCGTAGCGGCTGAAGGGCTGCCCGTAGAGGATCGCGCCGCCGGCGCGCTGGTTTGCGGTGACGTGGAGGTGCATGTCGGCGAAGCCGACGACGTTGCCCTTGCGATCCGTCCCGCGGAAGGGCCTCCCGGTCGCGCTCACGTTCGCCTCAGGGAACTGGGCGCAGGCTCGGTCGCGAACGGGGACGAACAGGGTGGCCCTCCCCTGACCGGCGGAAAGGCCGAGGTCACCGGAGCCCCGGGCGGCGAGCGAACGCCGCTGCCCCACCGGTCGGAGTGAGAGCGCGCTGCCGGACTGGGAGACGCGCCAGTCCGTCGCCGGCCCGGGCGATTGGGTTCGCCCGATCGCACTGCCCGAACCGAGGGCGAGCAACCGACCGTCGGGGTCCATGGGCAGGTAGCTCCTCAGGCTGGAGGGCTTCCAGAAGAACGGGGCGGCGGTAGCCCTGCCCGGCTGGTCCGCCCGATAGGTCTCGCCGCTCGCGCCGATGAAACGGCCGGTCAGGACGGACCCGAGCGCGAAGCAGGCATTGGACAGGTGCACCGGCTCGGTCTTCTTCTGCGCAGCCGCCCCGGCCGTGGACGGCACCAGGGCCGCAAGAGCCGTACCGAGAGCCAGACATCCGGTCACCCACCGGCGCATCAGGACCGGGAGCCTATTGACCGCTGAGCATCTGGACGAGGCTGCCCCTCCCGATCGTGCTGAAGAAGAAGCCTCGCGGCGTGCCCCCCACCGGGGTGACCGTGGCGCGGACGACCTCGACACCCTCGTAGGAACTCGTCTCGACGTCCGGCGCACGGACCTCGGCCGCGATCGCTGCACCGGTGCGAGGGTCCCTGGCGCTCGGGGCCAACGACACCCTGAGGTTGGCCGCGACTTCCCGCTCCCGATCCTCTGTCCCGCCGAGAACACAGAGGACCTCCCGCCCCTGCGCGATCCCCATGCCGACGAGCTCGACTCCGACCTCGGTCGAGATCAGCAGCTTGTCCGGGATCATCCGGGCCGCGACCACGTCGCCGAGGCAGTCGGCTGCGGCGCGGTAGACCGGCTGCTCGATCAGGCGGTCCCCGCGCCCGAGCAGCGCGGCACGCGAGGTCGCCGAGATCGCAAGCACCGTCGACGAGGGCCCAAACGCGTCCCGAGCCCCCAAACCGAAGACCCCCGCGTCGAGCAGTGGCTCGGGCACCTGCGCGTAGGGACCGACATCGATGAGCTCGACCCCGTCGCCATTCTTCGCGTGTCCTCCGGCGCGAACGAGCGCTTCACGAAGACCGGTGCCGTCGACCCCGTCCAGCCGCAGCCCGAAGGCATAGGAGCCGCCCACGGAAACCAGCCGTTGGGCGGAGAGGGGGTCGACGCCAAAGCGGCGACGAAGGGCCGCCCGGCGCTCCACCACGCTCTCGGCGTTCGGTGCCAGCGCACGGGCGATCACCCTCGTTGGGACTCCGGCTTGACGCGCCCGCTCCGGCTCGGACCAGCCGACGCCGAGTGAACCGTGCTCTCCACCGCCGCCGATCTCGCTCAGTGCGTCCGCCAGCGGCCCCGGGGGCCGGGGAGGCGAATCGTCGCCGCAGCCGGTCAACGCGAGTGCGAGGAGGAGAGCCAGGCCGGCCCCGGCCAACCCCGCACGGCTAGCGGTGGAGCTCGGCAAGGCGCTCTGCCTCCTCCTTGAGTTCCCGGCGGGCCGCTGCGTCGAGCTTGCTGAACGGCTCCGTCTTGATCTTGCCCTTCTCGAACCGCCAGGTGCCGGCCACCCGCCCCTGGACCAGGAAGGTCGGGACGGACTGCGGAGTCCGCGTGCTGAAGACCTTCGGCCGGTGCTGTTCGGGGAGCACACCAGTGCGGCGAGCGTGGACCAGCAGCGTCGCGTCCCAGGTGGGCAGGAAACGCACCGGAGCCGGCGTCTCCGGGTCCGGCAGGGGCGCTCGAGGCAGGTCGAGGAGCACTGTGCCGTCCTCCGCGGCGAACCTCCGCAGCTTGATCCGCTCCAGGGTGGGAGCGAGCCGCTTCGGGTGCAGACCCGCCCAGTTGGCGATCTCGTCGGCGGCCGCCGGGCCATACCCGGTCAGGTAGCGCCGGATGAGCAGCTCGATCCCCTCCGCCTCGTCGAGCTTCGTTGGTGGCGGGCCGAGCCATTGCTCCGCCGCGGCATACAGGTCGGCGCGGCGCCGCTCCCAGGTCCCGGACGGCGGCACCCTGACCAGGTCAATCCACATGTTCACTCCGTTGGTCACCACGCTGTCGGAGCCGAGCAGGTCGTGGATCTCCTTGCGGCTCATGATGCCGTCGCCGAGCCGGCCGCGGAGCTTGCGGGCGGCCGAGGAGAGCTGCTTCGCGCTGTAGCCGAGTCGCGCTCGCGCGTCGACCCAGGCGTCCCGGCGCGAGCGCCGGATTCCGATTGCCGCGGGCCAGTAGTCCGAGCTCGAGACGAGGTGGATCGTTGCCCGCATCAGAGTCCCCTGCGCGACCGAGGGGCGCTCCAGTGCCTCGTCGAGCTGATCGCGCCTGAAGTCCTTCATCCGCGTCCACAGGCCGATGTACATCGAGGGGGCGTACTGAGCCTGCAGGGTGCCCATGCGATCGAGCACCTTGGGGACCGACAGGCCGGTCCGCTCGAGCAGCAGCTGCCGGGCAAGCAGCGCGCGATTGAGGTCGCCCTCGCTGAGCGTTCGTTCGCGGCTCACGCCTGCAGGCTATTGAGGCGAAATACTCGCCCCAGGGAATGCACGATTTGCAGGCATTTCGACCGTGCGGTGAAAACGCCCGGCCCGTTTTCCGACAGCCGTCTAAAGATCGGCCGAGAGGGCGCTCATACCTTGCTACGCGACGGAAAACCGCGACCGCCGCGGCTGGCCTCGGCGGGCATGGAAAGGAAGGGAAATGAGTCGAAAGTTCCTTTGGGCCCTCGCCCTTGCAGGGGTGTTGGTGCTCGCGCTGCCCACAGCGGCGTTCGCGCAGGACCCGACGCTCGACGACACGATCTCATCGCTGAACACGATGTGGGTCGTGGTCGCCGGCGTCCTGGTGATGTTCATGCAGGCGGGGTTCGCCCTGCTCGAGATCGGGTTCTCGCGGATGAAGAACGCGGGGGCCGGAGTCGCCAAGATCCTGGTCAACTTCTCGATCGCGTCAATCGCCTACTGGGCGGTTGGATTCGCGCTCGCGTTCGGTGGAGCCGGTGCGATCGCCGGGACCCACGGGTTCTTCCTCAACGTGAGCGGAGACCCCGCGCAGGCTGCATCACAGATTCCGCTGTTGGACGTCGCGAACATCAGCCCGGCGGCGCTCCTGTTCTTCCAGTTCGTCTTCTGCGCCGTCTCGCTGGCGATCGTCTGGGGCACAACGCTCGAGCGAATCAAGTTCGCCGCGTATGTGATCTACGCGATCATCTTCAGCGCCCTGATCTACCCGATCATCAGTCACTGGATCTTTGGTGGCGGGTGGTTGCAGGCGAACCTCGGGATGCAGGACTTCGCCGGATCGACCGTGGTCCACCTGCTGGGTGCGACCGGCGCGTTCGCGGCCCTGCTGTTGCTTGGCGCACGTCGCGGCAAGTACGGGGCCGACGGCAACCCGCGTGCGATTCCCGGACACTCGATGCCGCTGGTGGGTCTCGGCGTCCTGATCCTCTGGCTCGGCTGGTTCGGCTTCAACCCGGGCTCGACCCTTGGTGCCCTGGGCAACCGGTTCGCCGAGGTCGCGCTGGTGACCAACCTGGCGGCCGCGGCCGGCGTGATCACGGCGGTGAGCACCATGTACCTGATGCGGAAGACCATCGACATCGGCATGGCGGGGAACGGCGCAATCGCGGGCCTCGTGGCGATCACCGCCCCGTCCGGCTACGTCGAGTTCTGGGCCGCTCCGATCATCGGTGCGATCGCCGGCGTCGTCGTCGTAGTGGGTGTTCTGACGCTCGACAAGTACCTCGATGACCCGGTCGGCGCACTCTCCGCGCACGGCCTCGCCGGGGTTGTGGGCACGCTCACCTGCGGGATCTTCACCTCACCGCGGCTCGCGGAGCTCAACGGGGTCGGCGATCCGGGACTCTGGTATAGCGGCAGCTTCCACCAGCTGGGAGTCCAGGCGCTCGGGATCGCGGTCACATTCGCCACGGTGTTCGTGCTCTCCTATGGGGTGTTCTTCGCGATCAAGCACACCATCGGTCTCCGCGTGACGCCGGAGGAAGAGGACGCCGGGCTCGACATCTCCGAGCACGGCATGTACGGATATCCGGAGCAGTTCATCCCGCAGCCCGAGTACCCGGGTGCGGCGAGCGGGCCTCTGCCCGTTGGCCAGCCCGCCCTCGGGACCACGGCGATGACCGCGGACGCCAACGCCAAGTGAGGAGGTGAACATGAAGAAGATCGAGGCATTCATCCGACACGAGGCGTTCGAGCCGATCCGGACCGAGCTGCTCGAGAGGGGATTCCCCTCCCTGTCGATCGGCGAGGTGAAGGGATCCGGGCGTCAGAAGGGGGTGGTCGAGACCTATCGCGGCTCGAGTCTGACCGTCAACGTGCGACCGAAGCTCAAGGTGGAGGTCGTGGTCGAGGACAAGGACAAGGGCCTGGTGGTCGAGACGATCCTGAAGCACGCCCGGACGGGCGACGTCGGGGACGGCAAGATCTTCGTCCTGCCGGTGGAGGAGGCGATCCGCATCCGCACCGGCGAGGAGGGAGAGACCGTGCTGCAGGCGCACCAGGAAGAGGAAATTCCCGCCTGACGCAGGCTGTTTGGCGTGCGAGGGCCGGGCCACGCGCCCGGCCCTCGTCGTTCCGGAGGTCGATTCGGCGTGAACGCGGCCTGGCTCGGCCAGATGCGGCGGTCAATACCCTTGCCTGCATGAGAATCGACGAGATCCTCGCTTCCTCGCGGCCGGTTTTCTCGGTCGAGTTCTTTCCCCCGAAGACGGAGGAGGGTCGCGAGACGCTGTTCGAGACGGTCGACGTGCTCCGCGAGCTCGGGCCGAGCTTCTTCTCGGTCACCTATGGAGCTGGCGGAGCGACGCGCGAGGGGACCGTTGAGATCACCCGCCAGATCCGTGACGAGCACGGAGTGGAGGCGATGGCCCATCTGAGCTGCGTGGGCGAGACCAGGGAGAGCCTGCGCGAGACCGTCGAGGAGATCGCCGCCGCCGGGATCCAGAACATCCTCGCGTTGCGCGGAGACCCTCCTCGCGGCCAGACGGACTTCGAGCAACCCGAGGGAGGCCTCGGCAGCGCAGCCGACCTCACGACCCTGATCAGCGAGACGCATCCCGAGGTCGCAATCGGGGGCGCCTGCTTCCCGGAAGTGCATCCGGAAGCCAAGGACATGGAGGCGGACATCGCCTACCTGAAGACCAAGGTGGACAACGGCGCAAGCTTCTTGATCACTCAGCTCTTCTATGACAACCGGTCCTACTTCGACTTCGTGCCGGCCGCGCGGGCGGCCGGTATCGAGGTGCCGATCATTCCGGGGATCATGCCGATGACGCGTTACAAGCAGATCGCGCGGATCGCGGAACTCTGCGAGGCGAGGATTCCCGACCCGCTCTCGGATGCCATGGAGGCCGCTGAGGGGAACGAGCAGGCGGAGTTCGGGATCGGGGTCGCCTACGCGGCCCAGCAGTGCGCCGAACTGCTCCGGGCCGGCGCGCCCGGAATCCACTTCTATGCGCTCAACCGCTGGCCTGCGACGCGGGCGATCCTCGCTGCCCTCAAGGCCGCCAGGCCCTGGGAGCCAGGCCCTCTTGAGGAGCCCGCCGCGGTTCGGGCGACTTGAACGGTGCCTACACTGCTCCGTCGCATGCCTGAGTTCGAATACAACGGCCACCGGATCTCCTATGAGGAGTACGGAGCGGGTCAGCAGCCTTTGATCCTGATCCACGGCCTGCTGATGAACCGCGGCATGTTCGACCGTCTGGGACCGACGATGGCGGAGCGGGGCAATCGCGTGATCGCCATCGACCTGCTCGGCCACGGGCGCTCCGATCGGCCCGCGGAGATGTCCCAGTACTCGATGACCTTCTTCGCCCGCCAGGTCGAGGCGCTGCTCGATCACCTCGACCTCAAGAACGCGGTGATCGGAGGCACCTCGCTGGGCGCCAACGTGACCCTCGAGCTCGCCTACCTGGAGCCGAAGCGGGTCAAGGCCATGATGGTCGAGATGCCGGTGCTCGACAACGCCCTGCTCGCCGCGGCGGTGATCTTCACGCCGATGATGATCGGCCTGCGCTTCGGAGAGCCCCTCCTGAAGCTGGTCGCGGCCGGCGCCCGGCGAATCCCGCGCACCAACCAGCTGCTCGACATCGGACTCGACTGGATCAGGCAGGATCCCGCGCCCTCCGAGGCTGTGCTTGAGGGCCTCTTCCTGGGCTCGTCTGCGCCGCATCACCAGTTCCGGGTCGAGATGGAGCAACCCGCCCTGGTGATCGGCCACCATGCCGATCCGCTCCACCCGTTCTCGGACGCCGGCATGCTGGCCGAGGAGCTCCCCAACGCCAGGCTGATCGAGGCGAACTCGATCCTCGAGTGGCGGATCACCCCGAACCGGCTGGACGGCGAACTCGCCCGCTTCCTGGACGACGTCTGGGAGGGCAAGCCGGTGGCGTCCACGCATCCGGGAACCGAGAAAACGGCCGCCGGATCCCTAAGCGAAGCTTGATTTCCACCCGCTAGCCTCTCCGCTCCCCGATGGCCAGCCGAAAGGAAGAGAAGGAGCGCCTGCGCCAGCAGCGGCTGGCCGCGGAGCGTGCCGCCGCATCCTCGGGCCAGCGGCGGCTGATCGCCGGGTACGCGATGGCCGGCCTGCTCGCGCTTGCGGTGGTCGCGGGGCTGGTGGTCGTGATCGTGAACGGCGGCGGCGGCACCGCCGAGGCGAGCACCTGCGACAACGCGCACATCAAGAACTCGGGTGGCACGTTCAGGGGGTTGGAGCCGGACTGCCGCGAGGGCACGCCCCCGCCGACGATCCAGTTCGCCGACTTGCAGATCTCCGCCCAGAAGGCGGGATGCCAGCTCAAGCTCGACCTCCCCGACGAGGGCAATACTCACGTGCCCAACTCGACCCCGGTCGACTACCAGACGGTGCCCCCCACCTCGGGCAACCACAACCCGGTGCCGATCGATGACGGCGCCTACTCGACGCCCGTGACGAGCGACACCAGCCAGCCGACCAACATCCGCAACGAGGTGCACGCCATGGAGCACGGGCGGATCGAGATCCACTACAAGCCGACCCTGCCCGAGGCCCAGCAGCTGGCGCTGAAGGGCGTCTTCGACGCCGACCCCAACGGGATGCTCCTCTATCCCGATCCCGACATGCCCTACGACGTCGCGGTCACCGCCTGGACCAATGAGGTGGTCTGCCCGAGCTACAACGAGACCGTCCTCGACGTGATCCGGAACTTCCGCGACACCTACCGGGGCAACGGCCCCGAGCAGCAGATCCCGATCGATTTGCCATAGGCCTCGCATCCCGGGCGCGCCACGCGTGTTCCAAACGTCGGATGCTCAAGCCGGTACCGCTTGGCGTAGGACTCGCCCTCCTGGGTGCCTCCGCCTGGGTCGCCGCGCCGGCGCTCTCCCTGCGTCCCTACATGCCGGGCGGGGTCGACTTCGAGCGCGGCATCCCGAAGGCGAAGCGGATCTCCGGAGAAGCCGTCGCGGCCGCCCGCGCCGCCCATCCGCACCACCGCCCGGCGCGGTGGATCTCGCCGCCGGTCCAGGCTCCCCACAGCTTCGACCTGGTCGGCGTGGCACGCGAGATGCGCACCGTCCAGATCAGGGTTCGTGACGACGGCGGCAGGTGGACCACCTGGGTGGAGCAGGAGGACGGCACCCCGATCTACGTCGGCGGCACCGATCAGGCGCAGGTGCGCGCGACCTTCAAGCCGCGCGGCCGCCTGCATTTCGTCAACGTCTCCGGAACGGCGGGAGGCTTCGCCGGCAATCTCCTGAATCGGGCGCGGGAGACGATCAACGCAGCCTTCATCTCGGTCGCCTCCACCCCCGTGGCTCAGGCGATCGCCCCCAAGCCACGCATCGTGAAGCGCTCCGGCTGGGGGGCCGATCTGGCCGACGGCGGCTGCCCGCCGAGGGGGCCGCCCGAGTACGGCACCGTCCAGGCGGCTGTGATCCACCACACCGTGAACGCCAACGACTACACCCCCGAGGAGGCTCCCTCGATCGTCCTCGGAATCTGCCGGTTCCACGTCTACGGCAACGGCTGGAACGACATCGGTTACAACGCCCTCGTCGACCGCTACGGGACTCTCTATGAGGGCCGGGCGGGTGGATTGAAGCGGCCGGTGGTCGGGGCCCAGGCGCAGGGCTTCAACTCCGAGACCACCTCGATCGCCTCGATCGGCGACCACACCAGCGAGGCGCCGACGCCGCTGGCGCAGGGCTCGATCATCCGCTTCCTGGCCTGGAAGATGGCCGTCAACCGTGCCTATCCCGTAACGGACATGGTTCAACTCACCTCCGGAGGGGGGCCGGAGAGCCGCTACGCGGCCGGCACCGTGATCACGGTCCCACGGATCATCGGCCACACGACCCTCGGCCTCACCGCCTGCCCGGGCGGGGCGATGATCCCCCTGATCCCGCAGATCCAGACCGCGGTGCAGAAGCGCATCAAGCGCTTCGCGAAGGCCAGGTGCAGGAAGAGCAAGGGCCGAGGTGGCAAGCGCTCCTGTAAGAAGCGGAAGCCGAGATCCATGGGCCCGAGCGGCGGCACCGGCGCCTGACGCGGCGTCAGGATCGGTAGCCGGGAAAGAAGCCCTCGGGTGCCTCGGCACTGGACGAGAGCTCGTCGTACGCGTCCCGGTCGCAGATCACCTCATGGGTGTACCAGGGCGCCTCGCCGGAGGCGAAGCCCCGCTTGAACTCGTCCAGGGAGTCGCCTCGGGTGACCCCGCCGCCGAGGTTGACGGGCAGGCCGAGCTCGCTCCCATGGGCGATCATCGCCCAGAAGAGGTTCTTCATCGGCGAATCACTGAGCGCCTCGTCCGCGGTGCCGCCGAGGTAGTAGTGCAGGTAGCCGTCGCTGGCGGCGGCGATGGCGCCCGCCAGGGCCTCCCCCTCTCGCTCGGCGAGGATCAGCCAGCTCGGCTCGCTCAGCAGGAGGCGCGCGAAGTAGCTGGTCGGGTAGAGGTAGCGCTCGGCCGCGCCGGTGCGGGTCATCGTCTCGGCGTAGGCACGCTCGAAGGCGCGCAGATGGCCCATCTCCACCTCGCGGCCGGGAAGAAGACGCACCTCCCAGCCGCGCCGCTGGTTGCGCCGGATCTGCTCGCGCAGGCGCTTGCGGACGCCGCCCTCGCCCTCGCCGACGTGGACCTGCGACCGCACCGTCCCACCGGCGAAGCAGGTTCGATCGCCGATCCGATCCCGGACGAAGATGCTCACCAGGCCGCTCTCGGACCAGTCGATCTCCGTCGGGTCGGGCGGATCATCGGGGGTGCCGTCGGCCCCCGGGTAGCCGTACGGGGAGATCGCGTCGACCCTGTCGATTCCGTCGATCGGCCGGACGATCAGCGGCAGGCGGAGCTCTGCGCCACCCTCGATGGTGAGCGTGTGAGTGGCCGCCTCCGCCTCGAGAAAGGACGGAGAGCGGAAGAACTGCTCGGAATCGGAGGCGGCCGCGCCCCCGTCCTCGATCAGCCGGGCCTTCACACGATCACTCGTCGGGCGGCTTCGGGAGGTCCTCCCGGAAGCCGCCCCAGAGCTCGACGTCGATCAACTCGTCCCCATGGCGCACGTGCCGGCGCAGAACACCCTCCTGCTTCCAGCCGTTGTAGATCACGGCCTTCTTCGCGGCCTCGTTCGTCGCTGGGATCCGGCCGTAGACCTTGTGCGCGCCGAACTCCTCGAAGGCCTTCAGGTTGGTGAGCCGCTCGGCCTCCCGCCCGACTCCCATCCCGCCCACCCGCTCGTCGCCCATGATCGCCCCGAGCTCGGGTGCCGTCTGGCGGTGCAGACCGTAGAGCGCCGTGAACCCGACGGCGCCGTCGATTCCCTCCACCTCCACCGCCCACTTGCGGTCCTCGGAGCCCGGGTCTGTCGACTGCTCGATCGCCCGCTCCACCCAGCGCCTCGCATCGTCTTCCGTGAACACGCCCTCTCGATGCTCGAGCAGGTTCGCCGTCGCCGCCGGCGAGTTGAACCAGCGGTGGACAGCCTCGGCGTCCTCGGAGCGGAAGTCCCTCAGCGAAATGCCTCGCGCCATCAGCGCTTACCAGCCCGCTCGCGCTCAGCCGCCTGGCGCAGCGGGGAGTCGGGAGGGGAGCCCGCGTAGGGGTCCCTGGCGACGCTTCCGGGGCCTCCCAACAGCGCCGCCGGGGTCTTGGCGAGGATCCTCAGGTCGAGCCAGAGGGAGCGGTGCTCGACGTACCAGACGTCGAGCTCGATCCGTTCCTCCCACGGGATCCCCGCCCGCCCGTGGATCTGGGCCCAGCCGGTGACGCCGGGGCGCAGATCGAGGCGGCGAAGCTGGCGGGGGGTGTAGAGCTCGACCTGGGCGGGCAGGGTGGCGCGCGGGCCGACGATCCGCATCTCGCCGCGCACGACGTTGATCAGGTTGGGCAGCTCGTCGAGCGAGTAGCGGCGGAGAAGCTGCCCGACGCGGGTCACACGCGGGTCATCGGCCGTCACCGCGGTGCCGACGCCGACCGGGTCCGCCCCCTGGCGCATGGTGCGGAGCTTGTAGAGCTCGAAGATCAGGCCGTCTTTGCCGACTCGTCGCTGGCGGTAGAAGACCGGCCCCCGCGACTCCAGGCGGATGGCGATTCCGGCTGCGAGCAGCAGCGGGGAGAGGAGCAGCAGGCCGACTGCGGCGATCGCCAGGTCGACTGCCCTGGGCAGCCCCTTGCGAGGGCGGACCGGGGGCTCCGGCACGTCGAGGCGCTGCTGGGCCGCGGTCGGCACCTTGCCGTCGCTCCGAGTCATCGGGTGCCCTCCACCTTCTCCCAGCCGATGGGGACCGCGCCGGCACGGAGGCGGTCCCAGAGCCCGACTGCGATCGAGGCGGTCACGGTTACGTAGTAGTAGGCGATCCGGAGAGGCAGGATGGGGATGAATCGCCCGAGGGCCGCGCTCGCCAGCAGGGCGAGCTGCAGCGCCATCGTGACGACGTAGACCCAGCCGTGCGAGAGCAGCGGGATGTTCACCGCGAGCGCGATCAGGTGCAGCCAGGGGGTCAGGTAGCGGAGCAGGCGGTGCGAGTAGATCTCCAGGGCGTAGGCGGGTCCGTAGCCGCGCGGGCTGAGCATCCCCCAGCGGAGCATCACATCCCAGAGCCCCCACATCATCCGCCGCTTGCGCTTGAACTCCCCCTCGACGGTCGGCGCCATCATCTCCTCGGCGACCGCGGCCGGCTCGTAGACGGCGCGCCAGCCCCGCTTGGTGAGCTCGAAGGGGAAGCCGATGTCCTGGCCCCGGCTCGGGTCGAGCTCGATGTAGGCCTCACGCCTGACCGCGTAGATGCCGCCGTTCCCGGCCGTGATCCCGGCGAGCCTGGTCTCCAGCGAGCGGACGGCCATCTCGTAGCGCCAGTAGAGCCCCTCCTGGTTGCCGCCCTCACCGCCCTCGAATCGCACCTGACCGCAGGCGTAGCCGACTCGCTCGTCGCCAAAGCGATCCACGAGGCGGCGCAATGCATCCGGCCGCCAGTAGCTGTTGGCGTCGGAAAAGGCGAGGATCTCGCCCGTCGCACCACGGACGGACGCGTTCAGAGCGCCGACCTTGCCCCCGCGGGGGAGCTCGAGGACCCGATCGGCGCCCGCCGCGCGCGCCAGTTCGGCGGTGCGGTCGGAGGAGCCATCGGAGGCCACGATCACCTCGAGCTGCCCGGGCGGGTAGTCGAGCTCCCGGACGTTGGCGAGCTTGCGCTCGATGACGATCTCCTCGTCACGCGCCGGGACGATCAGGCTGACCCGGGGGAGAACGTCATCCGGCTTCGCCATCTCACGGGTCGCGCTGTCGCGCGCCCTCGCATCTGCGCTGTCGCGCACCCTCGCATCACGCTCGCCGAACAACGCGACCAGCGCGCGGAGCAGGAGCGGGTAGCCCAGGTGGGCGTAGACGATCAGGCCCACGGCCACCCAGAAGACGATTTCGAGTGCCATAGCGGGGGATTATCGGCTGACCGCAGTCATTTCCGCTGACCGAGCAGATCGCGATAGAGGGCCATCGTCTGCTCACCGATCCGCTCCCAGGAGTAGGTCGTCGCGGCCGCCTTCGTCGCGGCGTCCGCGAGTGAGTCTCGGGCGGAGCGGTCGGCGAGCAGCTCACGCAGGCTCTCAGCGAGGGCTTTGGGATCCTCGGGCGGCACCAGCCGAGCCGCTCCCTGCTCGGCGATCTCCGGGAAGCCGCCGACCGCGCTCAGCACCAGCGGCCGGCCGAACGCCAGCGCCGTGTAGAGGACTCCCGATTGCTCGATGTTCCGGTAGGGCAGCACGGCCACGTCGGCACGGCGCATGAATGCGGGGATCTGCGGATCGGTTATGAAGCGGTCGACGAAGCGGACCGTGCTCCGGGCCTGCCGGGCCAGCTCGCGGAGCTCGTCCATCGGCATCCGCGGCATGCCGACCACCCAGAGCTCGGCGCCCTCCAGCCTTCTGAAGGCCTCGAGCAGGACGTCGGTTCCCTTGTAGGGGCGGACCAGGCCGAACGCCAGGATCACCGGCCCGGTGACCTCGCGGAGCTCGGCGGGCAGCGGCTCTTCGTCCTCCTGGCGGGTCAGGTAGTCGAAGGCGCCGTGCGGGATCACCCGCAGCCTCTCCTGCGGAACGGCGAAGTCGCGCTCGAGGCGCTTCGCTCCGTGCTCTGAGTGGACCACCACCGCGTCCATCTCCGCCAGGAGACGGGTCAGGGTGCGGGCGATCCGGGTCCCGGCCTCGGGCAGCCGCCAGTGCATCGTGTAGATCCGCGGGCGCTTGCGCGCGAGCAGGCGGCGGTCCAGGGCCGGGATGGGAAGCCACATGTAGTGGACGAGATCGGCTGCCGCGGCGACGCGGCGGTAGCGGAGCATGTCCGGGACGTGTTCAGCCGCGCGCAGCAGGCGGCGACGGCGCGGACCGATGCCTTCCCGTGACGAGCGCCGATAGAAGAGCTCTCGCACCCGATAACCCCGCTCCTGTGGCACCGGGCCGTAGGAGAAGCGGGAGGTGACCAGCTCGACCTCGGCTCCCGCACGGGCGAGGGCGCCTGCCAGGGCGTGGTCATAGGGCGGCGTGTAGGCCGCCGGATCGACGAGTTGGACGCGCATGGGCGAGCATTCTCGCCGTGCTGCTCTCCTACTGCGTGGTCAACACGAACGGGCGAGAGTTTCTGCTCGCCTGTCTGGAGGCGATCGAGCGCACCGCGCCGCCCGATCTGGAGTACGAGGTGCTGGTGCTCGACAACGCCTCCGACGACGGCTCCGCGGACGCGGTCAGGGCTCTGGACCACGAGATCAGGCTGATCCCGCTCGACCGACGTGAGGGCAAGGCAGCCAACGACAGCCGCCTGATCGAGGCAGCTCGCGGCGAGTTCTGCCTGCTGCTCAACGAGGACTCCGAGCTTCGGCCCGGCGCCGTTCCCGCCCTGGTCGGGGCACTGCGCGCGGACAAGCGTGCGGCGGTCGCCGGAGCGCAGCTGCTTTCCCCCGAGGGCCGCCCGGTGCCCTGCGCCTGGCGGCTGCCAAGCGCCGAGACCGCGCTCGCGGGCGCCCTCTTCCTGCATCGCCGGTTCACCGTCGAGAGCGGCGGCGAGGGGACCCGTCCCGTCGGATGGGTGCAGTCGAGCGCCATGCTCGTCCGGCGCGAGGCGGCGCTCGAGGTCGGCGGCTTCGATCCCGACTTCTTCGTCTACTCCGACGAGACCGACTTCTGCACGCGCCTCACCGACGCCGGCTGGCGCATCCTCTACGTGCCCTCGGCGCGGGCGATCCACCACGACCAGATGGCGCAGGACGCGGCCGGAGCCGAGCGCCGGATCGTCGAGTACCACCGCGGCCGGGACCGCTACCTGCGCAAGCACCTGGGCCGCGCTCGGGCGGCGCTGCTTCGGCCGCTGCTCGCCTGGCCCTACGCCCTGCGCGCTCTAGCCGCCCTCGTCCTGCCCGGCCACTCGCCGCGCCGCTACTGGCTGCACGCGCGCCAGGCTCTGCTGCCGGGCCACGGCGACGGCATCCGCGAGGCGGCCGACGACTACAACCGCGCCATAGGCTCGTAGGCATGCGGATCCTCGAGGTCACGCAGATGTGGCCCAGCCCGGAGCACCCGGACCTGGGCAGCTTCCTGGTACCCCTGACGCGGGCGATCGAGAGCCTGGGACACGAGGTGGAGGTCGCCTCGATCAGCCGCCGGGGCGGGCCACCGACCGAGTACCTGACCTTGGTTCGCAAGGCTCGGGCGGCGGCGAAGGAATTCCGTCCCGACGTCGTCTTCGCTCACTTCCTGTTCCCCGCAGGAGCCGCCGGCGCCCTCGCTGCGCGCGCCGCCGGGGCGCCCCTGGTCGTGATGGCCCATGGCCAGGACGTCGCCAACGTCGGCCGGATTCGGGGAGTCACCGCCGCCACCCGCTGGGTCCTGAATCGCTCCTCCGCCTTGATCGCAAACTCACACTGGCTCGCCGGTCAGCTGACGGAGAAGATCCCTGAAGCGGCACCGAAGATCGAAGTCGCGGACTGCGGGGTGGACCTGGATGCGTTCTCCCCCCGCTCCGCCGCCGACGCGCGCCGCGAGCTGGGCTGGGATGGCGACGGGCCCGCCTTCCTCTGCGTCGGCTCGCTGATCGAGCGCAAGAACGTGGTCCGCCTGGCCGAGGCCTTCGCCTCACTTGGGCGAGGGCGCCTCGCATTCGTCGGAGACGGCCCCCTGCGCCCGGAGCTCGAGGGGAGACCCAACGTCGCCCTGATGGGACGCGTCCCGCAGTCGGAGGTGCCGGACTGGATCGCCGCCTGCGACGTGCTCTGTCAGCCCTCGCTGATCGAGCCGTTCGGGCAGGCGACCCTCGAAGGGATGGCGATGGAGCGCACCGTGATCGCCACCAGCAACGGCGGGCCCCCGGAGTTCGTCACCCCCGAGGCGGGCGTCCTGGTGGACCCACAGGATCCCGCGGCCCTCCCGCACGCCATGGAGCTGGCGGCAAGCAAGCCATCGCCCAACCCGGCCGCGCGCCTGGCCGCTGCCGAGCACGACGTGAAGCGGCAGGCCGCGCGCATGGCGGAGATCCTGGAGCGGGCAGCCACCCCCTGATGCGAAACCGCCTCCGGAGGCCCCGATTGGGCCGCGCCGGGGCTGCGGGCCGCCCTACCGGATCGCGTCTTCATCCCGTTGCTCGGCCTCGAGCGTCTCGCGGGTCAGGCGCGGACCGCGACCCTCGTGCCTTTCCTCCGGCGACGGCTCCTCGGGCGGCGCCTCCCGAAGACGGCGGAGCGAGGCCCGCACGTAGGAGGGTCGGAGGACCCGGCCCGCCGCCTGCCGCTCCTCCTCGTTCAGGAAGCCAGTCCACCAGAGGAGCAGCGGATAGGCGAGCCAGAGGGCGGTACGGCCGGCCAGGCCGCCGATGCCCGAGGTGGGCAGCAAGAGCTCGCCGGCGAGCACCAGCACGGTCGCGAGCCCGGTGGCCTGGCCGAGCCGCAGCCACTCGTACGGCACCTTGAAGAGCCGCTGCGTGAAGACGTACATCAGCAGCAGCACCACGGCGTAGGAGGCGACTAGGGAGATCCCCGCCCCGACGATCCCGAGCGAGGGAAGCAACGCCAGGTTGAGTCCGATGTTCACCAGCGTTCCCGCGCCGGTGGCGGGGAAGTTGAACTCAGTTCGCCCGGTGCGTCCCAGGATGATCACCAGGACGAGGTAGAGCGCGTAGAGCATCACGCCGGTCGAGACGAGGCCGATCGTCTTGTACGAGTCGAAGAACTCCGGGGCGGCCAGCGCGCGCACGATCCAGCGGGAGAGCAGCCACATCCCCGCGACGACGAAGGTCGTAACCGAGACGAACCAGGTGACGATCACGGCGTAGGCGCGCCGCGCCTCGTCGTCGTCAGTGATCGAGTAGGCGAGCGGGGGCCAGGCGAGCTGGAAGCCCTTGACCAGCACGTTGACCGCCTGCGCGAACTTCACCGAGAGGCTGTAAAGGCCGGCGTCGCCGAGCCCGACCAGGCGGACGATCAGCACCCGGTCGATGAAGTTGAGGGAGTAGAGCGAGAGCTCGGCGGGCATCGTCGGCAGCCCCCAGCGCAGCATCCGGCGCCAGAGACCCCAGTCCGGAATCAGGGCAAGGCGGTGACGCTGCGAGATCACCAGCCCGGCGAGGAAGACCGCCCCGGTGCCGTACTGGCCCAAGAGCAGGCCGCTGGCGCCCTTGTCCTCCCCCACGACCAGCCAGACGGTGACCGGGATCGTCACCAGCACGTTGGCGACCGTGAAGGCGAAGTAGGCCCTGGCCCGCTCGTCGATCCGGTAGAGCGCCGTGAGGAACTCGAACATCGTGAACACCCAGAGGCCGAAGATCGCGATCCGCATCAGCGCCGGGTCGGAGTGGTCGAGTAGGAGCCTCGAGATCGGTTCAGCCAGCGGAAGGGCCACCAGCAGGCCGATCGTCGTCGTCCAGAGCAGCGAGGCGAACGCGGTCTTGACGACCTGGGCCGGCTCCTCCCCTCCCTGGTAGTAGAAGCGCAGCAGGGCCTCGATGATCCCCAGCCGGATTACGATGCTGGCCGCGATCACGCCCGTGACCAGAACCTCGGCGGCGCCGTAATCGGCCGGGGTCAGGTACCGCGTGTAGAGCGGCAGCAGGGCGACCGCGATCAGCTTCGAGATCACGCTCGATGCCGTGTATGCGGCACCGGTCGTCGCCAGGCGGCGGAGGTATCCGGTCATCGGATCAGGCGACTGTAGGAGCCGCCGCGGATTCCGCCTCGGTCGAGGCGTCACGCCGCGGCCACTCGCCGGCGCCGACCTCTGCTGCGAGCACGCCCCCGGCGGCGAGCAGCGCCCAGGTGAGCGGGTCGGCCAGGTACGCCGCGTAGCCGATCGTGTGGACGAGCAGTGCGCAGAAGGCTGCGACGATCCCGATCCTCGCGGGAGTGAGCTCGACGCGGTCCCCTTCCGCGAGCGATCTGAACGGTGCGCCCAATCCCGGAGCCATCCCGCGCATCCCATCGACCATGGCCCAGAGGGCGGCGGCGAGGAGGGCAAGATATGCGAGCACCCCGATCGCCCCCTGCTCGGCGGCGACGGTGACGGGCTCGCTGTGAGAGATCGTCGTGTCGCCCGGCGGGACGTTCTCCTCGCGAGCGAATTCCTTGGAGAAGGACGCCGAGCCGTAGCCGTAGAACGGCCGATGGCGAGCGAGCTTCAGGCCGCCCGAGACCAAGGTCCCATGCCCCTCGGTGTTGATCGAGGTCGAGTCGCTGGACGAGGTTCGGACGACGAGGCCAGCTCCGGCGACGACGATCACGATCAAGGTCGCAATCGCGGTCCAGCGAAAGCTCCAGCGCAGGGCGGCCAGGACGATCAACCCGGCGAACAGGGCTATGAAGCTCGTCTGCGAGAAGGCGAAGAGAAGGCCGGCGAAGGCGATCGCCACCACTCCGGCGAGAGCCAAGGCACTGATCCGGTCGGCCGCCCAGAGCAGCGTCGTCGTGGCGAGCAGGATCGAGAGGACGAGATAACGGCCGTAGATGTTTGGGTCCCAGAAGAGCGAATTGACCCGGAAGTAGAAGTGGAAATCATTCGAGGCCTCGAGCTTGTCGTTCCAGAAGATGTGCTCCTGGGTGAACTGCCCGATCCCGATCAGGGCGAAGATCAGTCCCTCCACGAGCAGGACCAGGAGGGCGAGCTTCAGAAGGCGGCGGTCCCAGGTCGCCTCCGCGAGCAGGGAAAAGAGGATCGCGAAGGGGATCAGGAAGAAGCCGACGTTGCGAGCCGCGAAGGCGACGTCGGGTGAGTAGATGGTCTGCAGCGAGTACAGGCAGACCACCACGACCAGCGCCAGCACAAGCGGCTTGGGCAGCAAGCGGAGCCTGGTCTGGCCGCGAAACGTGGCCACGAGTGTCGCCAACACCCCGGAGCCGATCACCACATAGAGGGGCACCAGGAGGTTCACCGCTTCGCCGCCAGCCACGTGCAGGCGAACCCGGAACGGCAGCGCGGCGATCAGCAACAGCGGGAGCAGGATGGGCCAGCGCAACATCGCCGCCGCGCCGACGGACAACATCACGATGCTGGCGACGATGACCCCGGCGAAGGCGATCTGGTGGTCCCTGAGGTTCTGGATGTCATCCCAGCCCTGACCACCGATCAGAGCGAGGGCCAGGCCGGCCGCGACCAAGATGCCCGTCGCCCTCAGGCGGGCGTCCGAGGCGAGTAAGGAGACCGACACCGCCGCCGCGGCCGCGAGACAGCCGGCGACCTCCAGTGCCTCACTCACGGTTGAGCTCCCCGGTCCGGATCGTCACGTGCTCGCCTGAGACCGCCGTCCGGTCATTGCGCTCCAGGCTCAGCTGGAGGTGATACGGGCCCGGCGGCGCGGGCTGACCGGACGAGGTCTTTCCATCCCAGTCGAAGCAGTGCGGGTCATCGCCGCCCTGCAGCTCGCTGTCGGCCAGGATCCGGATCGGGCGGTCCGAGAAGTCGACCACCGACACCCTGACCTGGTCGTCGCGCGAGGTGAGGAAGCAGACTCGGTAGCGGGGGCCTGGGCGGATCTTCCAGTAGATCGAGCTGGCGACCGGGCCCTGGTCACGGAGGTGCTGCGTGACGACGATCGCCGTCGCCGTGCCGGCGAGCAGCAGAGCCACCGTCACAGCGGAGATCAGGGCGACCGATCGGCTGAGCTTGCTCAGATTCCCGAGCCGGTCGTGCTGGCCCCACTCGAGCCGGCCTTGTCGTCTCCCAGGACCACGGCGACCGGATCCCCCTCCGAGGCGACGCGGACCTCATTGTCCATCGGCTGCTGCTTGGGGATGCCGACGATCTCCGAGATCACGCCCGCGCACTCCTTCCCCTGCTGCGGGTCGAACATGACCACGCTGGTGCTGAAGGGTGAGTCCGTGTTGCCGACCGGTGTCGTCTTGTAGCCCTCCTGCTTCAGCGGAGCGGCGAAGGTCGCCGCCAGGCCGGGGGTCGGGGTCCCGTTGAGCACGGC
This sequence comes from Solirubrobacterales bacterium, assembly GCA_036520315.1. Lineage (GTDB taxonomy): Bacteria > Actinomycetota > Thermoleophilia > Solirubrobacterales > 70-9 > DASUPK01. Next base: position 48,717 of record DATDJZ010000030.1, on the reverse strand, counting down.
GACCCTGGTCTGCCCGGGCGGGCAGGGCCCCTTGTTCGTCCCGGCGGCCGGCGCATCGGACTCGGACCCACCGCCGACGATCCGGGTGACGCCGTAGGCGGCGCCCGCGACCACGATCACCCCGATCAGGACGACCGCGGCGATCGCCTTCGAGTCGGAGAGCCAAGCGGGACGCTCTCGGCCGTTCGAGGGGCGGCGGCGGCGCTGCTCGAAGCGCTTCCGGCGCTCGGCCGCCTGGCGGGCCAGCTCGGCTCTCCTGAAGGCCTCGGAGTCGTTCGGGGCCGTCGCGGCGGCCGCGGCGGCAGCCTCCTCGGGCTTCCTGGCGGCTACGGCGGTCGCGGTTCGCTCGGCCGGCGTGACCGTCTCGCCGTCTTCCGAGCCGGCCTCGACGAGGAAGCTCGCGTTCTCTCGCAGGCGGCGAATGTCCCGCGCCTGAGCGAAATAGAGCAGGGCAACGAGGGCCAGCCCCAGGAAGGAGGCGAGGCCCGCAACGGCGCCGACGTCCTTGAGAAGGCTGCTCATCCGGGGCGCGGGATGTTAGGCGAGGGTGCTCTGAGGCGAAGCGAGGAGCAACCCGTTTGATGGCGAAGCCGTTTGCCTAAGCCGTCACGTCGTCGACCGGCAGCGCAGCGGCGCGGCGCTGCATGACCAGCTCGACGGTCTGAACGGCGAGGTCGGCCTCGTCGCCGGAGCTGACCAGGGACTCGAGCCGGCTGATCGTTGCATTCACCCACTCCGGATCCCGTGGCGCGTTGCGAACGGCGCGGACGATCCGGTCCGCCGCGGTCGGCTGGGGGCGCTCATCGGAGTTGAAGAGCTCCTCATGAAGCTTCTCGCCGGGCCGCGCGCCGACGAACTCAATCGCGATGTCCACCTCCGGCTCGTAGCCGGCCAAGCGGATCATGTTGTGGGCGAGATCGACGATCTTCACGGGCTCGCCCATCTCGAGCACGAAGACCTCACCGCTGGCGCCGCCCAGGTCGCCCGAGCGGATCACCAGCTGGACCGCCTCCGGGATGGTCATGAAGTAGCGGCTCATCTCCGGATCGGTGACCGTGACCGGGCCCCCGCGCTCGATCTGGCTGCGGAAGATCGGCACCACGCTGCCCGAGGAGGCTAGGACGTTGCCGAAGCGCACGGTGACGAAGCGCGTCTGGGGATGCTTTCGGCCGGCCGCCTCGACGATCCACTCCGCCACCGCCTTCGAGGCCCCCATCACCGTCCGCGGGTTGACCGCCTTGTCGGTCGAGACGAGCACGAACCGCTCGCATCCCGAGGCGACCGCGGTCTCGGCGGTCACCTGCGTCGCGATCGCGTTGTTGCGGATCGCCTCGAGCGGGTTGGCCTCCATCAGCGGCACGTGCTTGTAGGCGGCTGCGTGGAAGACCACGACCGGCTTGAATCGCTGCATCACCTCGAGCATCCGCTCGGGCTCCTTGCAGTCGGCGAGCACCGACTCGATCCGGGTGAAGTGACGCTCCTCGATCATCTCGCGGTCGATCCGGAAGAGGTTGTCCTCGGCGTGGTCAAGGATGACCAGCAGCCGCGGGCGCACCCGGGCGATCTGGCGGACCAGCTCAGCCCCGATCGAGCCGCCGGCGCCGGTCACGAGCACGACCTTGTCCTGCATGTAGGCGCCGACCCGGTCGAGCTCCATCTTCACCGGCTCGCGCCCCAGCACGTCCTCCACCTGGACCTCGCGCAGCTGTCTGGTGAGCTGCACGCCGCCGCGGAGCAGCTCGAAGACGGTCGGTAGCGTGCGCACGGGCACGTCGCGCTCCCGGCAGGCGGTGACGACCCGGCCCCGCAGCACTCCGGGGGCCGAGGGGATCGCGATGATCACCTCGTCGGGATCGAGCTCGTCGAGGATCTCCCCGACCCCCTCCGTCGTACCGAGAACGTTGATGCCGTGGAGACGCATCCCGCGCTTGCGCGGATCGTCATCGAGGAACCCGATCGCCTTTGCCCCGAGGTTGGGATTGAGCTGCAGCTCACGAGCGACCATCTGCCCGCCCGAGCCCGCGCCGATCACGAGCACCCGCCGCGCGCCGCGGACGTCGCGGCGGGCGAGCCGCTCCACCAGGATCATCCTCGCGAGGAGCCGGGCGCCGCCGATGAGGAAGACCGTGAGCAGGAAGTTCGAGACGATGACCGACCGCGGGATCTGGTCGTCGAACGGCTTCAGGAGCAGGAAGGTGATCGCCAGGATCGCCGTCGAGATCGCGCAGGCGCGGAGGATCGCGATCATGTCCGGCAGGCGGAAGTAGCGCCACCACTTCTCGTAGAGGCCGGAGATGTAGAAGACGATCAGCTGGCCGACGACGACGAATCCGATCGAGTTGGCGACCATGTGGTCGTAGCGCTCCGGGATCCCTCCCGAGGCATCGAGGAAGCGCAACCTGAAGGCCAGGTAGTAGGCCGCGGCGACGAGGACTGCGTCGGCGGCGATCTGGATCAGTCGATGACGCCAGACGGGATGCTTGAGCCGATCCACGCCGCAGCGAGTCTAGTGGGCGCTAAGGGGACTTTTGGGCGCGCAAGCCCGTGCCAGGGCACAGGGCCTACCATGCCGCCCCTGTGACGGGGCTCGTGATCCTCACCGGCGCGGTGACCGACAAGCTGGTCGATTTCGCCACCGACCTGATCGGCGACGCGGGGTACGCGGGCGTCTTCGTGCTGATGACGCTCGAGAGCGCCCTGATCCCGATCCCGAGTGAGGCGACGATGCTCTTCGCCGGATTCAAGGTCGAGGACGGCACGCTCACCCTGTTCGGGATCGTTGCCGCCGGCGTCCTCGGCAACCTGGTGGGCTCATGGATCGCGTACGCAATCGGCTACTACGGCCGCCTGGAGCTGGTCGAGCGCCATCGGATCTTCCACACGAATCGCCGCTACCTCGACTGGGCCGATAGCTGGTTCAAGCGCCATGGCGACGCGACCGTCTTCTTCTCGCGGATGCTGCCGGTCATCCGGACCTTCATCTCGCTCCCGGCGGGGGTCGCGAGGATGCCGTTCTGGCGCTTCACCTGGTTGACCCTCCTGGGCTGCATACCGTGGGTCTTCGCCCTGGGCCTGCTCGGGAGGGAAGTGGGCAGCAAGTGGGATGACTGGAAGGACCGGCTGCACTACCTCGACTACGCGGTGCTCGCCGCGATTGCGGCGGTGATCGTGTACGCGCTATGGAGACGCAGACGAGGCCGGGTGGAGCCCGCTTCCGATGTGCGAGAGGGCTCCGCTGATGCGAGGGCGCGCGCCAGCGCGACCCGTGATGCGTCGGAGGAGCAACCCGTTTCGCGATGAACACATCGAGGGCGATCGTCCTCGGCGCGGTCCAGGGACCGACCGAGCTCCTGCCGGTCTCCAGCTCCGCGCATCTCACACTCGCCTCCTGGTTCCTTGGCTGGAAGCGCGAGGACGGCGACGCGGAGCTGGAGAAGACCTTCGGCGTCGCACTGCACGCCGGCGCGGCAGCGGCGCTGCTCGTCGGCCAGCGGCAGGTGATCGCGGAGGAGCTCCGCTCCTTCGACCGGCGGAAGGCTGCGGTGCTCGGCCTCTCCTTCCTGCCGGCGGCTGTCTTCGGCCTCCTCTTCGAGCGCCTGATCGAGCGCCGCCTGGGCGGACCGGTCCCAACGGCCGCCGGTCTTCTTGCCGGCGCGGGGGCCATGGTCGCCGCCGATCGCACGACTCAGAGCCGGGATCGCGGTCACGCCACCGCCGCCGACGGGCTCGCCCTCGGCTTCGCCCAGGCGGCCGCGCTCGCCCCGGGCATCTCGCGCAACGGCGCCACACTGAGCGTCGCCCGCTGGCGGGGCTTCAGCCGCCAGCACGCCAACATGCTGTCCCGGACCGTCGCCCTTCCGGTGATCGTCGGGGCGGCGGCGCTCAAGGGTGCCCGGCTGAGGCGACGCGGATTGCCGCGGGATCAGCGCGCAGCATTCGCCGCGGGCACGGCGGCGTCGTTCGCATCGACGCTCGCCTCTCAGGCCCTGATCCGGGTAGTCGAGCGCGACAGCGCGCTCTGGCCCTACGCCGCCTACCGCGCCGGCCTGGCGGGCCTGGTTCTCGGGCGGCTCTGGCACCGGTCACGCAGGCGTCGCGCCGACCTTCGCGGCTTCGGCCAGCCGGAGAGCATCATCTCCGGCGATGGCCGACCCGTCGCCTCCGGGAACGGTGCGCCCACGTGGGCGTCCGCCTCCGGGTCGGGAACCGCTCCCGAGTCCCCCACGCGACCGGAATCGCCGTGAGCGAGGACGCGTACGCGCGAGCCGGCGTCAGCCAGGGGGATGCCGACGCCGCGGTCAAGTCCCTCGTCTCCGCTCTGGCCGCGGCGGCGCCCTCCGAGAGCCGCCAGGTGCTCGCCCACGGCCACTACGCGAACGTCGTCCGCCTCGACGAGCGGACCGGCATCGCCCTGAGCACCGACGGCGTCGGGACGAAGCTGGTTCTCGCGGAGCAGCTCGGGCGCTGGGACACCGTCGGCATCGACTGCGTCGCCATGAACGTCAACGACGTCGTCTGCGTCGGTGCCGAACCGTTGGCAATGGTCGACTACGTGGCCGTCGACCGCGCCGATCCGGAGGTCGCCGGCGCCATCGGGGCGGGCCTTGCTCGCGGCGCCGAGCTCGCCGGCATCGAGATCGTCGGCGGCGAGCTCGCCCAGCTCGGGGAGATCGTCCATGGCCTCGACCTGGCGGGGGCCTGCTTCGGGACCGTCGCGCTCGACTCGCTGGTCACCGGGGCCGCGATCGAGCCGGGCGACCCGGTGATCGGCCTGCCCTCCTCCGGGCTCCACTCGAACGGCTACACCCTTGCCCGCTCGGCGCTCGCCGAGATCCCCTTGGACGACGACCGTCTCGGGCTCCCGCTCGGCGACGTCCTGCTCGAGCCGACCGAGATCTACGTCAAGCCGATCGTCGAGCTGCTGCGCTCCGAGATCGACGTCCGCGGCCTCGCCCACATCACCTCTGGCGGCCTCGGCAACCTGCTTCGGCTGGAGGCCGAGGTGGGCTATGAGATCGACGACCCCCTGCCGGTCCCCCAGGTCTTCAATCTGATCCAGGAGCTCGCTGAGGTGAGCGACGAGGAGATGCACGAGGTCTTCAACCTAGGCTGCGGGTTCTGCGTGCTCGTGGCGGCCGGCGATGAGGATGCCGCCCTCCAGCGGCTGCGCCCCCGCTACCCGGACGCGAGGAGAATCGGTCGGGCGACTCCAGACGCCGGAAGCGTCGTCAGGGCCTAGGCCCGCTCCCAGACCGTCCCGGTCAGCGCCGGGACCGGCTTCAGCTTCCAGTCGCGCGCCAGCTCCCAGAGCTCGGCCTGCATGACCGGCGCCGGGCGGTCGGCCAGGACCTCGAGCTCCCTCGTCGCGCAGCGACCGAAGCGGCCGATCGCCTCGAGGGGCTCGAGCCCACCGTCGTTCACCTGCTTCGCACCGGCGGCGAGCGCCGCCTCGCGCAGTTTCGCCGGATCGACGGAATCGCCGCCCCAGACACCGTGGCGGCTGCCGTCCTCGCCGATCAGCAGAGCGGAAGGGAGGCTGATCCGCTCCCTGCCCTTGCTGCTGCGATGAATGGCGTCCCCCTCCCGGGCCTCCCGAGGGGGGTCGCGGACCTCATCCAGATCGGCGCCAAAGGCCTCCGTGATGGCGTGCGAGCGCAAGTCGACCTCGAAGCGACGGCGATCGATCCCGGCGCGTCCCGCGGCGGCGATCAGCGATTCGGCGTGGTCCAGCTTGCGACGCTCGAACATGATCCCCTCCCTCAGTGTCCGCAGGTAGCGGTAGCCCGGCTCCCAGCCCTGCTCGGCGGCCGCCTTGACCGCCTGGCAGGCGGGGTAGGTCGAGTCGAGGGGGTTCTCTGTCCAGATCCTGGGGTCGCACGGCATCCCGCCGGCGGCCGCATCCTCGAGCCACTGGGAGACGACCTCGAGGAGATTCGCGTGCTCGTAGCTGCGGGCAAGCCCGCCCATCACCCAGACGAACTCGAGCTCTCCCTCGAGCTCCCACATCATCCTTCGGATCGCGGGCTCGGCGGCCCAGGACCAGGGACAGGCGGGATCGGTGTAGAAGCGGACCTGGACAGTCATCATTCCGGTCGGGCCCTGGCAGCCTCAGCCTCGACCGCGGGCGAAAATACAGCCGATGGACGAAGGGAAGCCTTGGAACGCTTGAGCTCGACAGTACTCTCGGGCCGGTACCGGCTCGAATCGAAGCTGGGCTCAGGCGGGATGTCCACCGTCTACCTCGCGACGGACCAGGTGCTGGACCGGCCGGTCGCCGTCAAGCTCCTCCATCGAGAGATCTCCGAGGAGGCGGACCAGCTCGAGCGCTTTCGCCGGGAGGCGAGGGCGGCGGCGCGCCTCTCCCATCCCAACCTGGTCGGAGTGATCGATGCCGGCGAGGACGACGGCCGCCCCTACATCGTCTTCGAGTACATCGAGGGCCGGACCCTGAAGCGGCGACTCCAGGAGGAAGGCCGCCTGCCGGTGGACGAGGCCGTCGCCTACGCGATCGAGATCGGGCGCGGCCTGACGGCCGCCCACGCACGCAAGCTCGTCCACCGCGACGTCAAGCCCCAGAACGTGCTCATCGACCCAGACGGCCGCGCCAAGGTCACGGACTTCGGCATCGCCCGCTCCCTGGAGCAGCAGGGGATGACCGCTACCGGCCGCGTCCTCGGCACCACCGACTACGTCTCGCCGGAGCAGGCGATGGGCGAGGACGTCGACGAGCGCTCCGACGTCTACTCGCTCGGCGTGGTGCTCTACGAGATGCTCACCGGGGATGTCCCCTTCCGCGCCGAGACCCAGGTCGGTGTCGCGATGAAGCACGTCAACGAGCCGATGCCCGACGTGCAGGCGAAGCGCCCGGAGGTCTCGGCCGCGGTCGCTTCGGTCGTCGATCGGGCCACCACCAAGGACCCGCGCGACCGCTACGGCACCGTCGCGGAGATGGTCCGCGACCTCGAGCAAACCCTCGAGGTCGAGGCGGCGCGTCGGGGCGGGACCAGCGGCGAGGCGACCAGCGTGCTCGACTCGGTGCCCTCCGACCGGCGGCGGCTCGGCCGCCGGCGGCGGATCTCGGGGCCGGGGATCGCCGTTGCGATCGTCGTGCTCGCGCTGGCCGCGGCGGCGGTGATCTTCGCCAGCAGGTTGGACTTCAGCGACGATCAGGCCCCCAGCGGCCCCTCAACATCGGAGGTGCGCCTATCGATCGATGCCGCCAGCGAGTTCGATCCGGAGGGCGACGGGCAGGAGACCGGGACCCAGGAACAGGCCGTCGACGGCAATCCCACAGGCACCGCCTGGTCGAGTGAGCACTACGACACGCCGGACTTCGGCGGCCTCAAGGACGGCGTGGGTCTGGCGATCGATGCGGGCAGCGTGGTCGGAGCGAAGTCGATGACGATCCGGGCCCTGACGCCGGGGTACGACGCCGAGATCTACGAGGTCAACGGCTCAGCCCCCAGCGACCTCAGCGGCTGGGGGCGGCCGGTGGCGAACATCAGCGACGGCGGTGACCGCGAGGGCGTGACGCTGCCCGGCAAGCCCGCCAACTCCTTCCTGATCTGGATCACGAAGATGCCGCAGGCCCAGGACGACCCGAGCCGCTACCAGATGGAGATCTCGGACGTCCAATTGTTCAAGTAGTCCGGCTCGCCATCACCAGCACGTCCTCGGCTTCGCCTCCGGCGTGCGGGGTTCGGGTGCCAACGCCCTGGCAACCCTGGCCCTAGAACTTGTACGAGCGAGCGGTCTCGTACCGCTCGACCGCCAGCTTGATCAGCCGGTCGCAGAGCTCCGGATAGCCGATGCCGTCGGCCTCGAAGAGCTTGCCGTAGACGCTCGTCTCGGTAAACCCGGGGATCGTGTTGAGCTCGTTGACGAGCACCTCCTCCCCGTCCACGAAGAAGTCACAACGGGCGAGGCCGCTGCAGCCGCAGAGGGTGAACACCCGGCGGGCGAGCTCGCGGACCCGCTCGGCGGCAGTCTCCGAGATTCCGGCGGGCACCAGCAGCTCCATGCCGCCCTCCGCGTACTTCGCCTCGTAGTCGTACCAATCGGAAGCCTTGGTGACGATCTCGCCCGGCGGCGACGCCACCGGGTCCTCGTTGCCGAGGAGCGAGCACTCGACCTCCTTGCCGGGCGCGGGCGCCTCGACGATCACGCGTGGGTCGTGGCGGCGCGCCTCCTCGACCGCCCGGTCGAGCTCCTCGGTCCCGGACGCCGGCGCGATCCCGACGCTGGAGCCGAGGCGGGCCGGCTTCACCCAGACCGGCTGGCCGAACCCGGCGACGGCTTCCCGCCAGCCCTCCTCCCCCGCGCGGCAGAAGTCGACCTGCGGCACCCCGCGGCGAGCCAGCAGGTCCTTGAAGACGAGCTTGTCCATGCAGATCGCCGAGGACTCGACGTCGGAGCCCGCGTAGGGGACGTCGAGCACCTCGAGCAGGCCCTGGACGCTGCCGTCCTCCCCACCGGGACCGTGTAGGACCGGGAAGACCACATCGCAGCCGAGCAGGCCCTCCCCGGCGGTGAAGCTGACCGATTCTCCGTCGGCGATCCAGGAGCCCTCGCGCTCGATCGTCACCTCGACCGTCTCATGGCCGGCCTCGCGGAGTCCCGCAGCGACGGAGGCGGCCGAGCGCAGCGAAACCTCGTGCTCGCTCGAGATCCCGCCGCCGATCACGGCGACCCTCATGGCGTGGTCGTGGTGGTGGTGGGCGGAGACGAGACTCCGACCGAGATCGTCACGGCGTCGCCGCGGCGGGCGCGGGAGCCACCTGGCGGGAACTCGGAGATCACCCTGTTGATCTCGGCGGGGTCGGAGGTGTTCTCCTCGGTCACTGCGACGGTGAAGCCGGCCTTCTTGAGCGCCGTCACCGCCGCCTTCCGATCCTGCCCGACGACGTCGGGGACCGTGATCGCGCCGGTGGAGGCGAAGATCGTCACCTGCGAGCCGCGGGCGACGAGCTTTCCGGCCCCGGGGCTCTGGTTCACCACCTTGCCCTCCGGCTCGGTCGAGTCCCGCTGCACGAGGACTCCGGAGAGGCCCGCATTCTGGAGCGCCGCCAGGGCCGCCTGGTCATCGAGTCCGACGACACTCGGGACCTCCACCTGGTTGGTGCCGCGGGAGATCAGGATCGTGACGACCTGGCTGGTTGAGAGCTGGGTGCCGGCGGCGGGCTCGGTGCCGATCGCCCTGCCCTTCGGCACAGTGTTGGAGAACTCGTTCCTCGTCGTCACCTTGAATCCGGCCTTCTCCAGACGTGCGGTGGCATCGGCCAGTTTGAGCCCGGCGACATCCGGCACCGCGACGATCGCGGGACCGGAGCTGACGCTGAGCGTCACGGTCGAGCCCTCCTTGGCCTTGCCGCCGCCGCGGTCGGTGGGAATCGGGTCCTGCTCGACCACCTGGTTCCGTGGCGCCCCGCTGGGGACGGCCTTGATCGCGACGTCGAAGCCCTTGCTGTCCAGGACCTGCGTCGCGGCATCGACGTCCTGCCCGATCACGTCGGGAATGGACACGTGTGACGGACGCGTCAGGGCGAAGGCGACCAGCGCCGCCACGCCCGCGGCGAGCACGGCCACGGCGATCCAGCGCCAGCGCCGGCGGCGTCGGTCCCGCTGCCACTCCTCCTCCTCGTTGTACGGCTCCTCCTCCCCGGGGAGGTCCGCCTCGCCCTCCGGAGAGATGGCGGCGTAGGCGGCGGTGTCCTGCGGGCGGGGCGTGTCCGGGGCCTTCTCGGCCGCGTCCAGGGCCTTCAGGAAGGCGTCTGCGTCCTTGAAGCGGGCGTCGGGGTCCTTGGCGAGAGCTCGCATCACCACCGCGTCGAGCGCCGGCGGGACGTCCGGGTTGATGGCGCTGGGGCGCCGGGGCGCCTCGGAGACCTGCTTGAGGGCGACTGCGACCGCGCTGTCGCCCTGGAACGGCACGCGGCCCGTGAGCGCCTCGTAGAGGATCACGCCGATCGAGTAGATGTCCGATCGCGGCGTCGTCGGCTTGCCCTGTGCCTGCTCCGGCGAGATGTACTGAGCCGTGCCCATCACCGAGCCGGTGGCGGTGATGTCCGAGTTCTCCCCGGCGCGGGCGATGCCGAAGTCCGCCACCCGGGCGCGCCCCTCGTCGTCGATCAGGACGTTCTGGGGCTTGAGGTCGCGGTGGACGATCCCCTTGCGGTGGGCGAAGCGGGCGGCATTCAGGATCTGGCGCGTGAAGTCGATCGCGTCCTTGGGGCTCATCCCGCCCTTGACGAGATCCTTCATCGAGGGACCGTCGACATACTCCATCGCGATGAAGTAGGTGTCGCCGAACTCCCCGCGATCGAAGACCCCTACCACGTTCGGGTGCTGGAGCCCGGCTGCGGACTGAGCCTCGCGCTGGAAGCGCTGCACGAACTCCTTGTCCTGGGCGAAGCGGTCGTGCAGGATCTTGATCGCGACCTTGCGGTCGAGCTCGGTGTCCTCGGCGAGCCAGACGTCGGCCATTCCCCCGGTGCCGATCTTGCGGTCGAGCCGGTAGCGCTCGTCGACGACAGCGCCCGGCTGTTGATCAGCCACCGGGGTCCCCTTGCAGGATCGACTCGGCGACCGCCTTGAAGATCGGGCCGCAGGTCGGTCCGCCGAAGCCGCTGGTGTGCTCGACGATGCAGGAGATCGCGATCTGCGGATCGCTGGCCGGCGCGAAGCCGATGAACCAGGCGTCGTTGACGCTCGGCGAGATCTCGGCCGTACCCGTCTTGCCGGCGACGTCGATCCCCGAGACGGCGCCCGCGGTCCCGGTTCCCTCCGCAACGACGTTCTGCATCATCTCGTTGAGCTCCGCCGCGGTGTCCTCGCTCATCACCCGACTCTGACGGGCCGGATCGAGTTTGGTCTCCCGCCCGTCGGGATCGATCACCCTCGACCAGAGCCGCGGCTCCATCAGCTCGCCGTTGTTGGCGACCGTCGCCGCGACCTCCGCCATCTGCAGGGGCGTCACGCGCAGGCGCTCCTGGCCGATCGCGACGCGGCCGATGTCGATTGGATCGCTCGGCCCCAGCAGCTTGTTCCCGTCGAAGACCCCGCTGGTGGCGAGCTGGAAGCTGGGGTAGTCGAGGCGCGGCTTGGCGTCGAAGCCGAAGCGGTCCATGTACTCGAACATCGTGTCCTTGCCGAGCTTCTCACCAGCCTGGGCCCACCAGGTGTTGACCGAGTTGGTGAGCGCAGTGGTCATGTCGATGTCGCCGAACTGCTCCCCGCCGGAGTTCGACAGCGGCACGCCGTCGATCTCCTGCGGCGAGCGGCCGCTGAGCACCGAGTCCGGCGTGAACTCGCCGCTGTCGAGCGCCGCGGTCGCCGTCACCACCTTCATCGTCGAGCCCGGCGGATAGCCCGCCTGCGTCGCGCGGTTGAAGAGCGGGGCGCTCTGATCGCGGTTGAGCTCGGCGAAGTTCTTCGGGATCTGGTTGGGGTCGTACTCGGGGATGCTCACCATCGCCCGGACCTCGCCAGTTGATGGGACGATCGCCACGACCGAGCCGCGACGGCCCGCGAGCCCGTTCACGGCCGCCTCCTGCGCAGCCGGATCGAGCGAGGACTGCACCTTGTCGCCAACCTGGGCGTGTCCCCTGAGCTCGTCGAGGATCGACAGGAACTCGGTCTCGTTGCCGACCAGCTCGTCGTTGTGGGAGAGCTCGAAGCCCACGCGGCCCTGCGTCACGAAGCTGTAGCCGATCGGGTTGCCGAACAGCGCGCCCTGCGGGTAGCGACGGACGTAAACCTTGTTGTCGCCACCGCCCACCGGGCGGGAGCGGGCGATCACGGAGCCGTCGGCGGCGAGGATGTCGCCGCGCTTGATCTGCTGCTCCTCGAGCAGCGGCCTGCGGTTGGCCTGGTTGGCCTTCAGCGAATCGGAGTCGAAGATCGACCAGTACGACGTGAACCCGAAGAGCAGGGCGTAGAGAATCAGCAGGAAGCCGAAGAGCTTGATGATCTGTCTGTTCATCAGCCGATCCTCGTCTGGCTCTGGAGCCGCACCCGCCGGCGGGCCTTGTCCGAGATCATCAGGAGCAGGGCGAGCAGGATGAAGTTGGCGATGATCGAGCTCCCCCCGTAGCTGATGAAGGGCAGCGTCACGCCGGTCAGCGGGATCACCCGGGTGACGCCGCCGATGATCACGAAGGCCTGCAGGGCGAAGATCGCCGTGAGGCCTGTGGCCAGCAGCTTCGAGAAGCCGTCCTCGGCCAGGATGGCGGTCTTGAAGCCCCGCTCGGCGATCAGCGCGTAGATCAGGACCACAGCCGCGCCTCCGAAGAGGCCGAGCTCATCGACGATCACCGCGTAGATGAAGTCCGTGTGCGGAGCGGGCAGGATCGCGCAGCGGTCGGGGAAGTCGCCGTTGCAGCCCGGCAGCTGCACCAGCGAGTCGCCCAGTCCCCTGCCGAACAGCCCCCCGTCCGCCTGGGCGAAGATCGACTGCGAGAGCTGATAGCCCGAGCCGCCCGGGTCCTGGAAGGGATCGAGCCAGATGTCGAATCGCTCCTGGATGTGCGCGGCCGTCTGCGCGAAGAACCACGCCCCGACCACGAACAGCAGGAGGCCGATGATCACGAAGGAGAGCCGGCCCGTGGCGACGTAGATCAACGCCAGGAAGGCGCCGAAGAACATCACCGAGCTGCCCAGGTCGCGGATGAAGACCAGCAGCACCATCGCGGCGCCCCAGACCACCAGCAGCGGGCCGAGGTGCTTGAGCGGGGGCAGGACGAGCCCGAAGACGTTGCGAGCCCCGACCACCAGCACCTCCCGGTTCTCGTTCAGGTAGCTCGCCAAGAAGACGACGATGCAGATCTTCGCCAGCTCGGTCGGCTGGAAGGTGATCGGCCCGAGGTCGACGGCCAGGAATGCGTCGTTAGTCGCGTGGCCCAGGAAGCGCGGAAGGATCAGCAGGACGATCCCGGCGAGCGCGATCAGGTAGCGGTAGCGCTCGAGCACGTCGTAGTCGCGCAGGAAGATGATCGTCGCCGAGAAGAGGATCAGGCCGAGGACGAACCAGTTGGCCTGGTCCCGGGCGAGGCCCTCGTCGAGGCGGAAGAGCATCACCATGCCGAAGGCGGCCAGCAGGGCGACCAGCGGGAACAGGTACGGGTCGGCGTCCGGGAGCCTGATCCGGATGATGATGTGCACGGCGACGCAGAGGGCGAGGAAGTAGCCGCCGTAGAGCACGCTCAGGTTGCCGAGCTGATCGGAGTTGGTGATCAGCACGGCGGTGAACCCGGCCGTGACCAGGAGGGCGACCGGGATCAGGGCGAAGAGCTCGCGGGTACGCGCGCTCAACGCTTCTGCGCCTGCTTGCCCTTGGAGGCGCCCCCAGGGTTCTTCTTCTGCTGCTTCTTGGTCGGCGCCGGGGGCGGAGGGGGTTGCGGCACCCCCTCGGTCGGACGCTGCTGGATGTCGGTGGCCAGGCTGGTGGCGTCGTCCTGGCTGCGCAGGGTGTGGCCGGTGACGGCCCGCTGACGATCCTCCGAGAGCGCCCCCTCCTGAACCGGGATCGAGTACTGCTTCGAGTAGAGGCTCACCCCGAGCGGCAGCTCGTACGGCAGGCCTCGGTAGACCGCAACGTTCCCCCCGTCGTCGGTGCCGAGGAAATAGATCGAGCGCACGAAGAGCACCGCCGCGATGATCACGCCAGCGATCACGGCGATCACGGCGATCACGGCGGCCCACTTGAGCGCCCGTCTGCGTCGTGACGGTCTCGGCGTTGGGCCCTGCCCTCGGAGGCGATCGGTCGCGCCGCGCATGCGCTCCCGGGTCAGGCCGGCGGACTCGGCGGTGCGCGAGATCAGGGTCGCCCCCTCCTCCACCTCCTTGGCATCGGCGTCCGCCACCCGGAAGGCGACGGCCGTGATGTTGTCGCGGCCGCCGCCTCGATTCGCCGCGTCGACGAGCCTGTTGACGGCGCTCCTGAGGCTCCGCGAGTTGACCAGGATGTCCCGGATCTGATCGTCGGAGACCATCGTGGTGAGGCCGTCGCTGCAGAGCAGGAAGACGTCGCCGTCGCGCGCCGGGAAGGTCATGGTGTCGACGTTCACGCTCGGCTCGGGCCCCAGGGCGCGGGTGATGATCGAGCGCTGCGGGTGCTCCTCGGCCTGCTCCTCGGTGAGCCGTCCCTGGCGGCGCAGCTCCTCGACGAGGGAATGGTCCTTGGTGAGGCGCTTGAGCTGGTCGCCGCGGAGCAGATAGGCGCGGCTGTCGCCGACGTGGCCCAGCGCGACCTCGTCGTCGCGCAGCAGCGCCGCGGTCAGGGTGGTGCCCATGCCGGCTCGCGAGGAGTCCTCCTGGGCGAGTTTGTGGATCTCCCGGTTCGCCTGCTGGACGATCTCCTCGAGCTGGCCTTCCGCGGGTTCCTCGGCGCTCACAGTGCGCTTCCGCTCGAACGCGCGCGCCGCGATCCGGGAGGCGACCTCGCCGGCCTGCGCGCCCCCCATCCCGTCGGCCACAGCGAAGAGCGGAGCGCGCGCGAAATAGGAGTCCTCGTTCGCCTGTCGCTGCCGCCCCGTGTCGGTCTTGTGTGCCTCTTCGGCGACTTTGAGCATCAGGAGACCTCGAAGCGGAACTCAGTGTCCCCGATCCGGATCGCGTCGCCGGGCGTCAGCTCGGCCTCGCCGTGCAGCTCGCGCGAGTTGAGGAGCGTGCCGTTGGTCGAGTTCATGTCCTCGACGAAATATGCCCCGGAACGGCTGAACACACGTGCGTGGATCCCTGAGGCATAGCGATCGTCGAGGCGGATGTCGGCGTCCGCGGAGCGGCCGAGCGAGACGCCGCCGAAGAGGTCGAAATGCTCCCCTTGGTTCAGGCCCCCGCCCTCATCGACGACCAGGAACGCATCGGTCCCGGCCGCCTCGACTCCCGCAACCTCGTGATAGCCGGTCTCGTAGCCGGGGGTGGCGGTGCCCCGCAGGTCCTTCAACGAGCTCCGCGTCACCCAGAACAGGAAGAGGAAGAGCACGGCGAGGAAGCCGAACTTGAGCGCTACCGCTAGCGGCTCGAGATCGTTCACTGCTCGATGTCGAAGGCGAAGACCTTGGTTCCGAGAGTGATCTCATCGCCCGGAGACAGACGGGCGTTGGCGACCCGGCGGCCATTGACCTTGACGCCGTTGGTCGAGTTCAGGTCGACGATCTGCCAGTCCCCCACGTTCGAGCGGCGCAGCTCGGCGTGCCGGCGCGAGATGTTGGGGTCATCGATGACGCAATCCGCCTCCTTCGAGCGCCCGAGGGTTGCCGTCGGCCCGTCGAGCACGTAGCGGCGGTCGTCGACCGTGATGATGGCCCGGGTCTCCGAGAAGGCGGCGTCGGGGCGGCGCTTGGAGCGCGCCTTCTCCGCCTGGGTCGCCGAGTAGACCATCGTGTGCCCGTGCTCGCCCTGCTCCGCCTCAGCGCCCTGCCGCTGCGGGGGCCTGACCAGGCGGGTCTGAATCCCGAACTCGCCCAGCCGCAGGCGCTCGTCCTGGTCGAGATGGACCACTGGCCGCGTCAGCAGGTCGTAGTCGTGGTGGCGGGCGTGCTCGAGCAGGTGGCCGCTGAGCTCCTGGGCGAGCGAGGACTCGTAGTCCTTGAAGCGCTCGTAGTCCTCGGGGCAGAGCCAAACCGTGTACTCGTTCGGCACGTAGACCCGCTGGACAGACGCCGTCTTGTGGGCGTCCATCTCCTTGGCGAGCTTGCGCGCGATCTCCACCGGCTGCACGCCGGAGCTGAAGGCGCGGCTGAAGACGCCTTCGACGAGGCCCTCAATCCGGGCTTCGAGGTTGCGTAGAACGCTGATGGGGGGCTCCTAGGGTCGGTTGGCCGCGACTCGCGGAAAGCCGGAGGCGAAATGCTAGTGGCCCGTTCGGGTTACCGCCGGACCCCTTCGGCATCAGGCGCGACCGCTGCGGCCGCCCACGTAAGTCGCTCCGGGCTTCGCCCTTCGCTCCAAAATGCTGCGGCCTTGCGGTCGCTGGCCACGCCCAGTCGCCGCGTGAGCAGGGCCGCGACCACGGCCGCGAGCAGGGCGCCGAAGAGCAGTCCGGGCGGGCTGGAGCCGCCGTCCACCAGCCTCAGTGCTGAGATCAGCCCCGCCGCCCAGATCAGCGCCCCGAGGGCATCGAGCACCGGGGTCCGGCCGCGGATCAGGAGGGGCAGCGCCCAGGCGGCGAGCGCGAAGACGGCGGCGCCTGCCAGGACGGAGCCGTCGATGAGCGGAGCGACCACGTCACCGAGCGCGGTGCCGGCCGACCCGGTCCAGTGAGCCGGGGGGTCGGCCACCGGGCCGAGCAGCAGAGTGCGGTGGGCGAGCTCCTCCCACGCCGCCAGCCAGAGGTATCCGATCCCCCCGAGGAGCGCCCGTCCGGCGGCGCCGCGGGTCAGGCCGGCGAGGGCGGGGTAGACGGGCCCCAGGCCGATGAGACCCAGGACCGGTGCCAGTCCGGGCAGCGCGATCGCCTCCGGATCGATTGCGGCGAGGAGCAGCGGGGCACCCAGGACGGCGACCAGCGCCGCGATCCCGGGCTCGCCCGCGCCGAGCACGAGCCAGAGGAGGACCAGGGCGAGTTCGAGCGCGTACGCCGGCCGCGGCCGGCCGAGGGCCAGGAATCCCGGCCCGAGGGCGACCAGCGCGATGGGAGCCGGGGCGCCGCTTGCGATCAGCGCAGCCAGGCCGAGGGCGGCGATCCCGGCGGCGGGTAGAAAACGGGCGAGCTCCGGGCTCCGGCGTGGCTCGAGAAAGGCGTCGCCGTCGATCCCAGCGATCGGGGGTAGAGGCTCGCCGTCGAGCTCGCCGACGCGGGCGCCGAGCGCCGAGCCGAGCTCCGACGCCAGGGGCCGCTCCTCGGGGTCCGGGTCGAGCGCGGCATCGATCGCCTCGGTCATCTGCTCCGGCAGCTCCGGCCGCACGGCTGCGAGGGGTGCGATCGGCTCCCCGATCGCCCGGGCCGTGGCGGCGGGCCCCTCACGGAGCAGCGGGTGCTCTCCGCAGAGGCACTCGTAAAGGGTCAGGGCAAGCGAGTAGACGTCCGCGGCCGGCCCGGGCCGCAGCCCGTCGGCCTGCTCGGGAGCCATGTAGGCGAGCGTCCCCACCACGGCGCCGGTGGCCGTCAGGGTCTTCTCACCGGCGATCCGCGCGATCCCGAAGTCGACGAGCTTCGCCTGGTCGCCTGAATCGACCAGGATGTTCTCGGGCTTCACGTCGCGGTGGACGACGCCTGCACGGTGCGCGGCGGTGAGTGCCGCGGCGGCGTCGGCCCCGACGCGAGCGACCAGGCGATCGGTGAGCTCGCCCCGCCGGCCGAGTGATCTCAGGGTCTCCCCCTCGATCAGCTCGGAGACGAGAAAGGCACGCTCGCCGTCCGTGGCCAGCTCATAGAGCGTTGCGATGTTGCGATGGCTGAGCCGGGCCACCGCCTGCGCCTCGCGGGTGACGCGCGGGGCCCCGTGCTCGCGGTCGATCACCTTGACCGCCACCGGCCGCTGCAGCCTCTCGTCCCAGGCGCGATAGACGGTCCCGAAGCCGCCGCTTCCGATCCGCTTCTCGATGCGGAATCTGCCCAGGATGACCTCACCGACCATGGCCGGTTTGAGTTCGCCCCCGGACGACCTAATCCTGTCGCTGGCCCGGCTTCGCCACTAAACGGGTTGCTCATCGGCTTCGCCTGCGGAGCACCCTCGCGCAAACATGCGTCACGACCCCTGTTCATACTGAGGCGCGGTTTGGCATTCCTCGATGAGGAACAAGACGAGTTGGTCGTCGACGAAGAGCCGGAACGCCCGAGACGCAGGGTCGGGGGGCCCCAGAGGCGACGCCAGCAGTTTCTCGTTCGACGCCTGATCGGCGTCGGAGTCGGCCTCGCCTTCCTGATCCTGATCGTGATCGGGATCCGGGGGTGCCTGGAGGCACGCTCCGACCGGGCGCTCCGCAACTACGACTCCGACGTCGCGACGATCATGCAGCAGTCCGAGCAGAGCGGGAAGGACTTCTTCAACCTGCTGAACAGCTCGGCCGGGACTTCGAGCTCCCTCGACGCGCAGCAGGAGGTGCTGCGGCAGCGAGACACTTCGCAGACCCTCCTCGACCGGGCCGATGACATCGACGCTCCGGGGCAGATGCACGACGCGCAGAACGCGGTCATCCAGACGCTGACGCTGCGGCGGGACGCGCTCAGCTCGATCGCCGAGAGCGTCCCCCAGGCCACGGCGCGAACGCAGACGACTAACGCGATCGAGACGATCAGCAACGCGATGGGCTCGCTCTATGCCAGCGACGTGCTCTGGACGCAGATCGGCAAGCCCGAGATCCAGAACGTCCTCGATGACGAGGGCGTGGAAGGGACGCCGCTGCCGAACGGCAAGTTCATGCCGGCCAATGCAACCGACTACCTTAACCAGACCACCCTGGTCACCAAGCTCAATGTGCTCACCGGCCAAACTGCCTCCACCACCGGCGGGATTCATGGCCTGCAGCTCGACTCGACCACCGTCGGCGGTCAGACCCTGTCGCCGGATTCGACCAACACCGTGCCGGCCGACGCACAGGAGATCGACATCCTGCTCACCAACTCGGGCGACAGTGACGAGACGGGCATCAGCGTCACGGCCACCCTGGGCGGCACGCAGCTCACCGGCCAGCTCCAGGCACTGAGCGCCGGCGAGCAGGGGACCGTGAAGATCCCGATCACCAGCAAGCCGACCCCGGGCACGGAGACGACCCTGGAGGTGGTCGTGACTCCGGTGAGCGGCGAGCAGATCACGACCAACAACACCTCCACCTACACGGTCGTCTTCGGCTCCTGATGGGCCCAGGACCCGTGCGGGTCAGCTACCTGGGCCCGCCGGGCACCTTCAGCGAAGACGCGCTCCGGGCAGCGGCCGGAGATCAGCAGGTCCAGGCGATCCCCTCGCCCTCGGTCTACGACGCGATCGTGGCGATCCGGAAGGGGACGGCGGACCGGGCCCTGGTGCCCTTCGAGAACTCGATCGAGGGCGCCGTCACCGCGACCCTGGACACGCTCGCCTTCGACGCCGACGGCCTCAGCCTCGTCGGCGAGTACGACCTGCCGATCCGCCACTGCCTGATCGCCAGCGAGGAGATCCCCCTGGAGTGGATCGAGGTGGTCCTCTCCCACCCGCAGCCGAGCGCCCAGTGCGCTCGCTTCATCCGGGAGCACCTGCCCCAGGCCGAGGTCCGAGCCGCCCCGAGCACCGCCGATGCGGTCCGGACCGTTGCCGAGTCGGACGAGCCCTGGGCGGCCCTCGGAGCCGAGTCCGCGGCGCGCCTCTACGGCGCGGCGGTGCTGCGTCACGGCGTCGAGGACGAGCCCGACAACATCACACGCTTCGTCTGGGTTGCGCCTGAGGGAACGAGCCCGTCGGGCTCCGGGCCCTGGCGCACGTCCCTGGTCTTCTCCGAGCTCGGCGAGGACCACCCAGGTGCACTCGTCGAGGCCCTCCAGGTCTTCTCCGCCAGCGAGATCAACCTGACGCGGATCGAGTCGAGGCCCCTGCGACGCGGCCTCGGCCGCTATCAGTTCTTCCTCGACATCGAGGGCGGCGCGGGGGATGAGCCGCTCACATCCGCGATCGAGGCCCTGCGCTCGAAGGCCGAGACCGTGCGCGTTCTCGGCAGCTGGCCGATCGCAGCCCCGCCGGGAGTGCCCGGAACCAACTAGGTGCTCGTCTACAATCGCCCGGGAAATGGGCAATGGGGCCACCGCGCACGAGGCTGTGCCGGCGAGCGGTCGGGCATCGAAGAACGGCCATCTAGCCGGGCATTCGAACGGGAACGGCGTCGCCCATGACGCAGATGCGGAGGGCGAGGTAGCGGTAGCAGCGATTCGCCGCCTGACCCGGGGGCGGGTGCTGGTTCTCAACGCAAGCTACGAGCCGCTCAACGTCTGCACCGTCCGCCGGGCGCTGGTGTTGATCCTGAAGGAGAAGGCCGAGGTCCTCGAGCGCGGGGACGACGTGCTGCGCTCCGAGACAATGCGGATCGACCGGCCAGAGGTCATCCGCCTGATCAGCTTCGTCCGCGTCCCACGGGACATCCACCGGCGCCGCATCACCCGCAAGGCCGTGCTCGCACGCGACGGCTGGACCTGCCAGTACTGCGGCTCGAGCAGGCACAGCCTGACCGTCGATCACGTCGTCCCGCGCAGCCGCGGAGGCGAGTCGATCTGGGAGAACATCGTCGCCTCCTGCGCCCCCTGTAACCGCAAGAAGGGCAACCGTCTCCCCCAGGAGATCCGCATGCACCCCAAGCGCCGGCCCCGACCACCTGGGCCAACCGTCTTCATCCGGATCGCCGCGCCGCGCACGCCGGCGGCCTGGGAGCCGTACCTGCTGACGGCTTAGCGCACCTCTCCCCTTCGCCGTCAGGGGAGCTGAGGGGCGGTCAGCTCCCTGTTCTCCGGCGTGAATCTGCTGGCGATGAACGTCGCCCCCTGCGGGTCGGCAATGACGGTCATCCGGGTCCAGGGGGCATCGAACGGAGGCACGATGACCCGACCGCCGAGCTCGGCCGCCTTCCCGGCCGCAACGTCGGTGTCCTCGACGGCGAAGGTGACGCTCCAGTGCGGCGGCGTGTCGGGCTGGTCGTCGGCGATCGGATTGATGGTCGCGACGACGTCCTCGAACCCCGGCTGCGCGCCCGCCTCAGCCCATCGCTCGCGGAGACCTGGGTGGTGGCTCTCGACGAAATCGCCATAGCCCGACAGCGTGAACATCTCGGCCGCGCCGTCCATGACGAACGTCCCCCAGGCAAAGACGGATGCGTAGAAGGCCTTCGCACGCTCGGCATCGCGGGTGTTGAGGCCGTTGAAGTTCAGTGAGCCCGGGTCGTTGACGAGCCCCGCGCCCTTGTGCTGCCTGGCCTCCAGGACCCAGAACGCGGCTCCCTCGGGATCGGTGAAGCGGGCCATCCGGCCCGCGTTCGCCGCGTCGTAGGGCTCGATCAGCACCCGGCCCCCGGCCCCGCGAACCTTCGATGCCGTCTCATCCGCGCTCTCGACCCAGATGTAGGTGTTCCACGCCGCCGCCGACGGTGCTCCGTCGGGGATAGACCTGACCGCGGCAACCTCGCCTCTGCGCGGCTCGCCGGAGCTATCGAACAGAGACCAAGCTCTCGTTTCACACCGGGCGATGAAGTAGCTCCCCTCCGAGCCCGGCGGCATCGTGTCCTCGAGCTCCCAGCCGAAGAGACCCGCATAGAAGTCGGCCGCGGCCTCCGGATCCGGCTGGCTTGTGTCCACCCAGCAGGGGACGCCGGGGACGTATCCTTCGCGTTCGGGCACCGGCTACTTGAGGCGCTTCTTGCGCTCCGACTCGGCGCGCTGCTTCGCGGTCGCCGTGTGCTTCGGCTTCACCTTGGGCTTGCTCGTCTTCGGCTTGGCCGCCGCCCTGTTCGGCTTCGCCGGCGACTTCTTGGGCTTGGAAGCGGGCTTCGCCCTGCCCTTCGACGGCGACTTCGCAGGGGGATTTGACCCCGAGGAGCGGCGCTTTGGCGCCTTCGTCACCTTGGGCTCGCCGTTGCCGGCGGCTTCGATTGCGGCTGCCTCGTCGGCGACAGTCGCCGCACTCGGCGCCTCGTCCTCGAGCGTGGGTGTCTTCGTTGCGGCGCCGTTGCCGTTTCCGTTCTCGGACTCCACCACCAGCGCGACCGCGCTGACCCGGTCGCCCTGCTTCAGGTTCATGACCCGCACGCCCTGGGTCGCGCGGCCCATCCGCGAGATGCCCTCGACGGCGTTCCGCTGCACCATCCCGTTCTGGGAGATGAAGATCAGCTCCTGGCCCTCGCGGACGACCCGCGCGCCGGCAAGGCCGCCCTTCTTCGCCGTGAGCTTCGCGGTCAGCATTCCCTTGGCGCCCCGGCCCTTGACGGGGTACTCCACGAGCGCCGTCCGCTTGCCGTAGCCGTTCTCGGTGACGACGAGGAGATCCCCCTTCGTATCCATGTGGTCCACGACGTCGAGGGAGAGCACGCGGTTCCCCTTGTCCGAGACGTTCATCCCCTTGACCCCGGCGGTGGCCCGGCCCATCGGCCGCGCCTGCGTCTCTGAGAAGCGGGCGGCATGCCCTGACTTGGACACCATGATGATGTCGTCCTTGCCCGAGGTCATCCGGACCCGGACGAGCTCGTCGCCCTTGCGGATGTTGATCGCGATGATGCCGTCGGCCCGGATCGGCGTGTCGTAGTCCTTGAACGGGGTCTTCTTGACCATTCCCTGGGCGGTGCCGAAGACGAGGAACTTGCCCTCGGAGAAGTCGCGGGTCGGAATCACCCCCATCACCTTCTCCTTGTCCTTCAGCGGCAGGACGTTGACCAACGCCCGGCCCTTCGCGGCGCGGGTGCCCTCGGGCAGCTCGTAGACCTTGAGTCGGTAGACCTTCCCCTGGTTGGTGAAGAAGAGCAGGTAGTCGTGCGTCGAGCACACATTCAGGTGCTCGATGTAGTCGCCCTCCTTCATGTTCATGCCCTGCACGCCCCGACCACCGCGCCGTTGCTGACGGTAGGTGTTGAGCGGGGTCCGCTTCGCGTAGCCGGAGGCGGTGATCGAGACGACCATCTGCTCGTCGGCGATCACGTCCTCGATGTCGAGGTCGCCCTCCGCGGCGGTGATCTCGGTCCGGCGCTCGTCGCCGTACTTCTGGGCGATCTCCTTGAGCTCGGTCTTGACCAGCCCGAGGACCTTCTTCTCGTCTGCGAGGATCGCGCGGAGCTCCTTGATCAGCTTGGTGAGCTCCTTGTGCTCCTCCGTGATCCTGTTGGCCTCGAGAGCGGTGAGGCGCTGCAGCCGCATGTCCAGGATCGCCTGGGCCTGCGCACGGGTGAGCTCGAACTTGTCGATCAGACCGTCGCGGGCGGTGTCCGGATCCTTGGAGCGGCGGATCAGCCGGATCACGGCGTCGAGGTTGTCCAGCGCGATCAGCAGGCCCTCGAGGATGTGGGCGCGAGCCTCGGCCCGGGCCAGCTGGTGCTGGGTCCGGCGAGTGATGACCTCCTTCTGGTGGCCGACGTACTGCTCGACCAGCTCGCGCAGGCTGAGCGTCTTCGGCACACCGTCGACGAGCGCGACCATGTTGATGCCGAACGCCTGCTGCATCGCCGTGCGCTTGTAGAGCTGGTTGAGGACCACCTGAGCGGGGTCGCCGCCCCGCTTCAGCTCGATCACCAGGCGCATGCCGTTGCGGTCGGACTCGTCGCGCAGGTCCGAGATCCCGGTGACCTTCTTGTCGCGGACGAGATCGGCGATCTTGGCGATCAGACCGCCCTCCCCTCCCTTCTTGACCATGAAGGGAAGCTCCGTGACGACGATCGCGTCCCTGCCGCCCTTGAGGGGCTCGACGTGCGCCTTGGCGCGGACCCGGACGGAGCCCCGGCCCGACCGGTAGGCGTCGCGGATGCCCTGCGTCCCCATGATCGTGCCCCCGCCCGGGAAGTCGGGGCCCTTGACGTACCTCATGAGGCCCTTCATGTCGATCGCGGGGTCGTCGATGTAGGCGTTGACGGCGCCGATCACCTCGCGGAGGTTGTGCGGCGGGATGTTGGTCGCCATCCCCACCGCGATACCGGTGGCGCCGTTGACGAGAAGGTTCGGGAAGCGCGCGGGCAACAGGACGGGTTCCCGCGTCGACTCGTCGTAGTTCGGGCCGAAGTCAACGGTGTCCGCGTCGATGTCGCGGAGCATCTCCGTGGCCAGCGGCCCCAGGCGCGCCTCGGTGTACCGCATCGCAGCCGGCGGGTCGTCGTCGATCGAGCCGAAGTTGCCCTGGCCGTCGACCAGCGGGTAGCGCAGGGCGAAGTCCTGCGCCATGCGCACCAGCGTCTCGTAGATCGCCGAGTCGCCGTGCGGGTGGTACTTCCCCATCACCTCGCCGACGATGAACGCGCACTTCCGATAAGCCCGGTTCGGCTGCAGGCCGAGGTCGTGCATCGCGTAGAGCACCCGCCGGTGGACCGGCTTGAGGCCGTCGCGCACGTCGGGCAGCGCCCGCCCGACGATCACGCTCATCGCGTAGTCGAGATACGAGGAGCGCATCTCCTTCTCGAGCTCGCGCTCCTCGATCTTGCCGTGGAGCGCCTGATCCAGCGTCTGCTCGTCAGCCATCGCTCACCTCCCCCTATACGTCCAGGAACCGGACATCGCGTGCATGTCGCTCGATGAACTCCTTGCGGGGCTCGACCTTGTCGCCCATCAGGTCCGAGAAGGTCTGCTCGAGACCGGTTGCGGCCGCCTCGTCGATCGAGACCTGCTGCAGCGTCCTGGTCTCGGGATCCATCGTCGTCTCGCGAAGCTGGTCCGCGTTCATCTCGCCGAGCCCCTTGAAGCGGGACAGCGTGATTCCGTGGCGCGCCAGCTCGAGAATCTCCCGGCGCAGCTCGGAGAAGCTCTCGGCCTCGGCCTCGCGCTCTCCGAGCGAGACGACGAACGGCGGCTTGCCCATCACCCCGACCACCTTGGCGTAGACGTCGACCAGCTCCTTGTAGGCCTGGGACTCGAACAGCGTCTTGGGCAGGTCATGATCCCGGGCAAGCCCGCTGCGGCGGTGCGTGCCCTTGACCACGAGGCCGGTGGTCTTCTGGTCGACCAGCTTGGTCTCGTAGGGCGCATCCTTCGGGTCCCTGGCCTTGAACAGCTTCGCCGCGGCCGCCAGCGTCTTGGCCCCGGAGCCGACAAGCTGCGCATCCGAGATGAAATCGATCGTCTCGTGGCCGAACTCGGCCCGCAGCGTGGAGGACCAGCCCTCGACCGCCTTGAGGTGGCGGTTGAAGTCCTGCCAGCGGCGCTGGTTCAGCTTCCTCGCCTTGCCGCTGGCGGAGTCCCGCACCTCGAACTCCTCGAGCTTGTCGCCGAGCAACAGCTCCTCGAGCTCGGACTCGCGCTCGACGTAGATCTCCCGGCTGCCGTTCTTCACCTTGTAGAGCGGCGGCTTGGCGATGTAGACGAAGCCCTGGTCGATCAGCTCCTTCATCTGCCGGTAGAGGAAGGTGAGGACCAGGGTCCGGATGTGGGCCCCGTCGACGTCGGCGTCGGTCATCAGCACGATCTTGTGGTAGCGGAGGTCGTCGACCTTGAACTCGTCGGAGACCCCGGTGCCGATCGCCGTGATCAGCGCCTGGATCTCGTTGTTGGAGAGGACCTTGTCGATTCGGCTCTTCTCGACGTTGATGATCTTGCCCCGCAGCGGCAGCACCGCCTGGGTGTTGCGGTCGCGCCCTTGCTTCGCCGAGCCGCCCGCCGAGTCGCCCTCGACGATGAAGAGCTCCGCCAGGGCCGGGTCCTTGACCGAGCAGTCAGCGAGCTTGCCGGGGAGCATCGAATTCTCCAGGGCGGACTTGCGGCGGGTGAGGTCACGCGCCTTGCGGGCGGCCTCGCGAGCTCGGGCCGCGTCCACGGCCTTGGTCAGGATCCGGCGGGCATCGGCGGGATGCTCCTCGAGAAAGTCGCCGAGCTGCCTGTTGACGACCTCCTTGACCAGCCCCTCGATGGGCGGGTTGCCGAGCTTGCCCTTCGTTTGGCCCTCGAACTGCGGGTCAGCGAGCTTCACCGAGACCACCGCGGTCAGTCCCTCGCGGACGTCGTCGCCGGACAGGTTCTCGTCCTTCTCCTTGAGCAGGCCGCGGTTGCGCGCGATCGCGTTCAGGGTCCTGGTCAGCGCCGACCGAAACCCGGAGAGATGGGTGCCGCCCTCGTGGGTGTTGATGTTGTTCGCGAAGGTGAAGATGGACTCCTGGTAGGAGGAGTTCCACTGCATCGCGACCTCGACCTGGCCGTCCTTGGTCTCGCCCTCGAAGAAGATGATCTTGCGGTGCAGCGGGTCCTTGGACTCGTTCAGGTGCTTGACGAAGTCGGCGATGCCGCCCTTGTAGAGGAACTCAACCCTGCGGCCCCCGCCACGCTCGTCGATCAGCTCGACCTTCAGCCCTCGGGTGAGGAAGGCGGTCTCGCGAAGGCGCTCGGAGAGGATGTCGAAGTCGAAGTCGAAGTCCTCGAAGATCTCGGGGTCGGGCCAGAAGGTGATCGTCGTCCCGGTGCTCTTCACCGCGCGACCCTTCTTGAACTTGGCGATCGGCTTGCCGCGCTCGTAGCACTGCGTCCAGACCGCGCCGTCGCGCCAGATCTCGAGGTCGAGCCTCTCCGAGAGGGCGTTGACGACGGAAATGCCGACGCCGTGCAGGCCGCCGGAGACCTTGTAGCCGCCGCCGTCGCCGAACTTGCCGCCGGCGTGCAGGGTCGTGAGCACCACCTCGGCGGCCGGCTTGTTCTTGGCCTTCCTCATCTTCTCGACGGGAATCCCGCGGCCGTCGTCGACCACCGTGCAGCTGTTGTCCGGATGCAGGGTGACGGTGACCCGCTTCGCGTGGCCCGCGATCGCCTCGTCCACCGAGTTGTCCACGACCTCGTAGACGAGGTGGTGCAGCCCGCGGGGGCCGGTGGAGCCGATGTACATGCCGGGTCGCCGGCGAACGGCCTCGAGGCCCTCGAGGACGGTGATGTCCTTGGCCCCGTAGGACGAGCCCTTGCTTGATGCGCCGGCGCTTTTTGTGGCCGGCTTAGTGTTGGTCTTGGTCGCGGCGCCCTTTGCAGCACCGCTCGTGCGGGAGGGGCTTTTCTCGCTGGCTCCTCCGCGCTGGGAGGTCTTCGCCACTCAGCTTCCTTTCAGTCAAATCAGGGGGATGCCTACGACCTTCGTGACCCGGCTCGGAAAGTCCTTGCGGACAGAGGGTCGAGGCCTCACTCAAGTACACATAAGTCTACCAGCCGGAAGCGCCGGAAATTGCGCAAACCCGTCGCAAAACCCCTGCAAATGGCGAATCAAATGAAGGATTAGGAGGGATCGCTCGAGGTGATAAACCGAAGGCCCTCCAGAGAGCTCCCGGCGGGCAATTTCGAGTGGAGCTTCTCCAGGATCCGAGCTCCCAGCAGATCCAGTTCCTGCGCCCAGGCGGCCGAGTTGCAGGCCACGATCACCACCCCGGAGCGCTCGGTCACGGGGGTTGCCTCGCGGGCGATCGCCTCGCCCACGGCGTCGGCCCAGACGCTCTGCACCGCCGCCAGCAGGGTCGCGGGCTCCGCCCGCTCGAGCGCCTCGCCGATTGCGGCGGCGAGGGGACGCGGCGAGCGCCGGCTCCTCACGCCGCCCTCAGCGCCGCCGCGGCGTGTACCGCTCCGCCGTCGACCTCGATCCGGGCGACGTCGGTAGCCGGGACGTGCGCCGCCTCGGTCGCGCTGATCACGGCCTGGCCGCCACTCCCGAGCAGCGAGACCAGAAGCTCCCGGTGGCTGGGATCGAGTTCGCTCATCACGTCGTCGAGCAGCATCAGCGGCGCCGGACGGCCGGCCTCCATCAGGACGGCGCGCTCGGCGAAGAGCAGAGCGAGGAGCGCAAGGCGCTGCTGTCCCTGGGAGCCGAAGCGCCGCAGGGCCTTGCCGCCCAGGCGAAGCTCGACCTCATCGAGCTGAGGTCCGTAGGAGGTGTACGCGCGGCCGAGGTCCTCGGCGCGGCGTCGGGCGAGCTCGGCGGCCAGCTCCTCGCGCCCGCCGGATGCCCTCGGCCGGTAGGAGATCTCCGCCTCCGGCAACCCGAGTGCGGACGCGAGGTCGGCGAATGTCCCCGCGAGGGCCTCGACCGTCTCGGCCCGGGCCCCGATCAGCGGCTCGGCCTCGGCCGCCAGACGTTGATCCCAGGAGGGCAGCGCGTCGGCGGCACCGAGGCCCGCCCGGATGCGCTGCACGAGCGCGTTGCGCTGAGCGAGCGTGCGGCCGAAGCGGCTGCGCAGGTCGGCTCGCGCCGGCCAGACCGCGCCGCAGATCCGGTCCAGATGCGCCCGGCGGTGGGCCGGGGAACCCTTGACGAGCTGCAGCCGATCCGGGTGGAAGACGCTCACCAGTGGGCGCTCGCCGGGAGTCCCGGCCAGGGGCCTGCCGGCGAGCAGGTGGCGGCGCTCGCCGGAGCGCTCGATCGCAGCCAGCAGGCGAGAGTCACCCGCGAACTCCAGCTCGACCCGGGCGCCCTCGACCCCGAAGCGGATCACGTCGCGATCGTTGCCGGTTCTGAACGAACGCCCGGTGAGCCCGAAGTAGAGGGCCTCGAGCAGATTGGTCTTGCCGGCGCCGTTCGGCCCGCAGACCACGACGATGCCGTCCGCGATCGAAGTGCGCCCGTCAGCGAGGTTGCGGAACCCGCGGCACTCGAGTGTGCCGACGACCGACATTAATCGGGTGGCCCCTCCAGCACCAAACGGGTCGCGCTGGCGCGCGCCCTCGCATGAATGGGGCCCCCTCTCATGACCTACACGTTGAGGCGAATCGGCATCACCAGGTAGCTGAAGTCGTCCGCCCCGGACGGCTCCAGCAGCCCCGGGCGGAGCGGGGAGATCAGCTTGAGGACGACCTCGTCTGCATCGATGCTCTCCAGCCCGTCCCTGATGAACTCCGGGTTGAAGCCGATCTCGAGCAGCTCACCCGAGTAGGGGGCGGGAAGCGCCTCGCGGGCGTCGCCGAGATCCGGGGTCTCGGCGGAGACCACAAGCTCACCGTCGGAGAAGGAGAGGCGGAGCGCCGCGTTTCGCTGGGCCAGCTGGGAGACACGCCGGGTGACCTCGAGGAACTCGGTCCTCGGCAGCTTCACCTCGTGCTCGTAGGACTCCGGCAGGAGCTGCTGATGATTCGGGAACTGGCCGTCGATCAGCCTGGAGCTGAGCGAGGTCTGCGCGACGCGGAAGATCGCCTGGTTGCGGGTGAGCCAGACCTGCAGCGAATCCTCCCCGCCGGCCTCGATCAGGCGGGCGAGCTCTCGCAGGGCGCGGGCGGGCACGTTCGCCTCGAGCCGCTCCCCCACCGCCGCGTCGAGCTTCGTCGTCTTCACGGCGAGGCGGTAGGAGTCGGTGGCGACCATCGTCATCTCATCGCCCTCCACCGTCACCAGGACGCCGGTGAGCACCGGGCGCGCCTCGTCTCGCGACGCGGCGCGGGCGACGCGGTTGATGGTCTCGCGAAGCGGCGCCGCGGGAAGCTCCGCCGGCTCGCCCTCGGTGTCAGGGAAGCGCGGGAAGTCATCGGCCGGCAGGGTCCGCAGGTGGAATCGGGAGGACCCGGCGCTGAGCTCGATGTCGCGCTCGGCCTCGCGAAGCGCCAGGGTGACCGGGCCATCGGAGAGCGACCGCACGACCTCGACCAGGAGCCGGCCGGGCAGGACCACGGATCCGCCCCCCTCCACCTCACCCTCCAGAGCCACCTCGAGGCCGAGCTCCATGTCGGTCGCGCGGAGGCGCGCCTCGCCGTCGGCGGTGATCAGGATCCCCGAGAGAGCCTGCAGCGCGGCGCGTGCGGACACCGCCCGGGAGACGATGAGCAACGCATCGAGAAGGGCCTGCCTTGTGGTGTTGATCTTCATCGTTGGTTGTTGGGCATCCTTAGGAGTAGTAAGGGTTGTGGACGGGGTGGATATGTGGACAGCCTCCTCTTCGATTCTTTCAGTCTGTTCGGTCACGATCCGTCAGCTTCCGAATCGGCCGGCCCCGAACGCAGTTCCGTGGTGAGCTGCTCGAGGGTGCGTAAGAGGCTCGCGTCCTCGAGGGCGCCCCGCTGAACGCGCCTGATGGCGTGCAGGACGGTGGTGTGGTCGCGGCGGTTGAAGGCCTCGGCGATGGCCGGCAGGGAGAGATCGGTGAGCTCGCGGGTCAGGTACATGGCGAGCTGGCGGGCGCGGGCGATGGGCGCGGTCCGGTTGGGGGAGAGCAGGTCGTCGACCGTAAGGTCGAGTCGGGCCGCGACCGCCTCCTGGACCTGGCGCACGTTCAGAGATGTTGGGGCCGGTGGGATGGTGTCCGAGGGCAGGGCGTTTTCGATGGACGCGGTGGTGATGCTCGAGGAGGTGAGGGAGGAGATGGCGACGATGCGGGTCAGTGCGCCCTTGAGGACGCGGAGGTTGGGGGAGGTCTTGGACGCGAGTGCCCGCAGCGCGTCGGGGGGGAGGGCCTCGCTGTGCTCGCGCGCAAGGTTGCCGAGGAAGACCAGGCGGGTGGCGAGGTCCGGTGGCTCGAGCGGGACCGTGAGCCCCCATTCGAAGCGGTCCCGGAGGCGGTCGGCGAGGTCCTTGAGCTCGGCTGGGACGCGGTCGGCGGTGAGGACCAGCTGCGCTCCGCCTTCATAGAGCGCGTTGAAGGTGTGGAAGAACTCGTCCGCGGTGCGGGCCTTCCCTTGGAGGAACTGGACGTCGTCGATCAGCAGGACGTCCGCGCGCCGGTAGCGCTCCTTGAAGCCCTCGATACCGGCCCCCTGGAGCGAGGAGACGAACTCGTTGGTGAACGACTCGGCGGTCGTGTAGTGGACGGTGAGTTGGGGGCTGTGGCGGCTCAGGTAGTTGGCGATCGAGCCGAGCAGGTGGGTCTTGCCGAGCCCGGGCGGGCCATGGAGGAAAAGTGGGTTGTACGCCTCGCCCGGCGCCTCCGCGACCGCCAAGGCGGCGGCGTGCGCGAGCTGGTTGCCGGGCCCGATCACGAAGCGCTCGAAGGTGTAGTCGGGGTTGAGCGCAACCCTCGAGGCTGCATCCGCGGGGATCGCAGTGGCGCCCGGCGCCGCGTCCGGAGCGACGAGCTCGACCTCGCGGACCCCCGCGAACGACCTGGGGATCGCCGCGCGGAGGAGCTCCAGGTAACGGCGGCCGACCCAGCGAATGATGTGCCGCGGACCGGTGAGATACAGCGTCGCGCCGCGCCGGGAGACGGGCGAGAGGGGGGAGAACCAGAGGCGGTAAGTGTCCTCCGGAACGGAGGCGGCCAGCTCCCGCTGGGCTTTGCGCCAGGGCTCCGCTAGGTCCTGACGGACGTCACCGGGCTGCCCCTGAACCTGGTCCTCCTTCGTTGTGGTGTGCGAGGGTGCTCCGCCGGAGCGACCCGCTTGGTGTAAGGCGAGCGGCCGATCATAGGCTGGGCATCTCGGGCTCGAAAGGGGCGGTCTCCCGGCGTCCGTGCAAAACGCGGCGAAAACCGCAAGTGGGTTGCCGGAGGGGCGGCCGCGCCGGATCCCCGGAGGGCCACGGCCTATACTGCCGTGCCCCTCGACCCCTCGACCCCTCGATCCCTCGATGGGCCCTTTTCGATGAAGCGGACCTACCAGCCGAAGAAGCGCAAGCGAGCCCGGACCCACGGGTTCCGAGCCCGCAGCCGCAGCCGTTCCGGCCGCGCGATCCTGAGGCGCCGGCGTCAGAAGGGCCGCAAGCGCCTCACTCCCTAGCGTTGGCCTCTGAGGGCCGCCCCGATGCCCGCAGGCGCCGGCTCTCCCGGAGCGGCGACTTCGATCGCGTCTACCGCGAGGGCAGCTCGAGCGCCAACCGCTTCCTGGTGGTCTACTCGTTCGCCCGCCGCGAGGACGAGTCGGACGACGGAGCGAGGCTCGGTCTCTCCGTGGGCAGGAAGATCGGCAAGGCCGTGAGGCGCAACAAGGTGCGCCGGGCGGTACGAGAGGCGTTCTGGGAGTTGTCCGACCTGATCCAGCCCGGCCGCGACTACGTGATCGTCGCCCGGCCGGGGGCTGAGGATCTGCTTGAGCGTGAGGGTCAGGACGGCGTCCGCGCCTCCCTTGCCGAGCTGATGGAGGCATCGGGCGAGGAGCGTTTGTCGTGAAACGGATGCTCACAGCCCTGCTGATCGCGCCGATCCGGCTCTACCAGCGCTGGATCTCGCCTGCTCTCGCTCCCCGCTGCCGCTACTACCCGAGCTGCTCCGAGTACGCGGTCGAGGCGATCCGCGAGCTGGGTCCGATCCGTGGGCTGATCCTCGCTGGCTGGCGGTTGCTCCGCTGCAACCCCTTCAGCCACGGCGGCTTCGATGAGGTGTCAGACCGGCGGCTCTTTCGCAACACTCCCGGCCGCTCCGGCCGCTCCGGCCGCTCCGGCTGCGCGGCTTCGCCGTCAACGGCCGCCACAAACACCGCGGCCGCGTCAACCACTAACCCCGACCTGACGTAGAGACCATCGTGCCCCTCGACCCCAACATCTTTCTCGACGCCAACATCCTCAGCCCGATCGAGAACCTCTTCAACGACGTCATCAAGTGGCTGCACAACGACGCCGGCGTCACCTGGGGCCTCGGAATCGTCCTGATCACCTGGCTTTCCCGCCTGGTGGTCCTCCCGTTCACGCTGCGCTCGATGCACGGCATGCGCGAGATGCAGGCGCTGCAGCCGTATATCAAGGAGATTCAGGAGAAGTACAAGGACGACCGCCAGCGGATGCAGCGCGAGCAGATGGCCCTCTTCCAGGAGCACGGCGTCAACCCGCTCTCGGCCTGCCTGCCGCTCGTCTTCCAGTTCCCCGTCTTCATCGCGCTCTACCAGCTGCTCCGCAGCAGCATGTTCCAGGACGAGCTGAACGCCTCGGGCGACCCGGGCTGGCTCTTCATCAATCATCTCGCCGAGCACCCCACGGGCGCCGAGGCGATCGCCCTGGTCGTCCTGGCGGTGGCTGGCACCTTCGCGCTGATCCTCTTCACGCCATCGCCCCAGACCACCGGCGGGAACACCCAGCGCTTCCTGTTCGCCGGGATCTTCTCCCTGGTCACGGTCTTCCTGATCCCGAACGCCCCCGCCGGCATCGCCGTCTACTTCATCGCCTCCGGCCTCTGGCAGATCGGGCAGCAGACCGTGATCCACTTCGTCTGGCCGCTGCCGGCGATTCCCACCCCGGAGGAGGTCCGCGCGGAAAAACCCCCACCTCCGCCGCCAAGGAAGAGGAAACGTCGGCGCTAGAGGGTCCGCCGGCCGGCGACGCCTAGCCGCTTAGACTTCGCGCGTGGCCGAAGGAGGAGAGACCCGGGCAGAGGTGCTGCCGGAGGCGCCGGCGGAGCGCGTCCGCGTCTTTCTGGAGCGCATCGTTGAGGAGTTGGGACTCGATGCCTCGGTCGCGGTCGAGGAGGGGGAGGAGGAGATCCACGCCGACGTCGAGGGCGAGGACGTCGGCCTGCTGATCGGCCGCCACGGTCAGACGATCGACGCGGTGCAGCTGCTCTGCTATCAGGCCGCATTTCGGGGCCGCCAGGACCGCAAGCGGGTCCAGGTCGATGCGGCCGGCTACCGCCGCCGTCAGGGCGAGTCGCTGCGGCGGCGCGCCGACATGGCCGCCGAGGACGCCGTTCGCCACAAGCAGGCGGTCGAGATGGACCCGATGGGCTCGAATGAGAGGCGGGTCGTCCATGAGCACCTCCGCGATCGCCCCGAGGTCGAGACCTACAGCGAAGGCGACGAGCCCAACCGCTATGTGGTCATCGCGCCGCTCGTCTCCGATTGAGCTCGATCCCGCCCCGGGCGGAGCCCGCTCTCGATGAGCTGTTGCGGATCCTGGCCGAGCCCCGTGCTCCGATCGCGAGGTCGACGGTCCCGCGCGCTCGAGACGTCCACATCGCCGATTCGCTCAGCGGGCTCGAGCTGGAGCCGATCCGCTCGGCCGGGCGGATCGCCGACCTGGGCAGCGGCGCGGGGCTCCCGGGGTTGGTGCTCGCCGCTGCGGTGCCGGATGCCCGCGTCGATCTGATCGAGTCGATCGAGCGCAAGTGCGCCTTCCTCCGAGACGCGATCGCGCGGATGGGGCTATCGAACGCCGTGGTCGTCTGTCGGCGCTCGGAGGACTGGGCCCGGGGCGAGGGCAGGGAGGCCTACGACGCCGTCGCCGCCCGGTCCGTCGGCAGGCTCGCCGCGCTGGCGGAGCTCGCCTCGCCGCTGCTCCGGGAGGGCGGCGCGCTCGCCGCCTGGAAGGGAAAGCGCTCCGCCCAGGAGGAGGCCGAGGCGGCGCGAGCGGCCGATCGGCTGGCGATGGAGCCGATCGAGATCCGCTCCGTGCAGCCTTATCCGTCGAGCCGCGACCGACACATCCACCTCCTCCGCAAGAATGGACCGACTCCGAACGGGTTGCCGCGGCGGCCTGGGATGGCGGCGAAGCGGCCGTTCGGGACCGAATCGAACTGACTCGAACCAGCTCCATGGGAACCGTCTACGCGATCGCGAATCAGAAGGGCGGCGTCGGCAAGACGACCACGGCCGTCAACATGGGCGCCTGCGTCGCGGGCGACGGGCAGCAGACCCTGATCGTCGACCTCGATTCCCAGTGCAATGCGACGGTTGCGCTCGGTCTGCCCAAGAACACCACGCCCTCTTCCTACGACTGCCTCGGCGGCGAGGTCTCGGTGGCGGAGGCCGCCCGCCCTGCCGGGCCAGACAACCTGTGGATAGTGCCGGCGCATGTGGATCTGGCCGGCGCCTCCGTCGAGCTACCGCGGGCGAGCGGCTACGAGACGCGGCTTCGCGACGGCCTCGGGCCGGTCAGGGAGCGGTTCGCCTACACGCTGCTCGACTGCCCACCTTCGCTGGGCCCTGTCGCCGTCAACGCGCTGGCCGCCGCCGATCAGGTGGTGGTCCCGGTCCAGGCCGAATATCTGGCCCTGGAGGGGCTGGTCCAGTTCCTGGACACGGTGCGCCTCGTCCAGCGCTCGCTCAACCCTTCGCTCCAAGTGGCGGGAGTCGTCCTCACGATGTACGACGACCGAACGCGCCTCGCCCATGACGTCGAGCGCGAGCTGCGCGAGCACTGGCCCGGTCGAGTCTTCAAGACCGTGGTCCCGCGGAGCATCCGCCTCGCTGAGGCGCCCAGCTACGGCATCCCCGTGACCGAGCACGACCCGAACTCGAGCGGCTCCCGCGCCTACCGCGCCCTCGCGGACGAGGTGCTCACCGTGGAGCCTGAGCGCGCGGAGGTCGCAAGTGGCTGAACGCCGTAGAGGCATGGGGAGGGGGCTGGCCGCGATCCTGCCGGAGACCAACGCCGGCGGGCCGGAGCTCCGCGAGCTCGAGGTCACCCAGATCGAACCCAACCCCGACCAGCCGCGGGCCAGGTTCGACGCCGCGGGGCTCGATGCGCTGGCCGGCTCGATCGGCTCGGTCGGACTGCTGCAGCCGCTGATCGTCCGCCCTCTCGACGACGGCCGCTACGAGCTGGTCGCCGGGGAACGGCGCTGGCGCGCCGCCCAGAAGGCCGGCATCGACCGGGTGCCGGCCGTGGTCCGGACCTCGCCCGAGGACGAGCGCCTGCAGGCCGCGCTGATCGAGAACATGGTCCGCGAGGACCTCAACCCGGTGGAGGAGGCGCGGGCGTGCGCCGCCCTGGTCGATGACCTCGGGATCTCGAAGGAGGAGCTGGCGCGTCGGGTCGGCCGCAGCCGCGCCGCGATCTCCAACCTGATCCGGCTTCTGGACCTCCCCGACTCGGCGCTCACCCTGCTCGAACGCGGCGAGCTCAGCGAGGGTCACGGCCGCGCGATCCTCCAGGTCTCAGACCAGGACCGCCGCGCCCGGGTCGCGAAGCAAGCGGCCGCGCAGGGTTGGTCGGTACGCGACACCGAGCGGCGCGCCGGCGAGGGCCCGAGGCGAAGGAAGGCGAGCGGCGGGCGCATCTCGGCGGAGGAGCGCGCCGCGATGACGGACGCAGAGGACCTGCTCGGTTCCGCCCTGGGGCAGGACGTCCGGGTCCGGCGCGACGGCAACGGAGTCAAGGCGGAGCTCCGCTTCGACGATCTGGGCGAGCTCGAGTCGCTCGCCAAACGGCTTCGCCGGCGGTCCTGACCCGCGAGCTAGAATCGCCGATCCCGGGCGATTAGCTCAGTCGGTTAGAGCGCTTCTCTGATAAGGAAGAGGTCCCTGGTTCGAGTCCAGGATCGCCCATCACTCGAGCGCCAGCTCCCAGACGTTGACCCGCAGCTGCGCGCCCCGGTAGAGGTAGTCGGTCTCCTCCCTCAGTTCGAAGCCGAACCTTCGGCAGAGCGCATTCGACGGCTGGTTCGTGACCGAAGGAAAGGCGTCGATTCGGTCGAACCGCGGCTGGTTCCGGGCCATCCCCAGGATCAGCTCCAGGCTGCGGCTGGCGATCCGCCGGCCCTGGAACGCCGGCAGGACCATCCAACCGGTCTCCTGGATCGGCTGATCCCGCCAGGTCGCCGACCAGATGCCGATCGTCCCGGCGCCCGGCCCGCCCGGCTCCGGAATGATCTTGAAGTACCACTCGCCCGCGGCGACGGTGGCGAGCCTGCGCTCATGGATCTGCGGGATCTCCTCCGGCGAGACCGGGCCGCCGAGCTCGCTCATCGTTGCGGCGTCGCACTCGAGCTCTTCGATCAGCCCGATGTCGCCATCGGAGTACGGGACCAGCTCCAAGCGAGCCCCTCAGCGCTGCCCGGCGGGGGAGGTCTCCTCGGCAGCCTCCCGCAACCGCTCCAGCGCGTGCTCGACCCAGCGGCGGAAGAGTCGCTGCCCGGCCATCGCGATCTGTGCTCGTACCGCCAAGCTCTTCGGGTCGCTGCCCGCCTCCATCTCGACGAACGTGCCGCCCTGACCCTCGGTGAGCACCGACCGGGTGTAGGTGCCGGTGTCCATGCAGCGGATCACGAGCTCCTTGCCCTCGACCATCTGGTCGACCTCGAGGATGGTTTCGAGATTCGACATCGGCCAGGGCCGCTTCTGGACGTTGCGGACGTGACAGCCCTGCTCGAAGGCACCGTCTATGCACTCGAAGCTGATCGTGTCGGGCCACCATTCGGTCTGCCGGTCGGGATCGGACGCCAACCCCCAGACGACGTCGAGCGGCGCGTCGATGAAGGCCTGCTGGCGGCACTCGGTCGACACAGCGCGATGGTAGGGCCGCGGTCCCACGGCCGCCACTCGGGGTAAGCGGGCTCTGGAGGGCTTTGGGCCGCTCCTATAATCCGTGCGGCCCTCCCGAGGAGACTTTTCGTGCAGCGAATGACCATCTACGGAGTCAGTTTCGACATGGTCGGCAAGCAGCCGATCGTCTTGCTGAAGACCGTGGACGGCAACAAGTTCCTGCCGATCTGGATCGGCCACCCCGAGGCTGCGGCCATCCTGATGAAGCTCCAGGGCGCCTCGACCCCGCGGCCGATGACCCACGACCTCCTCTCCGACGTGCTCGATCAGATGGAGGCCAAGTGCGAGAAGGTCTCGGTCACCGAGCTCCGCGACAACACTTTCTTCGCGTCGATCACGATCTCGATGAACGGCTCGGAGATGGAGATCGACTCACGCCCGTCGGACGCGCTCGCGCTCGCGGTCCGCACCTCAGCCCCGATTTTCGCCGCCGATGAGGTGATCGAGGAGTCGGCGATCGAGTTCGAGGGCGAGGAGGTCGAGGACACCGAGCAGGTCGTCGAGAAGTTCAAGGACTTCCTCGACAACGTCACCCCGGAGGACTTCGCCCAGGGGGAGGAGCCCCCGGAACTCGGCTCAGGCCGGTAGCGTCGCCTCGCTCGGCGGGCGTTCGCGGGCCCTGGCCAGGATCCGCTCGACCAGCTGTGTGAAGTCGATGCCGGCGGCCTCCGCCGCCATCGGGAACAGGCTCGTGTCCGTCAGCCCCGGGATCGCGTTCACCTCGAGCACCTCCGGGCCATCCTCGCCGTGCATCAGATCCACACGCCCGAAGCCGCTGCAGCCGAGGGTCTCGTAGGTCCGCTTGGCGAGCTCCTGGACCCGGCCGGTCTCCGCGTCCCCGAGCTCGGCGGGGCAGACGTAGTCGGTGCGCCCGATCTCGTAGCGGGCCTCGAAGTTGAAGAAGTCCTCCTCCCGGGGGATGGCCTCGACGATCGGCAGGGCCTCGCCGCCGAGCACGCTGACGGCCAGCTCGCGACCCTTCACGTAGCGCTCGAGCAGCACGCGGTCGTCGTAGCTGAAGGCGGCGAGCAGTGCCTCCGGCACCTCGTCGCGCGCGGCCGCGAACTGAACCCCGAGCGAGGAGCCCTGCCTGGCCGGCTTGACGACCAGCGGAAAGCCGAGCCGCGCCTCGATCTCCTCCAGGGTGTCCGCGGCACCGAGCTGATGGAAGGCGGTCGCGTTGAAGGCGGCCCAGTCGGGCGTCGGGATCCCGGCCGCCCGCATCTCGTGCTTGGCGGCCACCTTGTCCATGCACAGCGCGCAGGCTGCGACCCCCGGGCCGGTGTAGGGGAGGTCGAGGATCTCGAGCAGCTCCTGCACGGTCCCGTCCTCGCCGCCGGGCCCGTGCAGCGCAATGAAGACGATGTCCGGTCGCTCGTCGCGGAGCCAGCCGACCAGCTCGCGGCCCACGTCGATCCCCACCGCCTCGTGGCCCAGAGCGCCAACGGCATCCTCGACGCGCGCCGCCGAGCGCAGCGAGACCTCGCGCTCGAGCGAGCTCCCTCCCTTGAGGACCGCCACCTTCATCGCCTCGGCAGCGGGACGACCTCGCCGCCCGGCTTCTCTCCCTCGTCGTCCTGGGGCGGCGCAACGCGGTGCTCGCCGGTGATCGTCTCGTAGAGCTGAATCTGGTCGGAGACGACGCTGCCGATGCGGCGGATTCCCTCCCGCAGCTCGTCCTCATCCGAGGCGGAGAAGTTGAGGCGCATCGAGGAGGCACCACGCACGCCGTCGGCGTAGGCCGCCCGTCCGGGAACGAAGGCGACGTCGTCGCGCAAGGCTTTCGCAAGTAGGTCCGTCGTGTCGATGTAGTCGGGCAGCGTGGCCCAGAGGAAGAGGCCGCCCTCCGGCCGTGTCCAGTCCGTCTGGGGCGGGAAGTCGCGCTCGAGGGCCTCGAGCATCGCGTCGCGGCGGCTGCGATAGATCTCGACCAGGTCGGCGATGTACTCCCGCCACCGCCCCTCGCCGAAGTACTCGCGGACGAAGTACTGGCTCAGGGTGGAGGTGCAGAGGTCCGCGGCCTGCTTGCCGAGCCCGATCTTCTCCAGAACCGGCGGGGGAGCGGCTACCCAGCCGATCCGGATCCCGGGGGAGAGGATCTTGGAGAGCGTGCCCAGGTAGAGGACGTAGTCGCCCCCGTCCAGGCTGTAGAGCGTCGGCTGGGGATCGCCGTCGAAGCGCAGCAAGCCGTACGGGTTGTCCTCGACGATCAGCACCTCGTGCTTCCGCGCCAGCTCAACGAGTTGCCGGCGCCGCTCCTCGGAGAGCGTCACGCCGGCCGGGTTCTGGAAGCTCGGCACCGAGTAGATGAACTTCGGGCGGCGGCCATTCCGTCCGAGGGCGGCCAGCAGCTCCTCCAGCTCGTCGATGCGCATCCCGTCGTCATCGGTGCTCACCTGGTGGACGTCGGCCTCGTAGCTGCAGAAGGCGGGCACGGCGCCGGGGTAGGTGGGGGCCTCGCAGATCACCGGGTCGCCGGGGTCGACCAGCGTCTTGGTGATCAGGTCGATTGCCTGCTGGCCCCCCGTCGTCACGATCAGGTCGTCCGGATCGGGGGCCATGCCCTCGGCCCCCATCACCTCGACGATGCACGCCTTGGTCTCCTCGAAGCCTTCGGTGGGCCCGTACTGGAGCGCCTCGGCCGAGGACTCGTGTGCGATCCGGGTCATCTGGGCCGCGAAGCTCTCCGCCGGGAAGGTCGAGGTGTCCGGCAGCCCACCGGCCAGCGAGATCACCTCGGGGCGCGCCGTGATCGCCATCAGGTCGCGCATCGCCGAGGAGCGCATCACCTGGGTGCGCTTCGCGAACAGGCCCGCGTAGCGCTCCAGGTCGCGCGAGGTCGTGTGCGCCCGGCGGCGAGGCTGCGATCCTTCAGGCCCCCGTCGCGAGCCCTCCCTCTCTGATGGCTCGGTCATGGCGGACAGTGTGGCGGAGATCCGGCCACGGAGCTCGCGGCGGTCTTTCAAAGCGCGAGCCCGCGAAGCGGAGATGGTGGTGAGGGAATGCCCTGTAGCCTCTCGCCCCGACCATGTTCCTCGCCATCTGCCAGGGGCTGGGACTGGCCATCGCCGCCGGACTCATTCTCGGAGTCGTTTTCCCGCCGATCATGCCCACGTGGGGCGCCGTGGTCGGGGCGTCGCCGATCGGCGTGCTGGCCGCCGGGGCGGCACTGAACGGAGCGGGCGAGGCGCTCTGGCCGGCGCTCCCGGTCGGCATCCTCGGGGCCGGCCTGGCGGCCGTCGTCACGCGAGACGTGGCCGCGGGCGCGATCCGCCGGCAGCGGGACCGGGTGACCGGCGCAGAGGTGCAGGCGCCGAGCGGGATCACCGTGATCGTCGTGCTTGCGGCGATCGTCGTGGCCGGGGTCAGCCTGGTCCTGGAGCC
The DNA here is from genome assembly GCA_036520315.1 of Solirubrobacterales bacterium. GTDB lineage: Bacteria > Actinomycetota > Thermoleophilia > Solirubrobacterales > 70-9 > DASUPK01. Next base: position 8,627 of record DATDJZ010000030.1, on the reverse strand, counting down.
GTTCTCCCTGCTCGCGCTCCTTGCCCTCATCTGGCTGTGGATCTCTCGCCGCCGGCAGGCCGAGCGCAAACATGAGGGCCTACGGGTCCTCCGCTAGATGAATCCCACACCCGACCGGAGCATCTAGCCGTGCAGCGGAAGCTCGTCCTCGTCGTGGTCGATGCGATGCACCCCGACATGCTGGTCCGGGCGATCGAGGAGGGCCAGGCGCCGAGCTTCGCGGAGCTGCTCGAGCGGGGGGAGATGGTGCCGGATTGCGTCTCGAGCTTCCCCTCGGTCACCCCGGTCGCCAGCTCGGAGATGATGACCGGGACCGGCCCGGCCGGCCACTGGGTGATCGGGATGAACTGGTACCACCGGATCGAGCGCCGCTACATCGAATACGGCTCCTCTTTCGAGGCGACCCGGACCTTCGGCCTCTTCCGGGCGATGTACGACCTGGTCTACAACATGAACCTCGACCACCTGAGCTGGCAGGCGGAGACCGTCTTCGAGCGCCTCGGGGACTCCGGCGTGCGGACCGCGACGACCCCGTTCCTGATCTACCGCGGGCGCCAACGGCACGAGCTCGGCCTGGAGGGACTGGCGAAGCGAGCGGCGGCCGCGGCGAACTTCAGGCACGCGGTGTGGGCCCCGGACGAGTTCTTCTACGGCGACCTCTACGCCAGCCGGCCGACGGGCTGCGGACCCACCTTCACTCGGCCCGGGACGCGGGATGAGTACTCGGCCTGCGTGGCCGAGGAGCTGGTCCGCGAGGGCGCTTACGACTTCCTGCTTTTCAGTCTGCCGGACAACGACTTCCACTCCCACCGGCACGGCCCGGAGGCGACCCTCGACTCGATCGCCAAGGCCGACGCGATGTTCGCCCGCATCGTGGAGGCCGGCGGCGGGCTGGAGAAGTTCCTCTCGGATCACTCGGTGCTCCTGACCGCCGACCACGCCCAGACGCCGGTGGAGCACGCCCTTCCCCTCGCCGACGAGCTCGCCGAGGATTGGGCCGTCCTGCAGCCGAACACCGACCGCCCCGAGGACGCCGAGATCGCGGTCAGCCCGACCTCCCGTGCCGGCGCCGTCTACATCCTCGACGCCGGCTACCGGCACCCGGTCACCCACGAGCGCGCCCGCCTTCGTCTCCGCGAGCTCACTGGAGTCGACCTGGTCACCTGGCTCGCCGGCGAGGACGGCACCGCCGTCAGGCGCACCGGGGTGGGCCTCGACGATCCGGCATCCGTCGACGCCGTCGTGGAGCGGAACGGCTACGAGTTCCGGTTCCGGCCCGGCGGCCAGCTCCGCGACGTACGGGGCAACCACTGGTCGGTGAGCGGCGAGCCCGAGGCGCTTGCCGGTGACATCACCCGAGGTCGCTTCGAGTCCCACGAGTACCCGGACGGTCTGGCCCGCCTCTGGTCGGCGCTCACCTCGCCCCACGCGGGCGACATCCTGATCTCCGCGACCGAGGGCCATGAGTGCGTCGACTGGGGGGGAATCAGCCACGCCGGTGGTGGCAGCCACGGCTCCCTCGGGCGGGGGGATTCGCTGGCCCCGGTGGTCTTCGTTGGTTGTGGTCCCGACGCTCCGGGTAAGCGGCCGCAATGGGCATTGCGGGACCTCGCTCCGGTGATCCTCGAGCACTTCGGCCTCAACGGAAGGCCCCAGGGATGACGTCCGTCCAGACTGCGAAGCGGATCGGCCGCGGCACCCTGAAGCCGGGCAACTGGATCCAGCTCCTGCAGTTCGGGCTGGTGGGAGGATCGGGCTACGTCGTCAACCTGGCGGTCTTTGCGGTGCTGAACGGGCCGCTGAACATTCATTACATCGGGGCAGCAATCCTTGCCTTCTGCGTTGCCGTGACGAACAACTTCTGGTGGAACCGGCACTGGACCTTCGACGCGAAGCACGGGCACGCGGGCTTCCAGGCGGCCCGCTTCTTCACGGTGAGCGTGCTGGCCCTGGTGATCAACCTGATCGCCCTCAAGCTGCTCGTGGGGGGAGGACTGAGCGAGCTGCCCGCCCAGGCAATCGCCGTGGCGATTGCGATGCCCTTCAACTTCATCGGCAACAAGCTGTGGACGTTCGACGAGTAGGTCGGCTCCTCGCGCTCGCCGCTTCCCTCGCGCTGATTCTCATCCTGCTGCTCGCGACTCCGGCCGGAGCGCAGCAGCCCAGGATCAGCCAGTCCAGGGCGATCGAGATCGCCAAGCTGGATCCGAAGGCGGCCGCCGCGGCCGAGCAGCACCCGGACCTGTCTCCCTCGGCCAGCCGCAATTCGGGGACCGGGCTCTGGGAGGTCGGCTTCTTCACCGGCGGCAAGGAGGTCGTGCAGGTGGTCGTGGACCCGAACACCGGCAAGGTCGTCGAATCGTGGACCGGCTACCAGATCGCCTGGCACATGGCCCGCGGCTACCCCGGTGCCTTCGGCCGGATGATCAACGCCCCCTACATCTGGCTGCCGCTCTGCGCGATCTTCGTGCTCGGGCTGCTCGACTGGCGCCGGCCGTTCCGGCTTGCCCACCTGGACCTGCTCGTGGTCGTCGCGGGCTTCGGGCTTTCCCACTATTTCTTCAACCGGGGGGACATCGGGGTCTCGGTTCCGCTCGCCTACCCGCCGCTCCTCTACCTGCTCGGCCGGGCGCTCTGGCTCGGCTTCCGGCGGCGAGCCGGCGTGGGCCTGCGGCCGTCCCTCCCGATCACGGTGCTGGCGGTCGCCACGGTCCTCCTGGTCGCGGGCCGGATCGGCCTCAACATCGCGGACTCCAACGTGGTCGACGTGGGCTACTCGGGCGTGATCGGTGCCGACCGCATCGCCGACCAGGAGCCGATCTACGGAAACTTCCCCGATGACGACCAATCGGGAGACACCTATGGCCCGGTGGCCTACTACGCCTACGTGCCCTTCGAGCAGATCTTTCCGTGGAGCGGCACCTGGGACGACCTGCCAGCCGCCCACGCCGCCTCCATCTTCTTCGACCTCGCGACGATCGCGGGGCTCTTCCTGATCGGCCGCCGGCTGCGGCGGGGCCGGCGAGGGACGGAGCTGGGGATCCTGCTCAGCTTCGCCTGGGCCGCCTGTCCCTACACCGCCTTCGCGCTCGAGTCGAACACCAACGACGCCCTCGTGTCGCTCACGCTGGTCGCCGCCCTGCTTTGCCTCATCACGCCGATCCCCCGAGGGATCACCCTCGCTCTCTCGTCGATGACGAAATTCGCCCCCTTGGCCCTAGGTCCGTTGTTCGCAACGTACGGAGCGACCGAGGGCCGCGGCGGATTCCTGCGCAGATACGCGAAGGTGGTCGTCCCGTTCACCATCGCGTTCGCGATCACGGTCGCCGTGGTCTCCTTCCAGGCCCTCCAGGACCCAGGGCTCTCAACCTTCTGGCACCGCACGATCGGAGAGCAGGGAGGCCGGGACTCGCCCTTCAGCATCTGGGGGCAGGTGCATTCACTCGGCTGGCTGCAGGCGGTCGTCAAGGCGGCGGTCGTCGGACTCGCTCTCCTTGTCGCCTTCCGGCCGCGTCGCCGCGACCATGTGACCGTCGCCGCCCTGGGTGCCGCGGTTTTGCTCGGCATGCAGCTCACCGTGGACCACTGGTTCTACCTCTACGTCCCCTGGTTCCTGCCCTTCCTCCTGATCGCCCTGCTGGCGAGCGGGGTCGTTCCCCTAGGACGCGACCGGGACGAGGATCGGCTCGATCCCGCGAGCGAGCCCGTCGTCGCCGATCTCGACCGCGACACCCATCAGCCAGACATCCTCGTCCGCGGTGTCAAAGCGGACCGGCATCTGCGTCCGGAAGGCCTCTAGGGCCTGCTCGCGGCGCACGCCGATCACCCCGGCCCGCGAGCCGGTCATCCCGACATCAGCGATGTGAGCGGTCCCGCCCGGCAGAACCCGGGCGTCCGCGGTCGGCACATGTGTGTGCGTTCCCAGGACCGCCGCCACGCGCCCGTCGAGATGCCAGCCCATCGCGACCTTCTCGCTGGTCAGCTCGGCGTGGAAGTCGATGACGAATGCGTCCGCCCCGCCGCCGAGCGAATCGAGCAGGTCGTTGATCGCGGTGAACGGGTTGCGCTCGACCTGCATGTGCATCTGACCGCTCAGGTTGATGACGCACACCCGCATCCCGGCGGCCTCGACCACGACGTGGCCGTGTCCCGGATTCGACTCCGCGAAGTTGGCAGGGCGCAGGATCCGCTGCTCGGAGTCCAGGTAGGGGTAGACGTCGCGGTGGCGATAGGTGTGGTTGCCGAGGGTGATCACGTTCGCTCCCGCCGCAAAGATCTCCTCCGCGGTCTCCTTGGTGATCCCGACGCCCCCGGCCGCGTTCTCGCCGTTGACGACGACGAGGTCGGGCATTCGCTCGGCGCGGAGGTCGGGCATCGCCGCCGCCAGCGCCTCGCGGCCGGGTCGGCCGACGATGTCCCCTATGAACAGGAGCCGCATGAGCGCGGCAGCCTAGACGACCGCCGTCGCGGCCGATTCGACTTCTGTCTAGCTTTCCCGCGATGAATGAGAAGCCGCGAGCGCGGCGGGACGCCCCGGTTCTCGAGGTGGACGGCCTCTCCAAGTGGTTTGGGGAGCGGGCCGCCCTCCGCGAGGTGAGCCTCGACGTCGGGCCCGGAGAGCTCCTCGCTGTGCTGGGCCCAAACGGCGCGGGCAAGACGACGCTGCTCTCGATCCTGGCCGGCATCACCAGGCCCGACTCCGGCCGGATCTCCACGGCGAACGGGGAGGTGGGCTGGGTCCCGCAGCAGGCCGGCCTCTATCACCGTCTGACCGTGGAGGAGAACCTGCGGCTCTTCAGCCACATGGAGGGCGTCGACGACATCGAGGGAACAGTCGGGCGGATGCTCGAGCAGACCGGCCTGGCGGACCGGCGCCATGACCCGGTCTCCACGCTCTCGGGCGGCAACCAGCAGCGCATCAACATCGCGATCGGCCTGCTCGCTGATCCCTCGGTGCTGCTCCTCGACGAGCCCAGCTCCGGTCTCGACCCAAGCCAGCGTGTGCGCCTGTGGGAGTTCGTCGCCGGGCTGGCCGAGGCGGGTACGACGGTGATCTACTCGACGCACCAGATCGAGGAGGCGAGCCACTATGGAGACCGGCTCGTCGTGCTCGCCGACGGGGAGACGATCTTCGACGGCAGCTTCGCCGAGCTCACGCGCGCCGCGGGGCCCCGACCGGAGGGAACCTCCGCTGATCCCGAGAACGACTTCGTCCGTTTCCTTCGGCTGCGCGGCCACTGATGCGCTGGCTGCTGCTCAAGGACCTGCAGCTGCTGCGGCGATCCCCGCTCGTCACCGCGCTCCTGGTCATCTATCCGATCGTCCTCGCGGTGCTGATCGGCCTGGCGATCTCGCGGAGCCCGGAGAAGCCGCGTGTCGCCTTCCTCAACCAGATCCCTGCCAGCGCCGGCCTCAGCCTGGGCGAGACCGGCGGGTTCTCTCAGCAGGAGGCTCAGCGGCGCCTCTGCGCCAAGGTCGAGTGCGTCACCGCTTCGAGCCGGGCCGAGGTGGAGCAAAAGGTCGAGGACGGCGATGTCCTCGGCGGCTTGATCCTGCCGCCAGACTTCCTCAGCAAGCTCCAGGCCGAGCTCAGCACCAACTCCTCCGAGCGCGCGACGGTCGAGGTGCTCGTCAACCAGGACGACCCGCTGAAGGCTCAGATCGTCGACGACCGGATCAGCTCGCTCCTCAACACCGCCAACCTGCTGCTCTCGGACAAGATCACCGATGTCGCCGTCAACTACGAGCAGCTGCTCGCCGACGGCGGCCAGTTCGAGATCCCGTTCCTCAACCAAACGGTCCACGTCCTCGGCCTCCAGCGCTCCGAGCAGATTCTCCGCTCGGTGGAGAGCAGCCTGCCGCCCGCTCAGCGCAGCCAGGTCTCCCAGGTCACCGAGTTCGCCCGGCTCGCCCGGCAGAACCTGGCGCTCGCGAACCAGCTGCTCACCTCGATCCGCCAGCCGATCGCTGTCGACAAGCAGGTCGTCGCCGGGACTGTTCCGCCGCTCGACACCTTCGCCGTCGCGGTCGCCGCCTCGGTCACCCTCCTGTTCGTCACCGTGCTGCTCGTCTCCGGTTCCCTGGCGCTCGAGCGGGAGGAGAACACCTTCACGCGCCTCACGCGCGGGCTGGTGAGCCGCGAGGGCCTGCTGGTCGAGAAGGCGATACTCGGCACCGGCGCGGCGCTGGTCGTGACCCTGCTGCTCCTCCTCGCGATCACCCCGTTCGAGTCCATCGGCTGGAGCAGGATCTACCTGATCATCCCGGCGATCCTCCTCGCCGGCGCGGCCTCCTCGGCGCTGGGCCTGGCGATCGGAGCCGCCGCCCGCGAGGTGCGCGCGAGCGCACTGCTCGCCTTCGCCCTGGCGCTGCCCGTCGCCTTCATCTCGCTGGTGCCGTCGGGGACGGTCAGCAAGACGCTGCTCGACGTCATCCACGTGATCGCGGGCGCCTTCCCCTTCCGTCCGGCGCTCGATGCGCTCTCGGGCGCGCTCTCGGCCTCGGGCCCCGACCTCGGTCTGCCGTTCCTGCACCTGGCGCTGCTGACGCTGGGCTATCTGGTGCTCGCGCGACTCGCCTTGCGAAGGTTTGCCTAGGGCCGCCCCTAGAATCAGCCAGGTGAGCTTTCCGGCCACACGTCTGCGCCGCCTGCGCCGAACCGAGCCGCTCCGCGATCTGGTCCGCGAGACCGAGCTCACGGCGGAGCACCTGGTCCAGCCGATCTTCATCACGGCGGGGGAGGGCGTGCGCGAGCCGATCGACTCGATGCCCGGGATGGAGCGACTATCGATCTCCGAGGCGGTGGCCGAGGTGACCGAGATCGCGGCCGCCGGCATCCGCGCGGTGCTGCTCTTCGGAATCCCGACGAGCAAGGACGAGGTCGGCTCGGAGGCCTACGACGATGAGGGCGTCGTACAGATGGCGGTGCGAGCGCTCAAGGAGGCCCACCCGGAGGTCGTCGTGATCACCGACGTCTGCCTCTGCGAGTACACCTCGCACGGGCACTGCGGGATCGTGCGCGAGGGAGAGGTCGACAACGACCTGACGCTTGAGCTGCTCGCGAAGACCGCGATCTCACACGCCGCGGCCGGCGCGGACGCGGTGGCGCCCAGCGACATGATGGACGGCCGGGTCGGGGCGATCCGCGCCCAGCTCGACGAGGAGGGGCACTCGTCGGTTCCGATCGTCGCCTACAGCGCCAAGTACGCCTCTGCCTTCTACGGCCCCTTCCGCGAGGCGGCCGGCTCGACCCCGGAATTCGGCGACCGGCGCGGCTATCAGATGGATCCGGCCAACGCCGATGAGGCCGTCCGGGAGGCCCAGCTCGACCTCGAGGAGGGCGCTGACGTGGTCATGGTGAAGCCGGCGCTTCCCTACCTCGACGTCATCCGGCGGGTCAAGGACGCGACCGGCGCGCCACTTGCCGCCTACCACGTGGGCGGCGAGTACTCCATGCTGAAGGCGGCCGCGGAGAACGGCTGGATCGACGAGCGCGCCGCGGCCATGGAGTCCCTCATCTCGATCCGCCGCGCGGGCGCCGACATGATCATCACCTACTTCGCCAAGGACGCAGCCGCCTGGCTGATGCGAGGGCGCGTGTGAGCGGGACGCCCGACGGGATCACCACGGCGACCGCAAAGCCGAAGCTCCGGTCCCGGAAGGGAGGGGCCGCGGTTCCCCTCGACGAGATGGACAAGCGGCTGATGAACCTGCTCCAGTCGCGTTTTCCCCTGCACCCGGAGCCCTTCGATCAGATCGCCACGGAGGCAGGGCTGGACACCAACGAGGTCAAGTCGCGCACCCAGCGGCTGCTCGACGAGCGGATCATCCGCGAGATCACGCCGATCTTCGACACCCGCGCGCTCGGCTACAGCTCGATGCTTGTCGCGGCCAAGGTCGATAGCGAGAACCCGCATCGCGCGGCGAAGATCATCAACTCCCATCCCGGCGTCTCGCACAACTACCTGCGGACCCACGAGTTCAACCTCTGGTTCACGATCGCGACCCCGGCGGTCTGTGAGTTGAACCCCTGCGCGTGCGCCCCGATCACGGCCTGGTCGAGACCGCCCGCGCGGCCCTCGTAGATCGTGCCGTACTTGTCGACCAGGGCGTTGTAGCCGATGTCGTTCCAGCCGTTCGAGTTGCGGTGGTAGCGGCAGATCGCGAGCACGATCTGGGGCGCCTCGGCCTGCGTGTAGTCGTTCAGCGAGACCGTGTGATGCACGGCCACCGCCTTCACCTGGCCGTAGCTCGGCGCCGCCCGCGGCGGGCACTGGTCGGCGCCCCAGTCCGCGCGCGATACGTACGGGAACGGGGTGCTCGCGGTCTGGCTCGCTCGCGCCCGGACCCGCAGCCGCGGGACCGTCACGAAATGCAGCCGGAGACCGGGCGGGCGCCTGCTGAGCCTGTACTGGACGGTCCGCGCGTGACCGACCCAGACCGGGTCGGAGCCGCCGCTCCCGTGGACGCCGAGGTCCTTCCAGCGGCTCCAGCCCGTCTTCCGCAGGGCTCTCAGCTCGACGTCCGGCGCCGCATCGCCCCTCCAGCGCAGCCCGACCAGGTTGAAGCTGCGCGGAGCGGTCACCTTGGCGGCCGCGCGCGGGGGCGCCGTGCGCTCGAAGTCTGCG
>DATDJZ010000029.1:0-5709 GCA_036520315.1 Solirubrobacterales bacterium | reverse complement strand
CTCGTGATCGGGCTGGGGTTCATCGCCGGGGGGCTCCTGGCAGGGCCCGGCCGCCACGAGGTCGCCGTGCGGCGGTTCCTGGCGCCGTACCTACGCGAGCAGCCGGTTGTGGTCTATGCGGTTCTCGCCTTTGTCTTCCTGCTCTGGCTGACACTCCTTCCGACGATCAACAACCTCGGTCAGGTGGTCGTAGTCCTGGTTCTCATCGGGCTGGCCGTGTGGGGCGTCGAGATCCTGCGCCGGCAGACGGCACGGGAGTTTCCGGACGCCTCAACGGCTCCCGACCAAACGGCGGGCCCGTGACCGCCCACTGCACTTCTTCTGATCGCACTCTCGATCGTCGGCGTCGAGTTCCTGCGAGACAGGCGATCAAGGGCTTTCCAAACGAGACCTGGGAGACCGCGTCGGAGTGCTGGAGCTCCTCGCTGCGCTCCCGCTTCGGAGGCGAGAGATGACAGACGCTGCTGACATCGGTCCGGTCGAGTACCTGATCGTCGCCTTCCCGGGGAACCGGTTCCGGGGGGAGATCGCGCCCGCGCTGGGCGACCTCGTGGAGGCGGGGACGATTCGGATCATCGACATCGCGTTCGTGGGAAAGGATGAGAGCGGCGACGTCGCCGCCTTCGAGCTCAGCGACCTCGACCCCGATGTGCGGGAGGGGCTCGAGAATCTCGGAGCGACGTCGGGCGGATTGTTCAACGAGGAGGACCTGATGGCCGCCGGGGAGGAGCTCGACCCGAACTCCTCGGCCGCACTGCTGGTCTGGGAGAACCTCTGGGCGAAGCCGGTGGCGGCTGCGATTCGAGACGCCGGGGGCGAGCTCTATGACTACGACCGGGTCCCGCACGAGGTCGTCGTCGCGGCGCGCGAGTGGGCCCTGGCGAACGCCTGACAACGAAGGAGGACTGAAGATGCCATTGGTTCGACGAGGACCCGGATTGGTCCGCGGGGCGGCGCGCGTCGGCGTCGCCGCTGGAGTCGCGGGCAGAGTGAGGCACCACCAGGAGCAGAAATGGGCCGGGCAGGATCAGGCCGGCGATGAGCAGCAGGCGGCGCCGGCAGCGCCGGCGGCTCAGGCGGCGCCGGCCGAAGCCGACTACACCGCCGAGCTCGAGAAGCTCGCCAAGCTTCGCGACGAGGGCGTGATCAGCGCAGACGACTTCGAGGCGAAGAAGAAGCAGCTGCTCGGGATCTAGAGGTTCGCCGAATGCGCTCGAGTAGTCGACGCAGGGCAGCGGCCGGCCTCGCGCTCGTGCTCGGGGCCGGGACGTTGCTCCTGGCCCTCTACGTCGTGTTCCAGCAGTTCCCTCGCGGCCTGATCGTGCTCGGCTGTGTGGCGGCTGCTCTGGCGGTCGGCTGGTACGGGCTACTGCGCCGCGGCGTCGCCCGCCTGGCGTCGCTCGGAGTGGCGCTGGTCGCACTCGCCGTGCCGGTCGTGCTCCTGCTGACAGATGGGGATCACCTCGCGGAGGCCATATTGATCGGCGTTGGCTTGACGGCGAGCCTGGCGTTGGCGCGTGCGGTGTTCAGGAGAAGGGTGTCACTGCCAGCCGCCCCCCCGCCGGAGCGACCCGTGCTCTTCTACAACCCGAAGTCTGGCGGGGGAAAGGCGGAGCGATTCGCGCTCGCCGATGAGGCTCGGGCCCGTGGCATCGAGCCGATCGAGCTGGCTCGTGGCGATGATCTCGGCGAGCTGGTCGAGAAAGCAGTCGCCGATGGCGCGGACGCGCTGGCGATGGCCGGCGGGGACGGCTCACAGGCGGTCGTGGCGGCGATCGCCGCGGACTTGGATCTCCCCTACGCGTGTGTGCCCGCGGGGACGCGAAACCACTTCGCCCTCGATCTCGGCATTGACCGCAATGACGTCGTCGGTGCCCTGGACGCGTTCGTCGACGGGGGGGAGCGCCGCGTCGACCTGGCAGAGGTGAACGGCCGCGTCTTCGTCAACAACGTCTCGCTCGGGCTCTACGCGGAGGCGGTCCAGAACCCCGGCTATCGGGAGGCGAAGCTGCGCACGATCCTGGACACAGTGCCCGAGATGCTGGGATCGGAGGGAAGCGGGCTCGATCTCGCCTGGCTGGGCCCCGGTGGCCACGAGCACCGCTCGGGGGCCGCCGTGCTTGTCTCGAACAACCGCTACCGGCTCGGGAGGGCCGTGGGGTCGGGCACGCGCCCGCGGATCGACGACGGGCTGCTCGGAATCACGGTTGTCTCGGCGCCGACGGGGAGCGGGCAGGGCCGCCTCGTGCAACGGCCGTGGCGCGAGTGGACGGCAGCCGAGTTCGAGGTGCACGCCGACCATGCCGTTCCGGCCGGCATCGACGGCGAGGCGGTCACGCTCGACCCGCCGCTGCGTTTCCGGATCAAGCCCGGCGTCCTCCGCGTGCGAGTTTCCCCGAAGCACCCCGGGGCCTCTCCATCCGCAGCCATCCCCGAAACAGCCCTGGACGGCACCCGTGCACTGGTCGAGATCGCGGCCGGGCGCACACCACAGACAAAGGAGACGTGATGGACATTCTGGAGGTCGAGACGAAGGAGACCATGTCGCGGGAAGAGGCCGCGGCTCGGCTGCGAACGTTCGCAGACAAGTTGGCCCAGAACAACGACATCGAGTTCGAGCGCGGCGGCATGCAGTTCAAGGTCCACGTCCCGGACGAGGTCCACGTCAAGGTCGAGCTCGAGCTGGAGACCGACGAGCGCGAGCTGGAGATCGAGCTGACCTGGTGAGATCCGGGAGGGCGGGGCGCGCCCTGGCCGACGTCGAGCGCCTCGACCTGGCGGTCTACCGGGCGGTGGCGGACACCCGCACGCCTGCGCTCGACGTGGCGCTCGCCCGGCTCTCCCAGGCCGCGAACTACTCGCGGATCTCGATCGGGCTCGCGCTTGTACTCGCACTGGCCGGGGGCCCGAAGGGCACCCGCGCGGCGTTGAGGGGAATGGCCTCCGTCGGCGTCACGGCGGCGGTCGTCAACCTCGTCTTCAAGCCGCTCACGCGACGGCAGCGACCCGATCGGAAGAGGCTGTTCACGGTCGGACGAGCGCGCGTCAAGATGCCGACGACTCGCTCGTTTCCCTCGGGCCATACCGCGGCCGCCTTCGCATTCGCGACGGGGGCGGGCCGCGAGCTCCCCTGGACCGGGCCGCCGCTGTATCTGCTGGCGGCCCTCGTCGGCTACTCCCGCGTCCATACCGGGGTCCACTATCCGCTCGATGTGATCGTGGGCGCGGCGGCCGGGATGGCCCTGAGCGAGCTGACCGGTGCGTGTATCGACCGCACGGCATGGACCCTTCGTCCCCCCAGATAGCCGAACCGGGCCCTGGGGCCCGGCTCGGATTTGAGTCAGCGCGTCCTGTCGCTTACGTGCCGCGTGGGTGCGGACCGGCGCCGATGTGAAGCGCGCCGAGCAGCCTCGGGATCGCGAATAGCCCCGCGACACCGATCACCACGTAGATGACGTTGGTCAGGGTGCCGCTTCCGAAGACATCGGAGAGCACGTTGGTGTCGCCGTCCGTGAGACCGACGATGCCCCAGTTGAGGGCGCCGAGGATCATCAGGAAGAGAACCAGCGGCTCGAACCTTCTCAGCATCTCCATCGCTCACCTCCTAGTGCGAGCAGAGGGATAGTGCTAATTGCAACTAACCTACACTCGGAGAGCGACGCGGTTACCGCGGTGAATCCCCGCTACCAGTCCCAGGGGGTGTCCGTGCCGACGAGCGCCTCCTCCTCGAGGTAGCGGGCGAACTCCTCGAGCTCCTCCTGCGGGATCGAGTAGGTGTGCTCTTCGTCGTCGGGGAAGCGCCGGGCCCGGACCTCCTCGGTGTATGTGCGCACGCCCTTCAGTGATTCCTCGCGGATATGGGCGAAGTGCTTGACGAATTTCGGCGTGTGGCCCGCGTACACCCCGAGCAGGTCGTGCAGGACGAGCACCTGCCCGTCGGTCGCCGGGCCGGCGCCGATCCCGATGACGGGGATCTCGAGCTTCGGCACCAGCGCCTCGGTCACCGCCGCCGGAATCGCCTCGAAGACGATGGCGAAACAGCCCACCGACTGCAGCGCGAGGGCCTCCTCGGTGAGCTTCGCCGCAGCCTCGGCGGTGCGCCCCTGCGCCTTGAAGCCGCCGAGGGCGGTGGCCGTCTGCGGGGTCAATCCGACGTGACCCATCACGGGGATCCCGGAGCGGACGATCGCTCGGGCCCGATCCACGGAGGCCCCTCCGCGCTCCAGCTTGACGGCGGCGCAGCCCGCCTCCTTGACGAAACGCTGGGCGTTCTCGATCGCCTGCTCGTTCGAGGCCTCGTAGGAGCCGAACGGCATATCGCCGATCAGCAGCGGGTGCTCCAGGCCGCGCCGGACGGCCCCGGCCATCATCAGCATCTCCTCCATGCCGACCGGGGTGGTCGCGTCGTAGCCGAGGACCACCATGGCCGCGGTATCGCCGACCAGCACGATGTCCACTCCGGCCTCGTCGACGATCTGTGCGGAGGGATAGTCGTAGGCGGTGACCATCACGATCGGATCGCCGGCTTGCTTCATCTCGGCAAGCCTCGGCAGGGTGACGGGCTCGCGCCGCTGCGGCTCTTGCCTCTCTGGGGGATGAGTGCTCACAGCACTGCCTCCGTTTCAGGACCGACTCCTCCGAGTAGCGCGGTCGGGTCGCTGTCCACCGCCACCACCTCGTTCTTCTCGTCCACGTGGACGATCACCGGCGAGTAGCGCTCGAGGTCGCTCTCGTCGAAGGCTCCGAAGCTGGCGATGATCACCTTGTGGCCGGTCCGGACCAGCCGGGCCGCGGCGCCGTTGACCTGGACCGTTCCCGAGCCCTGCTCGCCCTCGATCGCGTAGGTGACGAAGCGGGCCCCGTTGTCGATGTCCCAGACGTGGACCTGCTCGTTGACCAGCAGATCCGCGCGGCGCATCAGCTCGGGGTCCAGGGTGATGCTGCCGACGTAGTCGACGTCACAGTCGGTGATCGTCGCGCGATGGATCTTCGACTTGAGCATCTGACGCTGCATCAGGCCTCCGGTGTGGTTGGGGGAGCGATTACGACGTTGTCGATGAGGCGCGCGCTGCCGACCCGCGCGGCGACCGCCACCAGGACTCGTCGCCCGTTGAGCTCGGCGACCGGCGAGAGATCCTCGGCCGAGCGCGCCTCCACGTACTCCGGCTCGATGCCGGCGTTACCAAGCTCTCTCCTTGTGACCTCCACGAGGGCGCTGGTCGAGGTCTCGCCCTCGCGGGCCGCCCGCTCGGCGGCTCGCAGCGCGCGGCCGATCGCGGTGGCGCGCTCGCGCTGCTCGGGATCGAGGTAGGCGTTGCGCGAGCTCATCGCGATCCCGTCCTCCTCGCGCACCGTGGGTAGGACCTCGATATCGACGGGGAAGTCGAGGTCGCGGGCCATGCGCTGGATGACCAGCGCCTGCTGGGCGTCCTTGCGCCCGAAGTAGGCGACGTCGGGGCCGGTCATGTGCAGCAGCTTCAGCACGACGGTGGCGACGCCCTCGAAGTGGCCCGCGCCGCGGTGCTCGCCCTCGAAGCCGAGTGCGGGACCGGCCACCCGCACCGTCGTCGCGAACCCCGCCGGGTAGACCTCGTCCGGCGCGGGCGCGAACACGATGTCGACGCCGGCGGCCTCGGCCATCGCGGCGTCGGCGGCCTCGGTGCGCGGGTACGCGGCCAGGTCGGCCGCCTCGTTGAACTGGGCCGGGTT
>DATDJZ010000028.1:0-9840 GCA_036520315.1 Solirubrobacterales bacterium | reverse complement strand
TACAACGGCTGGGAGCTGGGCAGCGACCGGTACTACATCTCGGGCGGAAGCCATGCCGGCCGGCCGCTCGGAGGTCCCTCACGATCCTGGCTTCCGCTGCCTCTTGTCCGGACGACCGTCCGGAGCACCAAGGACGGCCGCCTGGTGCTGATCCCGCTGGAGACCGTGCCGGACCGCGACCGATACTCGTTCGCGATCAGCCCGCCATGGCGAAAGCGTGTCTACTTCGACCCGGAGTACGGCGGGACGGATTGATCTGACAGGCCGTCCAGCGGCGGGGAGTGGTCTTGCGCCGCCGGTCGAAAATGCCCCGAAGTTCAACGTTATTCGCGATGTATTTCCGGGACAGCGTTGGAGAATGCAGTAGTGCTCTCGACTCCCCGTGCATCCGGGCGGGGTGGGGAAGGCCGCGGCTGGTGGCTGGCAGTGCTCTGCGTCCCCGCAGCGATCGTTTCGCTCGCGCTGATCGTGGGGAGCGCCTCGGCGAACAACGGCAACCCCTGTCCACCTTCGTCGCACAACCCGGGCGGTAGCCCGCCGTGCGGTTTCCCGGAAGAGCCGGCCCCCGTGCCGCAGCCGGAGCCCGAGCCCGAGCCGGAGCCGGAGACCATGCCGCCGCCAACGGTGGAAGGGCCGACGGCGACGCCGACGCCGACCTCCGAGGGCCATGGCGGGGTCCTGGGCACAACCGCCAAAGGCGGACATCCAGCGCCGACTCATCATTCGCCCCCGACCGTAACGGTCGCCCCCGAGCCGGCCCCTCCGGTCATCCGTCACACCAAGAAGAAGCAGCACAAGGCGCCGAAGGTCGCCGCGTTTCCCGCGCCGGTCATCACTCCGCCCCCACCCGCAGCGCCCGAATCGAACCCCGAGCGCTCGACCTTCGCCGAACGGCTGCTCACGCCGGGCGACCTCCACCTCGACGCAGAGCATCTCGGCAAGGGTGGGCTGCTCGCCCTCCTGCTCGCAGCCCTGCTCTACCTGCCGGTGACGATCTTCAACAAGGCGACCGAGAAGAACCACGAGGCCATCAGGCGCTGGTTCGAGCGGCCGCGCGCGGTGCTGGCCGCCGCCTTCGGCTGGATTCCTGTGAGTCGGCATCCATTGCTCACCCTGACGGGCGGCGTGCTGGCGAGCGCAGGTCTATTTGCGTTCATCGAGCCGGGTTTCCCCACTGAAGACGGAGCGCTCCAGTACCTGATCGGGATGGTGATCGGCTTCGCGCTCGTCTCAACCGTTTTCTTCTCCACCTGGCGCTTGGTGCTTCATCGGCTCGAGCCGGACGGCGAGGGGCAGTGGCGGATCTTTCCGCCGTACATCGCCCTCGCCGCCTTCCTCGTCGCGATGGCAAGGCTGGCCCACTTCATCCCCGGCGTCGTTCTCGGCACGGTGGCGGAGTACCAGCCGGCCAGGAGGCTGAGCACCCGGACGGCGGGCATCCGGGTCCTCATCACCTACGGGGTATTGATCGTGCTGGGTCTGGCCGCCTGGTTCGCCTGGGTCCCAATCGACCACGCAGCGGCCGAGGAGGGCGCAAGCTCACTGACCCTGATCCTCGACTCCGCGCTCGCGATCACCTTCGTCTCGGCGCTCGAGTCGGTCGCGTTCGGCCTGATCCCGATGACGTTCCTCGACGGCGCCGACCTGTTCCGCTGGCGCAAGGGTCTGTGGGCCGCGATGTGGGGAGGTGCGTTGCTCTGGTTCTCGGTGGTGATCATGCGGCCGGCGCTCAGCACTTACAACGAGCATGCGGAACACGGCAGCATCTTCTGGTTCATTCTGCTCTTCTCGAGCCTGATGCTGGTCGCGCTCGCGACCTGGGGCTTCTTCCGGGTGCGGGAGCTTCGCGAGGCCCGCTCTAGCGCGGCGGCATCCTGAGCGCGCCGTCCAGACGGATCGCCTCGCCGTTGAGCATCGCGTTCTCGACGATGTGACAGGCGAGCTCGCCGTACTCCCCGGGCCGCCCGAGCCGCTGGGGGAAGGGGATGCCGGCGCCGAGCGCCTGGCGCTGCTCCTCGGGCAGGGCGCCGAGCAGCGGCGTGTCGAAGAGGCCCGGGGCGATGGTCATCACCCGGACGGCGCGGCCCGACATGTCGCGGGCGGCCGGCAGCGTGAGTCCGACCACCCCGCCCTTCGACGCCGAGTAGGCGACCTGGCCGATCTGCCCGTCCCAGGCGGCGATCGACGCGGTGTTGATGCAGACGCCGCGCTCTCCCTCGTCGTCCGGCTCGTTGTCCGACATCGCGGCACAGGCGAGCCGCAGCACGTTGAACGTTCCGACCAGGTTCACCTTGATCACGTTGTGGAAGATCTCCAGATCGTGGGGGCCCTGCTTGGACGCCGTGCGCTGGGCCCAGCCGATGCCGGCGCAGCAGACCGAGATGCGCAGCCCGCCCGGAGCATCCGCCGCGGCCTCGACCGCCGCCTGCACCGGCTCCGGCTCCATCACGTTGGCGTCCATGAAGGTGGCGTTCTCGCCGAGCTCGGAGGCGAGCGCCTCGCCCTTCTCGGTGTTCATGTCCGCGATCACCACGGACGCACCCCGCTCGTGCAGGGCACGGGCCGTTGCCGCCCCCAGCCCCGAGGCGCCCCCCGCGACCAGCGCGCTTGCCCCCTCGATCTTCATCGGCGCGGGACCCTAGCTACTTCAGCTGGGCGCCGCCTCGGGCTTGCGCTAGGCCTCGATCTTGCCGGTCATCGTGGCGGACGCGGCGCCGCCCGCGTGGTGCTTCTTCTTGTTGCACTTCTTGCTCGCGGACGCCACGATTGACTCGAGGCGGCGCCCGCGTTCACGGCGGCGATCGATCCGACGGCGAGGAGGCGATCACCGCGATCGAGACGGCCCGGCTCATCAGTCGGCCCCTGGGGCTCATTGACCCATGGATACGGCGCGCCGCGCCGCGCGGATTGCAAATCCTTCACAGCCGGTGGGCCTCTCTCGGTAGGGTTGACCTATCGCGGAGGTTGCAGCACCCACTTCGGAGGGTGGCCGTCGTCCCGCTTCCGACCTCAAGGCCGATCTCGTTCGGCGCTTGGAGGAGGCGCGCCGCCACACCCTGACGCTGGTCGAGCCGCTGACGGAGGAGCAGCTCAACCGCGTCTACGACCCGATCCTCAGCCCGCTCATCTGGGACCTCGGGCACATCGCCAACTTCGAGGAGCTGTGGCTGGTGCAGCGGATCGGCGGGCGCGAGCCCCTTCGCGGCGACCTGGGCGAGCTCTACGACGCGATCGAGCAGCCACGCAAGATCCGGGGCGAGCTGCCCATCCTGACGGCCGAGGAGGTGCGCCCCTACATGGAGGGCGTCCGGGAGCGCACTCTCGAGGCCCTAGACGGGATCGACCTGGAGTCCGGCGACCCGCTGCTTGCCGACGGGTTCGTCTACGAGATGCTGCTCGCGCACGAGTACCAGCACAACGAGACCATGCTGCAGCTCCTACAGATGGTCGAGGCGTATGAGCCGGTGGAGGTCGATGGTGGCCCGGCCTCCGAGCCCGTCTCGGATGGCCCGGAGATGGTCCGGGTCGAGGGTGGATCTCACGAGATCGGCGCCCTCGACGTTGGATTCGCATACGACAACGAGCGGCCCCGCCATCGGATCGAGCTGGCGCCGTTCTGGATCGACCGCACCCCAGTGACCAATGCCGCCTACATCGCGTACCTGGAGGAGACCGGCGCCGAGCCGCCCATGTACTGGGAACGGGACGGCGAGGGCGGCTGGGTCCGCACCGCGATGGGACGCAGCGAGGAGGTCGATCCGCGCCTTCCGGTGATCCACGTCTCCTGGCAGGAGGCGGAAGCCTTCGCGCGCTGGGCCGGCAAGCGCCTGCCCACGGAGGCCGAGTGGGAGATCGCCGCGCAGGGTGCCGATCGCAGGCGGGCCAACCTCGACCAGTTCTCCTTCGGCCCGGCGCCGGCCGGGGCATATGCCGACGCCGCCTCGGATTGCGGCGCCGTACAGATGCTCGGCGACGTCTGGGAGTGGACGAGCTCGGACTTCACCGCCTACCCCGGCTTTCGGGCATTCCCCTACCCCGAGTACTCGGAGGTCTTCTTCGGCGATGAGCACAAGGTCCTGCGCGGCGGAGCCTGGGCCGCGCGTCTCGACGTGATCCGCACCAGCTTCCGCAACTGGGACCTGCCGATCCGCCGCCAGATCTTCTCGGGCATCCGCTGCGCGCGCGATGAATCCGATGGCCCAGCCGGGTCGTAGTAACGACTGATCCGAACCGGAGACGAGAACGCAACTAACAGCAGTCCCCGCCCCGCCATCGCTCCCGCCGACACAAGCACCGATCGCATCACCATCGAGGTCAACCTGCCTCCGGGCGGGCCCCTGTCCGGAATGGCTGCCGATGTCCGGGCTGGCCTCACCAGGCCGTTCAAGGAGCTCTCGCCGCGCTACTTCTACGACGAGCGTGGCTCGGAGCTCTTCGAGCAGATCACGGAGCTGGAGGAGTACTACCCGACCCGCTGCGAGCGCGAGATCCTCGACACGTACTCGGGGGAGATCTGCGAGGCGGCCAACCGTCCCGCCAGCCTGATCGAGCTCGGGTCCGGGTCGGCGCGCAAGACCCAGGTGCTGCTCGACGGGATGCGGGAGGCGTCCTGCCTGGAGGCCTACTGCCCGGTCGACATCTCCGAGGAGATCACCCGCGAGACCGCGGAGCGAATCGCCGTCGAGTACGAGGGGATCGACGTCCACGGCCTGGTCTGCGACTTCGAGTTCGACCTCGAGCGGGTGCCGGTGAAGGGCCCGCGGGTGATTGCCCTGCTCGGCGGCACGATCGGCAACTTCGCCCCGCACCAGCGGGCGGGCTTCCTGCGCCGGATCTCGAATCTGCTCGCCTCGGAGGACCGCTTCCTGCTCGGCACCGACCTCGTCAAGGACCCGGCCATCCTCGAGGCCGCCTACAACGACTCGCAGGGCGTAACGGCGGAGTTCAACAAGAACGTGCTCTCGGTCCTCAACCGGGAGCTCGGCGCCGACTTCGACCTCGACTCCTTCGAGCACGTCGCCCGCTGGGACCCGGAGAACCTCTGGGTCGACATCCGGCTGCGCTCCGTGGCGAACCAGGTGGTCAACTTCCCGGCGCTCGATATGCTCGTCCCCTTCGGTGCTGGCGAGGAGATGCGGACCGAGATCTCGACCAAGTTCCTGCGGCCCGGCCTGGAGGGCATCTACGCCGAGGCCGGTCTCGAGCTCACCGATTGGTGGACGGACCGAGAGGGTCTCTACGCGCTCAGTTTGGCGCGATCCACCAGTTCGAGCTCATAGCGCTGCATCGTGATCGAGTCCCGCCCCCAGCGCGGGGCCGTGTCGGCGCCGGTCAACACGAATCCGTGGTCGCGGTAGAGGTGGGCGGCGGCCTCAAGCTCGCTGAAGGTCTCGAGCCAGACCCGCCGGTAGCCATGCTCCTCGGCGAAGGCGAGCATCTCACCGACTAGGCGCCGCCCGAGTCCATTGCCCCTGACCTCGGGGCTGAGCACGACCCAGCGGATCGCCGCCTCGTCATCTCCCTCGTCGCTGAGGCCGATGGAGCCGGCGTGCTCGCCGTCCAACTCGACGATCCGGATCGCCTCCCGCTCACTCGGGAAGCCACGCTCCGCGGCCCGAGCCACGGCGGCGGCGACGAAGTCACCGAACCTGTAGTCGACGGCGTACTCCTCGCCGTATATCCGCCGGTGGTGGGCGACGATCGCTTCCAGGTCGCCGGGGCGGAGCTCGTCGCGGATCGTCACCTCCATGATCAAACGGGTTGCTCCTCGGCTACCGCCTCGGAGCACCCTCGCATCCACACCAGCTTCGGCCTGGGCTCGAGCGGCGCCGCTGGAGAGCGCTCGGGGCGCACCCGCAACTCGCCCGCGTGGCAGCGGAGCAGCTCGCAGAGCTCGGCAGTCCGCCTGAACGGGTCGGCGATCAGCTCGCCGGTCGCCAGGGAGATCGCCGCCGCAATCCGGCCATCGCGCTCGCCCAGCAGGTGGGGGCCCGGAGGGAGGGGGCAGGAGTCAAGCTGGGCCAGGCGATCGAGCGCTCCACCGTCGGCGACGCCGGCGAGGCGCAGCGTGACCGGCTGCTCCCAGGCCGCCCGCCGGTGAAGCTGCTCCCGGTGAGTGGATCCGGTCGACTGCGCCATGGGCGGATTATGGCCGTGCACGTGATCTACGCAAGATGTTGTTGTCACCGGATCAATCGTGATTTACGATCAATCACGAATGGAGCTTCGCCAGCTCAGATATGTCGAGGCCGTCGCCAGGCACCGCCACTTCACCCGCGCGGCCGAGGAGCTCCACGTCGCGCAGTCGGCCCTCTCGCACCAGATCAAGCGGCTCGAAGCCGAGCTGGGCACGGATCTCTTCAGCCGCAACAGCCGGACCGTCACCGTCACCGAGGCCGGGGAGGCGGTCGCTGCCCGGGCGCGAGGCGTTCTGGGCCAGGTCGATGGTTTGCGCCAAGAGGTGGATGAGCTGCGCGGCCTGGTCCGCGGCGCGCTCGGCGTCGGCGCGACCCTGCCCGCGGGGCAGATCGATGTCCCCAGCGTGCTGGTTCGCTTCAGCGACGCCTATCCGGGCATCGAGGTCGAGCTGCAGGAGGGGACCGCGGGCGAAATGATGGGTTACCTCCTCGAGGGGCGCATCGACGCTTCCTTTTCGCTCCTTGCCAACGAGCCGCCGCCCGAGGTCGCCGTGGAGCTGCTCGGTGAGGAGGAGATCGTCGCCGCCTTTCCCGCCGGGGAGGGACCCGAGCGCGAGCGCGTCACCGCCGCCGAGCTCTCGCGCCACTCTCTGATCACCCCGCGAAGCGGATCGGCGATCAAGCAGGCAGTGGACGAGCACTTCGCCCGCGCTGGAAAGACGATGGACATCTCATTGGAGAGCGGCGACCCGTTTCTCCTGCGCTGCCTGGTCTCCGCCGGGTTCAGCGCGGCAATCCTGCCCGCTTCGCTCACTCGCCGCGAGGGTCCTCCGATCGACGTCCGCGGCCTGAGGCCGGCTGTGCGCGTGCCGGCCACCCTCATCTGGCACGACCGACGTCACCAGACGCCGGCTGCCCGCGCCTTCATCGATTTCATTCGGGCCGAAGCCCGCAGCTAGTTCGCGACGAACTGCCCGTGGAAGCCGTACGGGATGCCGTGCGGCGCCCCGGCTCGAGCCAGCTCGCTCAGGTCCGCCGCGTCAAGCACCACCAGGAACGAGCGGCCGGAGCTCGAGTCGAACACGACCGACAGCAAGACGCCATCGTCCTCGGCCGGGGCGTCGGGCCTCCCGACGAACACCGGCTCCCCGGGACTGCAGCCGTCCTCGGCCCACTCGGTCGTCGAGCCGCTTTCGACGTCGGCCTTGACGATCCGGTCGAGCCAGCCCGACTTCGCGTCAACGCCCCAGGCGTAGCGGTAGGGCCGCTCGTTGGTGCGCCCGTAGTTGATCCGGGGCAGCTCGAATCCCTCGGCCAGCTGGTCGTGGGCGACCTGGCCTGAGGCGACGTCGATACGGAAGCGCCGAAGCTCGGCCCGATCGGCCGGCTTGCCCTCGCGCAGGCGTTCGAGATAGAGATCCTCGACGATCCGTGCGTCCGGATAGGTGCAGGCGTCGACGACCACCGAGCCGTTCTCCTCGTAGGCGTTCGCGTGGTGGAAGCAGAAGAAGGCGTCGGTCTCGAAGGGGCCGGTCGCTTCGCCCGTTGAGCGATCGACCAGCGTGATCTTCGTGCCGCGCTCCGGCTTCCAGCGGTAGTTCTCGATGTAGGGGCGGCCGGACAGCGGGATGCTGATCGGGTTCACGACGAACGGAAACTCGGCCAGGACCAGCCAGCGCTCGGTGAGCCCGAAGGAGTGCATGTAGGCGGGCTCGGAGACCGGCAGCTGGGCGATCACCTTCGGCTTGTTCTCGCCGGGGCGCAACAGGTAGAAGCGGTAGCGATTGCGCGGGCCGAGCTTCGCGGCGTAGTTGAGCATGCCGCCGCTCGCGCGATCCAGGTGGGGATGGGCGGTCGTGAGCATCCCCGGCGCCTCGTAGGCGACGCCGGCGGTCTCCAGCGTGTTGCCGTCGAACTCGACCGCGATCGGCGTCTCGGTCATCGAGATGTATCGCTCGCCGAGCTTGACCAGGTTGACGTTCGCGTTGTCGGTGAGCTTCGGCGAGAAGATCGACATTGCGCGGCCGAAGAGCGAGCGGCACGGATCTGTGGCGAACTCCGAGTAGACGATCTCTCCCTTCTCCTGCGCCGCGCGGTAGGCCCTGGTCTGCAGGAAGCGGTTCGCGTAGGAGACCTCGCCGTCGGCGATCCCGAAGCGGTGCAGCATCGCGAAGCCGTCGAACCAATGGTTCATGACCCGTCCGCCGACCTCCCACTTCGCCGGCGCGGTCCGGACCAGCGAACCCTGGAGCCAATCCGGGAGCCGGCCCTCCAACGGCAGCCGGTCGACGTGTGTCTCGCGATCGAGCGACTCGAACCCGGCGGTGAGGTCTCGATCAGTGGTGGGTTTGGGGGTCTCGGCGACCTGGCTCATGGTGCCTCTCCTGAATAGTTCAATCCGTACGATTCGTACCGTATCGTATTCTGCTGTCGATGGCAAAGCCGCGACTCACCCCGACCTCGTACGTGGTGCTCGGCCTGATCGAGCAGATGCAGCCCGCCTCGCCGTATGACCTGAAACGGGCGGTGACGATGGGCGTTGGGCAGTTCTGGTCCCTTCCCCACACGCAGCTCTACTCGGAGTGCGAGCGGCTTGCGGAGGCGGGGCTCCTCACCGAACGACGCGAGGAGTCGGGCAGGCGGCGCCGCATCTACCGGCTCACGAAGACGGGGGCCGACGAACTCGACCGCTGGCGTTCGGAGCCCACCGGCGAGCTCTACGAGCTCAGGGACGCCGGGCTGTTGAAGCTCTTCTTCGGGGCGGACCCGAAGAGCCTGGCGCCGCCGCAGCTCGAGGCGCACGGGGAGCGCTTGCGCGAGTACGAGGACCTGCTCCAGCTGTGCCGGCAGATGAAGGCGCCCGACGGCGTGCTGCACGCCATCGAGGCCGGCATCGGCCACGAGCGCGAGTACGTCCGGTTCTGGAAGCGGCTAGGAAGAGGGGGCTAGCGCGTCGATCAGCTCGCCGAGGTTGTCGGGCGTCGTGATCGGGGTGATCACCGGCAGGGTGATGCCGCCGTCGACGAAGGCGTCCAACCGCCCGCGCATCTCCTCCGGTGAGCCGAAGATGAACATCTCCTCGATCAGCCCCCAGGGCGCGGCGGCGGCTGCCTTCTCGCGGTCCTTGGCGTTCCAGGCCTCGACCATCTCGTCGATCCTCTCGCCGTAGCCGAGCCAGCGATAGAAGGCCTCGTAGACCGGGACCGTGATGTAGGAGGAGAACATGAACCGGGCGAGGGGCTCGACCTGCTCGCGCTCGCCGGGGATGCAGAAAAACCGGCAGAGCAGCTCGAAGCCCTCCGGGGCCCCCTCGAGCTGCTCGGCGACCTTCGGCAGGCCCTCGAGCGGCAGGAAGTTGGTGAACGCGCCATCGCCCTTCTCGACCGCGAGGCGCAGCATCTTCCCGCGCAGGGCGGCGACGATGATCGGCACCCGCTGATCGGGCGGGCGCTCGAGCTTGAAGCCCCCGTCCGCCCGCTCGCCCGCCAGCGCGGTGCGCAGGAAGTCGATCGTCTGGGACATCTTCGAGAGCGGCTTCTCGAACGGCATGGCGTTCCAGCCCTCGATGATCCGGTCCGAGGAGGCGCCGATGCCGAGTGCGAAGCGCCCGCCCGAGGCGTCGGCGAGCGCCGCCGCCTCCTGGGCGAGGAGGGCCCGCCCCCTCTGCATCACGCCGACGACTCCGGTCCCGAGGCGGACCCGA
>DATDJZ010000027.1:0-24247 GCA_036520315.1 Solirubrobacterales bacterium | reverse complement strand
GCCGCGCCTTCGCGGCGGCGCCCACCGGCGGCGGCTCCCAGTCGTTGAGCAGGCCGATCACCGCGTCCATGTCGTCGACCTCGATCTCGCCGGCGACGTAGGCGCGGCCGAGCCCGAGCTGGCCCGGCGCCGCCACCGCGTGGGCGAGGGCTTCCTTCGAACGCGCGGTGAAGGTCGGTCCGCCCCCATTCGCGCTGGTGGAGGGGATCCGCGACCCGTCCCAGAGCTCGATCGAAAACGGCCGCTCCGGGAAGGCGCGCTCGATCTCGCTGACGAGGGGCTCGGTGGACATGTCCCGACCCTAGCGATGCTTCGGATTCAGGTCCTGTTAGGGAACCCGAATTCCTCACCACAGAGTTAGGAATTCCCGCTAGGGTCCCTCACCCCGGGACTCGAGACGAAACGGACATGTCCGGAGCGGACTCGGTCAGGACCAATCAAAGGAGGACAGATGTCGGACGTTGCTGGAGCGACGGCCACACCAGCCGGTCCGTCGACCACCACGGCGCCCCCGAAGGCCTCGAAGCCTCGCAACCCCCTCGCGGACGCAATTCAGCCGGTCGAGCACGAGACCCGCGACCGGATCATCACCGGCGCGCTCACGATCATCCCCTTCCTGATGCTGGGCTTCGTCGCCTGGCAGCTGGCGGGCAGCTGGCTGCGCTGGAGCGATCTGGTCGTCTTCGCGCTTCTCTACATCCCCACCGGCCTGGGGATCACGGTTGGCTTCCATCGACTTTTCACCCACCGGGCCTTCAAGACCGGGCCGCGAACTCGCGCGGTCCTCGCCGTGCTCGGCTCAGCCGCGGTTGAGGGCCCGATCATCTCCTGGGTCGCAGACCACCGGAAGCACCACGCCTTCTCCGACGAGGAGGGCGATCCGCACAGCCCCCACGTCGGCCACGGCGAGGGGGTCCTCGCCCAGTTCAAGGGCTTCTTCCACGCCCACCTCGGCTGGCTCTTCATCCACACCCAGCGTGGCTCCAAGGAACGCTTCGCGCCGGACCTGCTGAAGGACCCGGTCGTCAGCTACGTCGACCGGACCTTCCTGCTCTGGGCGGTGGCGGGGTTCATCGCCGCCTTCTTCATCGGCTGGGCGATCGGCGGCACGGTCATGGCCGGCGTCACCGGATTGCTCTGGGGAGGCGCCGTGCGAATGATGGTCCTGCACCACGTCACCTACTCGATCAACTCGCTCTGCCACATGTTCGGCAAGCGGGACTTCGAGACAACCGACGAGTCGCGCAACCTCGCCTGGCTCGCACTGCCGACCTTCGGCGAGGCCTGGCACAACTCGCACCACGCATTCCCGACCTCGGCGGTCCACGGGATGAAGAGCCGCCAGCTCGACCCCTCGGCTGCGGTGATCTGGTCGCTCGAGAAGCTCGGCCTCGCCTGGGACGTGGTGCGGATCGCCCCGGAGCGCCAGGCAGCCAAGGCCGCCGTCTGAGCAGCGCACTAGGGTGCGCGCCGTGCGCTCGCGCCTCGCACTCGCCTCAGGCGCCGCAGCTGTCGTTCTCGCCGCGCTAGCGATTTCGGCCTGCGGCGGCGGCAGCAAGATCGGCGCGATCCGGGCTGTCGACGCCGATTGCGGCGATGTTCAGTACGCCGGCAGCGGGGAGGCCTCCAAGCTGATCGTCTCGGACCTGCCGCTGAAGGGCGACTCGGCCGAGCGCTCGAGGCAGATGAACTACGCGATCATCCAGGAGCTCGCGCGGAAGGGCTGGCAGGCCGGGCAGAAGACCCAGGTCGCCTTCCAGGCCTGCGACGACTCGATCGGCTCGACGGGTGAGTGGGATGAGGGCCTCTGCCGCTCGAACGCCCAGGCCTACGCCGCCAACCCCGACGTGATCGGCGTGATCGGCACCTACAACTCCGGCTGCGCCGCGATCGAGATGCCGATCCTCAACCGGGCGCCGGACGGCGGCGTGCCGATGGTCTCGCCCGGCAACACCTTCGTCTGCCTGACCCAGCCGAGCCGCACCCTCTGCAAGCCCGACGAGCCGGGCGTCTACTACCCGTCCGGCAACCGCAACTACGTCCGGGTCGTCCCGAACGACGCCGTCCAGGGCGCCGGTCTCGCGAGCTTCGCCAAGGAGCAGGGGATCGAGAAGCCGTTTGTCCTGATCGCGAGCGACGACCCGACCAGCGAGGGACAGGGGCGAACCTTCGCGGGCGCCGCCGCCGCGGCCGGCATCCAGGTCGCCGGCACGGAGCACTACGAGCCGGACGCTAGGGACTACGCCTCCCTCATGCAGAAGGTGAAGGCGTCGGGAGCCGACGCCGTGGTCCTTGCGGCGATCCTCGAGGAGAACGGCGTGCAGCTGATCCGCGACAAGGTGGCGGCGCTCGGGCCCAACGACGGAGCAGTCAAGCTGCTCGCCTTCGACGGCTTCGCTCAACAGGCCACGATCGACAACACTGGCCCCGACTCGGAGGGGATGTACGTGAGCCTCCCGGGCAAGGTGCCGGATGCGCTCACCGGCGCGGGCGACGTCTTCGTCAATGAGCTGAAGGCTCAGATCGGTGAGCAGCCTGTCGAGGTCTTCGCCCCCTACGCGGGCCAGGCCGCCGCGGTCCTGCTCGAGGCGAACAGGCTGGGCGGCACTCGCGCCGGCACGATCTCGGAGCTCTTCAAGACGCGCGTCGATGACGGGATCACCGGCAGCTTCACGATCACCCCGAGCGGCGACCCGGTACCTGCGCCGATCAGCGTCCAGCGCGCGGGGGCGGACTTCACCCTCGCCCGGACGATCACGCCGCCGCCGCAGCTGGTCGACGCCGCTCGCGGCGGCTGATCTCCGGCATCTCCTAGCGGGCCCCCTCGCAATTTCGTCGCCGTCCGCCTCACGCGGGGGCGTTCGCTCACGTTTAGTAAGCAGAGGGCGTGAGAAAGGAACATTGATGGGCGATCGGGCGCAGGGACTGGCACTCGGGACCAAACTTCGGCTCGGCAAGGCGGTGATGGTGCCCGTCTGGTCGAGCGGCTTCATCGTCGGCACCCTGGCCGTACGGCACGCGTCCGGGCTCTCGATCCTCTTCTGGCGGATGAGTGTCGCGTCGCTCGTGATGGCGGCGCTCGCGCTCGCGCTTCGGGTGGAGTGGCCCCCCGACCTCCGGACGATCCTGGAGATGGTCGTCGTCGGCCTGCTGCTCCAGGCCGCGCAGTTCGTCGGGATCTTCCTCGCGCTCGAGCATGGTGTCCCAGCCGGGCTCGTGGCGCTGCTCGCCGGCTCGAGCCCGCTGCTGGTGGCCGTGCTCGCCACCGTCCTTCTCGACGAGCACCTCGAGCCCGTGCAGTGGGTCGGCTCCGTGATCGGCGTCGCCGGCGTCGTCTTCGCCGTGATCGAGGAGCTCAACGGCACCGGATCAGCGATCGGCTTCCTCTTCGCCTTGGTCGGCCTGGCCGGCCTGGTGGGCGGCACCCTGGTCCAGCGGGTGGGCGGGGCGCGCGTTGATCCGCGCGCGGCCAACACGATCCAGCTCCTCGTCGCCGCGGCCGTGATCGCGCCGCTGACGGCGCTGACCGCGAACTTCGACCTGGCTGCGGCGGCGCTCGCACCGCTCGCCTGGCTCACCTTCGGCCTCTCGATTGGCGCAGTGATGCTCTTCTTCTGGCTGCTGCGAAACGAGAAGAGCGGCGAGGCGACCAGCTTCCTCTACCTGGTGCCGGCGACCACCGCGATCGGGGGTGCGGCGTTCCTTGGCCAGCCGCTCCAGTTCGGTGCCGTGATCGGCCTGCTGCTGTCGTTCGTCGGGGTCAGGTTGGTGAGTGCTCCCGCCGAGACCTTCAGCAGGGATGGATGGGCGCGGCGCTTTGCACCACTTGGAAGGCTGATCCGGGGATCGACTTGAGCTGGTCCAGGTTCTCGTCCGGCCAGCGGCGGTCGGAGGTACCGGAGATGAACAAGTTCGAGCCGTTGTCGGCGACGATCAGGCCGTACTGCTTGAGGGCGACGGCGATCGCCCGCGCGGGGCCGGTGAAGACGGAGATGTCGTAGCCGGCCGAGAGCCGCAGGCGCAAGCCCATCGGCGGGGCGCTCGGATCGCTTCCCGAGCCGGCGCAGTGGGAGGCGGGGCGGACCCAGGCGTCCCGGGTCGAGCTGACGGTGACGCGCAGCGCGTGGTCGATGCGGCCTGAGGCGGCCTCGTCAAAGCGGGCTAAGCCCGGGAAGATCGGCAGCCCGGCCGCGTCTGCGGAGGTGAAGCCCTCGGATCGCAGTGCCGCGGAGCGCAGGTTCCAGATCACGCCGGAGTCGGCGTTCCAGCGGGGCTTCGGCCGGTTCTGCGCAAAGGCGCGGTAGAGCTCGTAGAGCTTGCAGCGCTTGCGGTCGACCGCCAGCACGTGTCGGTCGCCGTCAGAGGCCTGACCGCCCTCGACCAGGGCCTTCAGGGGGACGCGGTAGGCGCCCTGGTCGGACTCATCGCCGTATGCCGTGAAGTGGACCTTGGTCCGCTTCTGCTTCTTGCCCACCACCGCGTAGGGGAAGCCGTACTCACGCCGCGAGCCGAAGTCGGGGTGGAGGAAGTCGCCGCCGTGGGCGCTGATGTAGGCGATGTAGCCGGCGGAGTTGGGATCGACCGGCGCCTGGGAGATGTCCTGGTTCCAGGCGGACTCGTCGGCCGCGGAGGGTGCGTTGGCGGCGGCCGGCGCGGTCGGGAAGACGGGGCAGGCGCCGAGGCTGGGGTAGGGACCGCGCGGCGGCTTGCCGTGATGGTGGTTCTTCTTCGCGACCGCAAGACCGCAGGCGACCAGCGCCAGGGCGAGACCGATGACCGCGACGCGCCGCACGGGCGCGATTCTCTCAGGCATCCCCGGCGTAAGGGCAGCGAAGGCGATGCGCTAAACTGATTAGCAATGCGAACTACTTTGAAGCCTCCAGCAACACCAAGGGAGTTCCGCGAGGAGCTGGCCCCCAGACTTCGCTGGGCGATCACCCGGATGGCACGCCGCCTGCGCCAGGAGGCCGGCACCGACCTGGGCCCCTCGCAGGTGGCGGCCCTGGCGACGATCGAGCGGCATGGCCCGCTCTCGCCCAGTGAGCTCGCCGAGCTCGAGCGCATCAAGCGCCCGACCGCGACGCGGATCCTGCGACACCTGGAGGAGGCGGAGCTGGTGGAGCGGGTCAAGGACCCGGAGGACGGCCGAGGATCCATCCTCAGCATCACCGGCGCGGGCCGCGCGCACCTGAAGCGGCTGCGGGCTCGGAAGACCGCCTACCTGGCGAGCCGCCTGAACAAGCTCAACGCGGAGGACCGCCGTACCCTCGAGCGCGCCGCCGAGCTGCTGGAGGGGATGCTCGAGTGACCGAGGCGCTCGGACGCTCCTTCGCAAGCCTCCAGGTACCCAACTTCCGCCGCTACTTCACCGGCCAGCTGGTCTCGCTGTCCGGCAACTGGATGCAGATGATCGCCGAGATGTGGTTGATCCTGGCGCTGACCGGAAGCGGCGTCGCGGTGGGTATGACTACGGCGCTCCAGTTTCTGCCCATGCTCATCTTTGGCGCCTGGGGAGGCCTGATCGCCGACCGGGTGCCGAAGCGGCGGCTGCTCCTGCTCACTCAGGCGCTCCACATGGCCGCCCCGCTCATGATGCTCACGCTCGCGCTCGAGGGAGTGCTGGTGCCCTGGATGATCTTCGCGCTCGTCTTCCTGCGCGGCTGCGTCAACTCGGTCGACTACCCGACTCGGCAGGCGTTCGTCATGGAGATGGTCGGCTCGGAGCGAGTGGTGAACGCGGTCAGCCTGAACAGCGTGCTGGTACACGGGGCCCGCGTGATCGGACCGGCCTTCGCCGGCGTGCTGATCGCGACGGTCGGCGTCGAGCCCTGCTTCGCGCTGAACGCCGCGAGCTTCGCCTTCATGATCTGGGTGCTCGCCGGGATGGACACCGAGCGCCTACGGCCGGCCGAGATGGCGACGAGGGAGCCCGGCGCCATTCGAGCCGGGCTGGCCTACGTGCGCCGCAGCCCCGAGCTCTGGATCCCGCTGGGGCTGATGGCGATCGTGGGGACCCTCGGCTACAACTTCCAGGCGGTCCTGCCACTGCTCGCCGAGTTCACCTTCCACGGCGGGCCCTCGACCTACGCGGCGCTGGTCGCCGCCATGGGTCTCGGCGCGATCGTCGGCGCACTGATCAACGGCGCCCGTGACTCGGTCACCCCGATGCTGCTGGTCGGCGCCGCGATCGTCTTCGGGATCCTCTCGCTGCTCGCCGCCGGCGCGCCGACGCTGGCGCTCGAGGTCGCCGCGCTCGCGCCGCTCGGCGCAGCGACCGTCACCCTGGCTGCGAGCGTCAACTCGTCGCTCCAGCTCGCATCCGAGCCGACCATGCGGGGACGCGTGATGGCGCTCTACTCGATCGTCTTCCTCGGCTCGACCCCGATCGGCGGACCGCTCTCCGGCTGGCTTTCGCAGGCGGTCGACCCGCGCGCGGCGCTGGTGATGGCGGGCATCGCGGCGATCGTCGGTGGGCTGCTCGCTCGGGTCGCCTTCGACCGGGTCGCGCAGATTCCGGCCGACGCTTCCCTCGAGCCTGCCTAGCGGTCACGGCACTGGGACGGCCTGCTCAGTGCTCAGTAACTGGGCTGTTACATGGCGCCGCCTGCCATAGGTTGCTCCCATCGCGTCCATGGGGAGAGAGGGCTGCTCGAAGAAGCCTGCCTTTCCTCGCTCGCGGGACTCGATCCCATGTCTTGCCGCAGAGGCGCCGGCTCGCATAGAGTGCGCGCGATGCCCGACTTCTCCTCACTCTCCATCCGTGGGCGGGTTGCGACTTCGAGCGACTCCGACTGGGACGAGGCTCGCCAGGCCTGGAACCTGGCGGCCGAGCAGCAGCCGGAGGCCGTCGCCCTCGTGGAGAGTGCAGACGACGTCTCCAAGACGATCCGCTTCGCCGGCGAAAACGGCCTCGGGGTGACCGGGCAGGGCACGGGTCACGGTGCGGTGGCGCTCGGTCCGCTCGACGGGGTGATCCTGATCAAGACCGAGCGCATGCGCGACGTCGCCATCGAGGGCGAGAAGGCGCGCGCCGAGGCCGGGGCGCTGGCCGAGGACGTCGCCGAGGCGGCGAGCTCGAAGGGCATGTCCTCGATGCCTGGGACCTCGCCCAACGTCGGCGTGGTCGGATACACGCTGGGCGGCGGCCTCAGCTGGTTCGGCCGCAAGCACGGCTGGGCCTGCAACCGGGTCAGTGCGATCGAGGCGGTGACCGCCGACGGAGAGCCGCGCACCGTGGACGCGGCGAGCGATCCCGATCTCTTCTGGGCCCTGCGTGGCGGTGGCGGTGGCTACGCCATCGTCACCGCACTCCACCTCGAGCTGCTGCCGATCGCCGAGGCATACGCGGGGGCGATGCTGTTCCCACCGGAGGCCACGGCTGACGGTCTGCAGGCGTACCGCGACTGGTGCGCGCAGGCGCCGGAGGAGGTGGGAAGCCAGACCCGGATGCTCAACCTGCCGCCGATCCCCGACATCCCGGAGGAGATCCGCGGCAAGAAGTGGTTCGGAATCACCGTGGTCTCGATCGGCAGCGAGGAGGAGGGCAGGGAGCGCGTCGCGCCGCTGCTCGAGTTCGCCGATCCCGTGATGTCCACCGTCGCCCAGATTCCCGCCACGGGTCTGACCCGAATTGCGATGGATCCCGAGCCGCCGGTGCCGGCCCTCGGCCACCACTGCTTGGTCAAGGAGCTGCCGGACGAGGCCATCGACGCCTTCTACGAGGCCGCCGGCCCCGAGTCCGGCTCCCCGCTCCTGCTCGCGGAGCTGCGGCATCTCGGCGGCGCGCTGGGGCGGCCCGCGGAGGGAGGGGGAGCGCTCGACCAGCTCGACGGCGAGTTCGTGATGCTCGGCATCGGGATGCTGATGGACCCCGCCATGAAGGACCCGATCGACGGCCAACTCGACAGGCTCGCCGACGCGTTGAAGCCCTGGGCTGCGGAGGGCGGCTACTTCAACTACGCCGAGCGGCCCGGCGACGTCGACGCGATCTTGCCACCCGAGACCTGCCAGCGCCTCGCGCACGTGAAGCGCAGCTGGGATCCGGACAACCTCATTCGGGCGAACCACTCGGTCGCGCTGGCGACGGCGTAGAGCCGTCCGGAGCCTGCCGCTGGCGCCGCGGCGAGCGGGCGCCGACGATCTTTCCCCACTCCGCGTCCTCGATCAGGCCCGGCTCGGTCGTGTCGAGCCAGTCGAGCAGCGCGTCGGCCAGGCCCTCCGGATCCTCGAGGTTCGGGAAGTGGGCCGCCTTCGGCAGGGTGACGAAGCGGCTGTTGGGAATCAGCTCGTGGGCCGCGAGGCCGTGGGCCATCGGGATGGTGTTGTCCCGCTCTCCCCAGACGATCAGGGTGGGCAGCTCCCCGAGCAGGTAGAGGCGGTCGATGGCGCTGACATGTTGGCCGCGGACGTCGATCACCGAGCGCAGGCTCTGCAGGAATGCGTGTCGCGCTGCGGCATCTTGGAGAGGTCGCATCGCCCGCGCCAGCGCCTGCATGTAGACGCC
Source organism: Solirubrobacterales bacterium (assembly GCA_036520315.1). Classification (GTDB taxonomy): domain Bacteria; phylum Actinomycetota; class Thermoleophilia; order Solirubrobacterales; family 70-9; genus DASUPK01. The sequence continues at coordinate 15,744 of DATDJZ010000027.1, read as the reverse complement.
CCTGCGGCTGCCGCGCGCCCGCAGCTGTTCGCCGGCGCGTTCGAGGGCGGACCGCACACGCCGGTTGGCGACCAGCCAGATCCCGGCGGCCGCGCCCGGAAGGGCGGCGCCCCGGAGCATCGGACTCACGTCGCGGCCGAGGCCGCCGCTGGAGATCAGCGCGAGGCGCTCGACCCGCTGAGGGAACTGGTAGAAGAACTGCATCGCGATCCCGCCGCCGAGCGAGTGGCCGACGACGGTGGCGCGGTCGATCCCGATGGTGGTCAGCAGATCGCGGATGCTGCAGGAGTGGGCGCCGAGGGAGTAATCGCCGCGGACCGCTGCCGAGTCGCCGTGCCCGAGCAGGTCGGGAGCGACGACGGTGTGGCGGTCGGCGAGCCGCAGCGCCACCTGCTCCCAGTGCTTCGAGGAGTTGACCATGCCGTGGATCAGGACGACCGGTGGCCCGTCGCCGGCGATCCGGTAGATCACGCGGTGGCCGTGCAGCTCGATCTCCCACTCGTCGAAGAGGAGGGCTGACGGCGGAGTCGTCACCAAATGGACCCTAGACGAAGACCGACCGCCTTCCTTGGCGGCCGGTCTCTCAAACAGGCCCCGTCAGGACGGGCAGGGGTACGTCTCGGGGGCCTTACTTGGGGGGTATGTAGTGGAACCAGGCGACGGGAGGCGCCTTGCGGCAAAACGCCCGGTCCCTATGAGCCGAGAGGCGGTGTTGGGCGTCCGGCCCAGCACCAGTTCTCCCGACCCCGGCAGTATCGATCCATCGTCGTTTTTAGGCAATACCAAAAACTGGGTTGATTGGCCGCATTGATACGCGGCGGCCAAGCCTGGGTTCAGACGGGTGCCATTGCGGCCGAGAGGGCCGAGCCGTGGAGGATGTCGAGCTCCGAGACCTCGATCTCCTGGATCTGGAACGCCCTCATCACCTGCACCAGGATCACCGTGCCCGCGACGATCGTTGGGGCGCGACCCGGGTGTAGGCCCGGCACCCGCAGCCGCTCCGCAAGCGGCAAGGAGGAGAGCCGGCTCAGCATCCGCTGGATCCGCTGCATGCCGAGTCGGTAGCCGTGCACCCGCCGCGGGTCGTAGGGCTCGAGCCCCTGGTCGATCGCGGCCAGTGAGGTTGGCGTCCCGGCGACAGCGATCGCCCGGCCGGCGATCGCCTGCGGATCCGTCGCAATCGCCCGGTCGATCAGGTTGCGGATCTCGTCGGCGAGGTCCTCGAGCTCGTGCGGATCGGGCGGGTCCGTGGTCAGGTGGCGCTCCGACTGGCGGATGGTGCCGGCCTGCAGAGAGGTGTGGAAGCCGACCTTGGTCCCGGATCCGACGATCAGCTCGGTGGAGCCGCCGCCGATGTCGAAGACCAGAGTCGAGCCCTGATTGGGACGATGAGCGGTGGCGCCGAGATAGGTGAGATTCGCTTCCTCCTCGCCGGTGAGCAGTCGGGCATCGAGGCCGAAGCGCTCACGCAGCTCGGCGATGAAGGCCTCGCCGTTGACGGCGTCACGGACGGCGCTGGTCGCGATCGTCAACACGCGCTCGGCGCCCATCTCCTCGTAGCGCGACTTGTAGTCGCCGATGACCGTGCAGACGTCATCCACCGCGTCCGTGCAGATCATCCCGCTGTGATCGACGCCGCGGCCCATGTTGGTGACGGTGGTACGTCGCTCGACCTCGGCGACGCTCGTTCCCTCGACGTCCCCGATCAGCAGCCTGGTGGAGTTGGTGCCGATATCGACTACGGCGACCCGCACAGCGGCATCCAATCCCTCCGATCCCCGATCACGGCGCCATCCTAGCTCCGTGAGAGGCGTTGCGCATGTTCTCTCCCTTGCGCATTCATTCGAGGGCGAGCTAAAATCGTCGGACCGACGCGGGGTGGAGCAGTCTGGTAGCTCGTCGGGCTCATAACCCGAAGGTCGCGGGTTCGAATCCCGCCCCCGCTACTCCCCAAGGGCCCTCGAAAGAGGGCCCTTGGCGTTTGCGAAAGGTCGGACAGGCCGACTCCCTTCTGGCGCGATTCCTCGTAGGACGGGCTCCTGGATGGATGGTGCCTGGCGATGTAGGTTCGGCCGGTGAGCGTCGAGTTCCGGATCCTCGGTCCCCTGCAGGCACTCGTTGACGGCGCTGCGGCGCCCCTCGGGGGACGACAGCAGCGCGCCGTCCTCGCCCTCCTGCTCGCACAGGCGAACAAGGCGGTGCCCGTCGATCGGCTGATTGACGACGTCTGGGACGAGTCCCCGCCCGAGACGGCGCCCAACCTGCTTCAGGGTTACGTCTCGCAGTTGCGCAAAGCGCTCGGCAAGGAAGTGATCGCCACCCGTGGGCGCGGTTACGCGGTCGTCGTTCCGAGTGGCGCCCTGGACCTTCACCGGTTCGAGCAGCGGGCGGAGGCCGGGATGGCCGAGTGGTTAAGGGGATCTGCCGCAAAGTGCTCGGCCGAGCTGACCGAGGCGCTGGCGCTCTGGCGCGGACCCGCTCTGTCCGACCTGGCCGATCTGCCGGGAATCACACCGATCGCTGCCCGCCTCGACGCGTTGCGCCTTACCGCCGTCGAGCACCGCATCGAGGCCGATCTGGACTGCCGCCGCGAAGACGCGGTCGCCGCGGAGCTCGACACGTTGATTGCCGAGCATCCGCTGCGGGAGCGGCTGCGGGGACTGCGGATGCTGGCTCTTTACCGTGCCGGGCGCCAGGCCGAGGCGCTGGAGGCCTACCGAGTCGCTCGCCAGACGCTGGTCGAGGAGCTCGGCATCGAGCCCAGCGAGGAACTGGGAGAGCTCGAGCGCGCCATCCTCCGCCACGACCCCGACCTGCTCCCCCGGTCGAGCGTGGCGGCGGTGGCGCCAGATGCCCCCGCTCCGGCGAGGACCGTTTTGATCGCCGCGCTGGCGATGAGATCGGTCGCGACGCTGGTTGCGCTGGGCGGATCGCTCGCCCGCCGCCCGGATCGCGAGCTCGTGGTGGCCTCCACGGTCTCGAACTCGGAGGACCTGCTCGAGGTGACCAAGCGGCTGCGAGAGGCGACCGCACCACTGGAGGAGCAGAGTGTCGTCGCCCGGGTCGCCGCCTTCACCTCGGTGGCCCCAGGGACCGACCTCGCGCGGCTTGCCACCGAGCAGGACGTGGACATCCTGCTTGTCGACGCACCGGAGCGGCTGCTCGAGGACGCTCGATTGCTGTCGCTGCTCGATGACACTCCGTGCGACGTCGCGGTCGTCGTCGGCGATCACGCCCAAATGAAGGGGCCCGTCTTGGTCCCCTTCTCCGGCTTCGAACACGACTGGGCGGCGGTCGAACTTGGCGCGTGGTTCGCGCAGGCACTCGAGTGTCCGATCCAGCTCGCGGGACCGAGCACCGGGCCGGGAGGTCGCGACGCGAGCCGCCTGCTCGCCAGCGCCTCACTCGTGCTGCAGAAGGCCCTTCGCGTGGAGGCCGACCCGCTGATCGTCGAGCCCTCACCGGCAGCGCTCGTCGCTGCCGCCGGCGATGCAGGTCTCGTCATCGTCGGTCTCACCGAGCGCTGGCGACGGGAGGGGCTGGGCGGCGTCCGAACCGCCCTGGCCACGGCCCCCGGACTGACCACGCTCCTGGTCCGGCGGGGCTTGCGGCCCGGAGGGCTGGCACCCCAGACCAGCGAGACCCGCTTTACCTGGACGGTTGGGCCGAGCGCCTAGCGCGACCAGGGAGGTGGAGTCGCCTTTCGGCACGGCTGGCTGCCGGGGCCGGGTGAGGGGGCATCGGAGAGGAGCCCCCCGAATGTCTGCTCGGCCTCTGGGACGACCCTGACGGGCTGGAACTCCTGCCGGCCGCCCCCGCGCCCGACTCGCTTCAAGTAGGTGTTGCGGACTGCCTGGCGGTTCCGGTCGAGGTGCAACGGGCCCGCGGGAAGGTCGAATCTCACTCGCGCGAGCTCCTCGCGAAGCCGTTCACGACCATCCGACAGGTCTCCGTCCGAGGCCTCGACCCCGCGCAGCAGGCCCTCCACGGCGTCGTTGAAGGCCAGCACGATCGGTGTTTCCGCATCCGAGGGCGGCAGCCCGGGAAATGCCCTGGAGAACGCTCTCCGGTGAGCGCGCATCGCAGGTGTTGCGTTTGCCGGCGGGATGGACGACGCGCCGACCACCCCGGCGGGTGGGCCCGCGACGGGCACGAGGGTATTGGAGTCCTCGAGCACATATGTGCCGACGACCATCCGGGTCTGAGGCGAGCCGACCATGCGGGTGAGCGCAGGCAGAAGCTCGGGAGGCACGAAGGCACCCCCCCACATAAGCGCGGCGACGCCATCGGCGCCCTGGAGAGCGCGGGCGACCTTCGGGTCGCCGAGGTCGATCGGCGCCGTGAAGCGCGCCGTCACGTCTCCGCCGAGGGCGCAGAACTCCGCGACGAAGGCCGCTTCCTCGTGCCACCCGACGGGGGTCGTGTCGGCGACGACTGCGGCGCGGCGCCATCCCAGCTCGCGGTAGGCATAGCTCCCAAGCCCCGCCACGTCCTGGGCTTCGTCGGTGTCGAAGCGATAGACGTTCGCGGCGGGGTCCCGCAGGGTGAGCCCCTGGGCGCCCGACCAGGCCGGTATGAAGATCACCTCCGGATACTTGCGGGCGAGCTCGCGGAAGACGAGCGAGTCCGACTCGCCGATGGCGCCGACGACCGCGTCGACGCCCTCGACCTCGACGAGCCGACGCGCCTCTTCGACGAGGATCGTGTGCTCGGTCTCCTCGGTGCACCCCCTGATCAGCTCGAGGTCGCGGCCGCCGGCCCGGGCCTCGGAGACGCCTCCGGACGGCTTTCCGTCCGTGAGGACGGCGCCGCGCCGGAGCAGCGGCAGCTCGGCGCCGGCGAGCATCTCGTCCTCGTAGCCGGAGAAGAGGCCGCGACAGTCCGTGAGCAGGCCGATCCGCATTGGCCGCTCGCCGCCCGAGCAGCCCGCTGCGCCCACAGCGAGCGACGCGATGGCCAGTAGACAAGCGACCCGAGAGAGATCAGCTCTCATCGGCGGTCACCCACACGCCGCCCGCGCCAACCGTGACCTCGCGTGGCCGACCTCCCACCTTGATCTGGTCGACGACCTCGGCGGTGCCCGGGTCGATGCGTGACACCGTGCCGTCGATCGTGCTCGTCACCCACACCGAACCGGCTCCCGCGGCGACGCCGCTGGTGCCGCGGCCCGTGGTGATCGTCTTCGTGATGGTGTCGGTCCCTGGATCGATTCGCAGCACGCGGTCGTCCAGTGGTGCGGTGACCCAGACGCCTCCCTCGCCCGCCGCGACCGTTCGCGGGATGAAGGGGAGCTTGATGGTGGCGAGGATGCGTCCCGTCCGGCGATCGAGCCGCCAGATCCGCCGGTCGATCCCGTCGCCCAGCGTCCACACCGACCCGTAGCCCACGGCGAGGTCGCGCTGGTTGATACGAGTCGTCTCGACCGAGGCGGGTTCCCGGTACGGGAGCGTGACGTTGCCGATGATCCGAAGCTCTCCGGGGCCGGTGCTCAGCCTCTTGTCGCCGAGGATTCCCATCGACCAGAGGACACCCTCTCCTCCGGCGACGGTGCAGCTGTACAGATCCAGCTTGCGCTCACGCAGGCCGGTGACCGCGTCGTAGCGGGCGACCGTGCCGGTGAAGACTTGCGAGAAGACGTCCGAGGTGTCCGAGACGAGGTAGATCTTGCCGCCGAGCGCTGTGAGATCACGCGGCGAGCCAATCGAGGCGAGGCGCTTCAGCTCGCCCGTGCTGGGCTCCAACGTCCAGAGCGCACCCTCGCGGTAGTCACCCAGCCAGACTCGGCCGGCGCCCGTCGTGATCGCACCCGGATGCGCCGAGACGCGGTAGGTGGTCGTGTCGCCGCTCTCCGGATCGATCCCGATCAACGAGCCGGTCGGCGGGGTCGGCGCTCCCTCACGGGTGGGCAGGATCGCGGCCAGCGCGGCCGCCGCCAGGAGGAGCACGACGGTGGCCGCGGCGACCGCAAGCCGCAGCCGGCGTGGCCTCATCGCGTCGAGTCCGAGCGCCACGCTCGCGTCGGCTACGAGCTCCGCGCAGCTCGAGTGACGCTGGTCTGGCTCCTTCGCCAACGCTCGCGCCAAGACCGGGTCGATCGCGGCCGGGAGCTGCGAGTTGCGCGCCGACGCGGACGGGGGATCCTCCTCGAGGTGGGCGAAGAGGGTCGCCACCTCGGAGCGACGTCGGTAGGGAGCCTCGCCTGTAAGACACTCGAACAGCATGCAGCCGAGCGCGTAGACATCAGCGCGTCCGGTGAGCTCATCGCCGCGGATCTGCTCCGGCGAGACGTAGTCGACGGTCCCCATCAGTTGACCGTCGGCCGGGCCCTGTTCGGACGCGCTCTGGGTGAGGCCGAAGTCCGCCAGATAGCAGTGCTCGCGGCCGCTCTCGCGATCGAGCAGGACATTGCTCGCCTTCACGTCTCGATGGACGAGCCCATGCCGGTGGGCGGCGTCGAGCGCGTCCGCGATCTGCTCGAAGATGGCCACCGCCCGTGCGGGATCCAGGGCTCCCTCGCGGCGCAGGAGCGCCTTCAGGTCTCCGCCCGGCGCGTAGCGCATTGCGATGAAGAGCCGGCCGTCCTTCTCTCCCGCCTCGTAGATCGGGATTACGTTCGGGTGGTCGAGGCTGGCGGCGAGCCGCGACTCGCGCAGCAGCCGCTCCCTGAACCTCTCGTCCTCGGCGACGCTCGCGGCGAGCACCTTGAGCGCGACCGGGCGACCGAGGCGAGGATCCCGCACCAAGAAGACGTCGCCCATCCCACCCCGCCCGAGCAACTGCTCGAGCCGGTAGCCGGCGAGGTCGGCCCCTACGCTCCTATCGAGCGGTTCGATGGTGTTCCTCCTTCCACTGGAAGCGTTACCGAGAGGCTCGCTGGTTGCAATCCCCGTTTTTGGAGCACAGCCGGGCGAGCGAGCCGACGGACTGGGGGTGGACCTGGTCGAGTTTGCTCGCCAGCGCCATGAACAGTTGAGCGGTCGTGAGGGCCTCTCCGCCCGCCTCGTGCGGGCGGTGAACCGGGAGGCCGATCGCCGATGCCGCTTCCGAGAGCCCCGGCGGGATGTCCGCGTGCGACCAGGACCGATCACCATCCGCGGGCGCCCCCGGCGGCACCCACGCGGCCAGTACGGCGGTATCGAGCGCCTGGCCGTGCAGCCGCAACCCGGCCGTACCGAAGACCGCCGAGAGGAAGCCCATGTGGCGCGATGCGCCGTGGGCGACGACGATGCGGCCGGTCAGCGCCTCGACGATCGGCTCTAGCGCCACGCCTCCCGGTCCGATCGTCCCCTCGAAGGCCTTCCCGATCATCGCCTTCCCACCTTCCACCGGCACGCAGGCGACGGAGACGAGCTGATCACGGCGCTGGTCCTGACCGGTGGCCTCGAGGCCGAGGACCGCAAACGACGCTTGGTGCCAGGGAAGTGAAGACGCAGGCGGCGCCGTCCGCAGGTAGCCGTCCACGACTTCGGACTGATGTTCCAGGATTGCCATCACGCGAACGCGCGTCCGGTGACCAGCCCGCGCGCGAGCCTGTTCTGGACCGCCCGAACCTCCCTCAACGCATCCCGCAGCCCGCGACGCCTTGCCGGCTCCAGTGCACCGGCGTCGAGGTAGTCGTCGGGCTCGATCCCGCGCTGGATCTGATCGACCTGGTGCTCGAGGCGCAGGCTCTGGAAGATCTCGAACGCGTCGCCCAACGAGCGCGCCGAGCCGCCGTCGAGCGTGCCCGCGGCGTCGGCGGCGCTGAGCCGCTCCGGGGTCGAGGCGGCAGCGATCGCCCCGGCTGCCAGGCTCGCGTAACGGGCGATCGATGTCACCGGGAGCAGGCCGCCGTGCTTGATGTCGAGCCGACTACGGTGCTCGCCGGAGCGCTCGACGACGAAGCCCCGCAGCCGGCCGATGGAGAGCTTGTTGGCCAGGGCCAGCCTCAGCATCAGTCGAAGCAGTCCGCGATTTTCGGCAGCCGCCTCGAACTCATTGTTAAGGCTGGAGGCGCCGCCGCCGTGATGGAGGGTGCGACCGTCCAGAAAGAGCGACATCACGATCAGCCCCTTGTGCTTCTCGGGATCGCTGATTGACTCGCGGATCAGCCGCCGCCACTCGGTTGTCGGCCGCACGAAAAGATCGCCCCCCGCACTCGCCCCGCGCTCGTCGGCGGTCAAGCCGCACCGCCCGAGCGCCACGCAAACCCGTGAGCCCAGCAAGAGCATGTAGCTCTTCGCCTCTTCGTCATCCTCGTCGCCGTCCCATGCCAAGGCGGAGTCCACATCCGAGCCGAGGGCGGGCTCCCGTCGCCCGTAACTGCCGAGCGCGACCCAGCTCAGCGGGCACGGGGGTGGACCCAGCTCCGAGACAGAGAGCTCAATCGCGCGCCGGGTGAGCGAGTCGGCTAGTTCCGAGATGATTGCGCTCGCCTGGGCGGGCCCGGCCTGGACGTCGTGTAGCGACACAACGGTCGTGCGAAGCGATCGGGCCACCTCCTGCAGCTGGTCGAAGTCCTGTGCGTCGGGGATCGCAAGGCCGGCACGAGCGGCAACCTTCGCGGCCGAGACTGCTCGTCGCAGAGCGAGGGGTGGGGATCCAGCGGCGAGCGGGTTCTCGTCGACTTCGCTGATAGCCACCTGGCAGCCCGGCGAGACCCGGTCACTCCGGGCCGTCTGAACGTCGAGCGGCGGTACCAGGGCGGCTGTGGTGGACATGTGCTCCCCTTCTGCGTGGCGGATTGACCTGTCGAAGGTCGCTCACGACGCTTGAGGCACACTGGAAATCCGCTGGATTCGCTGCTGTGGTGAGGACTAGCAACGCGACCGAGAGCTGAATCGCCTCCGCGCTCGTGGTACCGGCCGTGGTACCGAACTGAGAGAAACTGAGCCGATCTCAGCTCATCTCAGCCTGCCTGGCATCGCCCAGCGTGAGCCCACCGAACAGCATGAGGGGTTCTCATAACCCGAAGGTCGCGGGTTCGAATCCCGCCCCCGCTACTCCAGAAAGGGCCGCAAACGCGGCCCTTTCTGTTTTTCTGCATCCGGCTCCGAGCCGAAGTGGGCAACCAAATAGCCAACAACAATGGGCAGGGACTGCTTATCCCCGCCGTCCGCGGGGTCGCAGTGAGAGCAGCGAACCTCAGCCGTTGGGATCCTCCTCGGCCGCGAGGCTCAGCGAGCCCTCCCGTACGTCCTTCAGGTGGCGCTCCTGGATCGGCAGAGCCCATTCGACGAGCTCTGAGATCTCGGCTTCGCCCGCCTTCTCGTTCAGCTTGCCGAGGATCTCCCAATGGCCGACCTCGCCGGCCTCGGCCATAGTCAGGAATTCGAAGCCGTCGAGATCATCGGAGTCGGCGCCCAGATAGGTCGACATCATCTCCGCGGCCTCGTTCTTGGTCTCCTGCGCCTTGTCGAGGATCGCGGTCTTTTTGCCGTCCCGATGGTCGGCCACCTCGGTGCAGCGCCGTTCGGTCTCCTCGGCCTCCTGGCGCATCTCCTGAAGCTTGCTCGCGAGCTCCTCGTCGTCAACCAGGCCCTCGACCTTCTGGGTCGCCTCCTGGGCCGCCTTGGCGAGGCCGGTCACCTCCGCCAGTTTCTCCTCCAACGTCGTCAACTCCGCCATCTTGCTTTCTCCTTTCTATGCGTTGCCCGGGCTCAGGGTGCGGCCGAGATTGCCGCAACCAGGTCGCCGACCTTCTCGTCGGGCAGGTCAGTGGCCACGTCCGCCTGGCTAATCACGCCGACACAGTCGTGGCCGTCGATCACGGGCAGACGTCGCACCTTGTGCTCGGACATCACGTCGAGGGCTTCCTCGATCGAGTCGTCGGCGCCAATCGTCACCGGCTTGCCCTGGGCGAACTCCCCGACCCTGACCTCGGCTGGATCCTTGCCCTGGGCGAGGACCTTCACGACGATGTCCCTGTCGGTGATCATGCCTTTGAGCCGGTCGTCCTGGCCGCAGATCGGCATTGCACCGACGTCTAGCTCCGAGAGCCGCTTCGCCGCGTCGAGAACAGTGTCCGTCTCAGACACGCACTTGCACTCCGGTGTCATCACGTCTCGCGCCTTCTTGCTCATTGGTTGTCTCCTCCTCGAAGTCGGATGCCGCTTCTTTGCCCGGATCGGATTCAGCCCATTTCAGCCTCCTAGGTAGTTCGTTGCCCCTTCGGCTCGTCCCGCGGCTCGAGCTGAATCTCACGGTCGGCGCGCGCCTTCCCCTCGCCGATCTCGGCGCTGCGCTCCCGCTCGGCGTTCAACTCGTGACCGAACAGGATCGCCAGGTTGGTGATCCAAAGCCAGATCAGCAGAACCACCATCCCGGCAAGGGCGCCGTACGTCTTGTCGTAGGAGCCAAAGTTCGAGACGAAGAACGCGAACCCGGCCGAGGCAAGCACCCAAACCACCAGGGCGACGATGCTGCCCGGGGTGACCCACTTGAAGCCGCGCAGCTTCACGTTCGGCGAGGCGTAGTAGAGGATCGAAATCATCGTGACGAAGAGCGCCGCTAGCACAGGCCACTTCGCGATGTCCCAGATCGTCGTCGCCGTGCTCGATAGCCCGATGGGCTCCGCGACGGCGTCGACGATCGGACCCGTCAGCACGAGGCCGAGGGCGACGAGCGCCAGCAGGATCACCATCGCCAGGGTAACCAGCATCTGCAGCGGCCGCAGCTTCCAGATCGGCCGCCCCTCCGGCGTCTCGTAGATCACGTTGGAGACGCGCATGAACGCGCCGATGTACCCCGACGCGGACCAGAGAGCGACGAGCAGCCCCACGACCAGGGCGATGCCTGCCCGACTCTGGTTCGAGGTGATCGACTCGATCGGCCCTGAGAATGTCTGTGCGGCCGACTCCGGACCGATCCTCGTGACGATGTCGGTGATGGTGCGGGTCGTCGACTGAGGATCACCGATCACGCCGACGACCGAGACCAGGGCGATCAGCGCAGGGAACAGCGACAGCAGTCCGTAGTAGGTCAGGGCGGCGGCCCAGTCGGTGAGGTTGTCCTCGCTGAATTCGGTCGCGGTTCGCCTGAGGGTCGCGAACCAGCCCGTCTTCGCTTCAGCGCCGGTGGGCCTGTAGTCGCGGCGAGCCTCATCCTCGGGACTCCCGTTCGTCCCGGCGTGGTCTCGCGGTTGTCGTGTTCTCGTGGCCATGGTTTCCTCCTCGCGGGTCCGCTCAGCGCGACCTCAACCTGGCGATCGCATAGCCGGCGACGAAGGCGCCTGCGATCGCCAGCGGAAGGGGGTTCTCGCGAGCAAACTGCTGCGCCCGCTGGGCCGCATCGCCGGCCGACTCCGGTGCGACCTGCTGCGCTTTGTCTGCGACCTCGTCCTTCGTGGCGGTCGCGGTCTCCTTGACCTCCTCCGCCTTCGCGGCGGCCTTCTCCCTGGCTCCGCCAACCTTCGCCTTAGCCTGCTTCTTCACGTCGGTCTTCTCCGCCGCGGCGGCCGCCGTCTCGCCGAGTTCCTCTCGAGTCCGCTCGATGTCCTCGCGGATCTCCTCCGGTGAACGCTCCTTCGTTTCGCTCATGACCTCGCCTCCTTTGCGCGCTGGGTGGTGTGCTGAACGTCAGTTTTCGCGCTCTCGATCGCCTGCTCGGGCATCGGCGGGGTCGCCTCTTCGACCTTCTGCTTGCCGGTCAGAGCCAGCGCCCCGGCCATCGCTCCGTAGACGGCGCCCACGATCAGCGCGGCAAGCCACGCATCGAGAACGATCGCCAGCGCGAGGATCGCGGCGGCGGTAAGCGCTGCGAGCGCGTACAGGCCGACGAGCCCGGCCGCTCCGAAAGCACCGATTCCAATGCCGAGGCGCTTTCCCTTGAGGGCGAGTTCGGTCTTCGCCAACTCGATCTCCTTCTGGGCGAGCGCGGATGTCTGATTCGCAAGGTCACGGCTGAGCTCGGAGAGCGAGCGCTCGTCCTGGGAACCGCCAGTGCCTTGGGCTGCTGCATTCGAATTCATCTCTCGTCTCCTCGGTCGGGCGTGACCTTGCATCGGTCACGTCATCGGTTCACCGCCGAGTCCCCTTGGAAACGTCTGCAGACGGAACTGGCACAGCAAGCTGGGACAACTTGTCCCGGTTATGGAGTCGCCCCGGCCAGCCGGGGTAGAACGTCCCGAGATGGCTTCCCACAAGCCGCGCGAGGATGCGCGGCGAAACCGTGAGCGGATCGTCAAGGCCGCCGGCAGGGTGCTCGCCCATTCGCCCTCTGCCTCATTCGAGGACATCGCTACGGCGGCCGGCGTGTCGCGCTCGACGATCTACCGGCATTTCCCGAGCCGCGACAGCCTGATCGCCGCGTCGGGCGAGGAACCGAGGACGGGGACAGGGGACGTCGAAGCGTTGATCCCACCCGGCGGACTGGGTCGAGAGGGTCCGGTCCCCCTGGACCCGATCCACGTTCTCGATCTCGTCGCCCCGTCCGCGCTGCCCGAACAACTCGTTGCCGAAGCACAGCGACTCGCACGACGGCCGCTGGCGCTCTACGTAGTCGATATCGACGGGTCGCATCTGCTCCGCATCGCCGGTCCCGATCGATTTCCAGATCAGATCGAGGCGCCACTGGCGGTTGGACCCGAGCTGGACCCGGACGGCCTCGAATTGCTCGCCGAGCGACTGTCACGCCACCCGGAACTCGAAGCCGTTCCGCTCTCACTCCGGGGGCGAGCAACCGGCATCCTCCTCACGGCAGGGCATCCCCGGCAACCGCTCACAGAGCTGGCGCGGCAGGCCGCGGCCGCAGTGGCCCTCGCGGACCGGTACACGGACGCCTTCGCGCGGGCGCAGCGGCGTAAGCACCCGAAGGCCGCAGCCGAAATCCAGCAGAGTCTTCTGCCGCCGCGAATCATGGGGGTAACCGGTGGCGAGGTGGCGGGGAACGTGCTTCCCAGCTACGAGGTGGCCGGCGACTGGTTCGACGTGATCGAAAACGTCGACGGCATCTGGCTCTCGATCGCCGACGGGCTGGGCGGCTCGACCCCTGCGACCGCCAGCAGCGCTGTGGCGCTGGGCGCGCTGCGGGCGAGTCGGCGCAGCGACGGCACGATCAGCGAGGCCCTCATGGTCATGCACCGAACCCTCCAGGAGATGCCAGGGCCTCGGGCCGAGATGAGCGCCGTGATCGCACACTGGGACCCCGCGACCTACGAGCTGCGACTTGCGAACTGCGGCCATGTGCCGCCGGTGATCCTGCGGCACTCAGGCGAAGTGGACCGGCTGCGCGCTGCGGAGGGACGAGGCCTTGGTGGACGCTCGAGACCGACACCCGCCGAGCGCAATGTTCAGCTGGAGCCCGGAGATCGCCTGCTGATGGTCTCGGACGGAGTGATGGTGGAGGGCGAAGGCAAGGCCGGCCTGGGCCTCGACGGCGTGATCGCAGCGGCCATGCGCTCAGAGCGCCGGACCGCGGCCGACACGGTCCGCCAAGTTCACCGCGCGGTCCTCGAGGCGACCGACGGCGAGCTCGGCGATGACGCCACCGCGGTCTGCCTCGCGGTAGCCGATGAGTGAGTGCTGAGCGGCCGGTCGGCTAGTAGCCGAGGGCGAACTTGGCGTCCTCGGACATCATCTCCGGCCGGTGCCGTGACGCTGCATCTCGTCGCGTTCGCGTGTAAGTAGCGCTGGATACCCGCCCGAATGCGGGGATAACTGCTAGGAGACGACACCCACGCTCTCGAGCGATGCGTCGATCGCCCGGTCGAAGCCGTCCCAGAGTGTCTCCGCCGCGTGCCGCTCCTCAGGCAGGATCGTCTGGGCGACGCCCGCCACCGACTCGTCGCCGGCTCGCTCTGCGAGGCGCCGCAACTGCTCGTACGAGGCGATCTCGAGGTGCTCGAACGCGTAGGCGAAGCCGGCGAGCTTCGCTGGCGTGTCCGGCTGGGCCGCAAAGAACGTGCCCCAGTTGAGCGCGCCGAGCTTCATCGCCGCGTCCTTGAGGAAGTTCGGGCTCCCGCCGCGGGCCTCGAGCCGCTCCTCGATCAGGGACTTGTGGTGCCTGGTCTGCTCTAGGTGCTCCTCGTAGTCCTGGCTCAGCTTCGGGTCGCCGCCGATGTCGATCGCCTTGGTCAGCATCTGCTCGGCCTGGGACTCGATCGCGTGCGCGTCGCTCAGGTACTTATTGAGCTGCTCACCCAGGTCGTCGGGGTCCTTGTCGCGCAGGGACGCGGTCACGGCCACATCCCAGTTGTCGGAGAGCCGGCGCGCCATCACGCTCTCCTGAGCGGCGATCTGCTTGGCGAGCTCGACGGTCTGCTGGTCATTGGCGCGCTGGGCGATGCGGGATAGCAGCTCATAGGCGGCCAGCTCCATGTGCTCGTAGGAGAAGGCGTGCGAGACGAGCTTGCCAGGCGTGTCCGGCTGCAGCCGGGCGAAGAGGGCGAAGGCCGGGGCGGTCGCCGCGCCGGCGACGTCCTTGACCTTCGAGGGCGATCCGCCGAGCGCCTCGAGCCGCTCGTCGACGCGGCGCTTCTGATCCTCGGTCTCCCCGATGTGCTTCTCGAAGGCCGCCTCGAGCGTCGCGTCGCCGGCGATCTTCGGGGCAATCTTCATCTGTACGAGCGCCTGCTGCTCGATCGAATGGATGTCGGCCAGGTATTTGACGATCTGCTCTTGGATCGATCGTTCGTTCATCTCATTTCCTCTCTTGAAAGTTGTCTCGTTCTTGTCCCGCGCTCGGCGGGCCACCAAACCTGACCGTGCTGCTTTTCGTCCAAAGCACTAGTCGCCCGCGTCGATGACATCTTCGACCCCAAGCTCCAAGCGAATGCCCCCGTCCAGGTCCGCATTCCCTCAGCAACGCCTATGTGCCCCGGAGAATCCCCCGTCGGACGAAACTCATGTCGAACACTCGACCTCTGGATCGAAGTCGACTACCAGCAACGGAGTTGTCCTTCCAGAGAGAGGTGTTGACGGCCCAGCCGTGGAGGAGCGAGGCCGTGGTGACTAACGACCTGGCATCAGGGATAGGCGAGCGAAGATTTCGCAAAGGCGAGCCGCGCGTCGAATCCGTGAGGAACTCCCGAGCCGCGTAGATTTGACCATCGGCAGGTGGCTTGCTTCGACCTGTAGTCCGAATGAAGGACGAGAACGTAGGCTCGTTAATCCGCGTGATCAGCTGGAACTTGGCTCGGCGCAGTTCGCGTCTGGCCGAGCAGGCCGCCGCGCTCGCCGGGCGCGACCCCGACGTCGTCGCGCTTCAGGAGGTCACCACCCGCACGCTGCCCTTGTGGAGGGCGGCGCTCGAGACGATCGGAATCAGCCACGTTCGTGCATCGTTGGACGGGGCCGATCCGGCGCGAGAGCCGGCGGCCCGGCGCAGCACGGGAGTACTGCTGGGCTCGCGCACGCGGCTGGGAGACGCCCCGGCCCTGCGCGTGCCCTGGCCGGAGACCGCAATCGCAGGCGTCACATCATCGACGGGCATCGGCGCCGTTGAGCTGCACTGCGTCCACGTTCCGAACGCAGCCAACGGCTGGGTCAAGGTCAGGACACTGGAGGCGATTCGCGATGGTCTGGCGATTGCCCGGCGGGGCCCGCGTGTGCTGTGCGGAGATCTCAACACCCCCCGCCGCGAGCTCCCCGATGGCGAGGTGGTCTCCTTTGCGCGCGACTCTCGAGGCCGCCTACGACCCGAGCGCGGGTCCGAGTGGGACGAGGCCGAGCTCGGGGTCGTTCCAGGGCTGCGAGAGCTCGGTTACCGCGATGCGTTCCGAGCGCTGCACGGCTACGCCCAGCGCGAGCCGAGCTGGACTTGGCGGCG
>DATDJZ010000026.1:0-3325 GCA_036520315.1 Solirubrobacterales bacterium | reverse complement strand
GGCGTGTCGTTCAGCGATGCGCTGCTGCGTGCGGGTATCTATCTCGGTGGCCCGAAGCCGCCCTTCACGCCCGGCTACGAGCTCGTCGGCGTCGTCGAGGAGCTCGGTCCGGGCTGCTCGAGGCTGCGGGAGGGAGATCGTGTCGCCGCGCTGACGGTGTGGGGCGCCGACGCGGAGCGTGTCTGCGTGCCGGAGAAGTACGCGGTCGAGGTGCCCGAAGATCTCGACCCGGCGGAGGTCGTGAGCCTCGTCCTCCCCTACACCACGGCGTATCAGCTGCTGCATCGCGTGGCGAGGGTGAAGAGCGAGGAGACGGTGCTCGTGCAGGGCGCAGCCGGCAGGGTCGGCACGGCGGTCCTCGAGCTCGGAGCGCTAGCCGGGCTTCGCCTCTACGGGACCGCGTCGGCTCGCGACCGCGCCGCGGTCGAGCAACTCGGCGCCGTCGCAATCGATTACCAAAACGAGGATTTCGTGGCGCGGGTGCGCGGGCTGCCAGGGAGAGGGGTGGACGTTGTGCTCGACGGGCTCGGTGGCGCGATGTCGATTCGTTCGTTTCGCGCGCTGCGGCCGGGTGGAAGGCTGGTCGTGTTCGGCTACTCCTCCGCGCTCACGCAGGGGCGCAGGAGCCGGCGAGCGTGGATCAAGTGGAACGCGCAGACCGGAAGCGCCTTTCTCTGGGGCCTGCTCTCGCCCCGTCGGCGGGTCCACGGCTACCGGATTGACAAGCTGCGCAACCGCCACCCGGAGTGGTTCCGGGAGGACTTCCTCGCGCTACTCGAACTGCTTCGTCGTGCCGAGATCCACCCGGTCGTGTCTGAGCGGCTGCCGCTCAGCGACGTGCGCCGCGCACACGAACTGCTCGAGAACTCGGCGGCCACGGGAAAGCTCGTGCTCGTGCCATAACCAAGCACCGCACGCGGAACTTTCCGCAGCCGGGCTAGTGAGGAATGGAGTGACTGTGACTGTAAGCACTACATCTGAGGAACAAGAAGCGGGCGGCGGCGTGATGGAGTCGTACAAGGACGCACCAACCCGCACCGTCTCGGTTGGTGGTGTGGATTTCGCCTACCGCGAGCTCGGCCCGAAGGCCGGTGTCCCGGTCATCTTCCTCGTGCACCTGGCAGGGAACCTCGACAACTGGGACCCGCGGGTGGTCGACGGAATCGCCGCAACGCACCGGGTGATCACCTTCGACAACCGCGGCGTCGGTGCCTCCACCGGCAAGACGCCAGACACGATCCAGGCGATGGCCAAGGACGCCGTCACGTTCATCCGCGCGCTGGGTTTCGACCAGGTCGATCTTCACGGGTTCTCCATGGGCGGCATGATCGCCCAGGTGATCGCCCGGGACGAGCCGGGGCTGGTCCGCAAGCTGATCCTCACGGGCACCGGCCCGGCCGGTGGAAAAGGCATGAAGGAGGTCGTCTGGGTCGCGCAACTCGACACCCTCCGCGGCCTGCTGAGTCGCCAGGACCCGAAGCAGTTCCTCTTCTTCACCCGGACCGCGAACGGCAAGCGTGAAGGCAAGGCGTTCCTGGCTCGACTCCAGGAGCGCACGATCGACCGTGACACGCCGACCTCCATCAGCTCGTACTTCGCGCAGCTCCAGGCCTGCCGCCGCTGGGGCAAGGAGAAGCCTCACGACCTCTCGAAAATCGCACATCCCGTGCTCCTCGCGAACGGCGATCACGACAGGATGCTGCCGACGCCGAACACCCTCGACATGGCCAGACGGCTGCCGAACAACGAGTTGGTGATCTACCCGGACGCCGGCCACGGCGGAATCTTCCAGTTCCACGAGCAGTTCGTCGAGAAGGCTCTCGAGTTCCTCGCGAAGTAGCGCCGAGAAGGCGGTGGGCCGTCCCAGATCATTCGAGACATTTACCCTGAACGGTGGAGGCAAGCGGATGACTGAGCTCCGAATGCGGGTCAATGGGCGCGACGAGGTGCTCATAGTCGCGCCGCAGGTCAGCTTGCTGGACGCGCTGCGCGAGTACCTCGGACTGACGGGGACGAAGAAGGGCTGTGACCAGGGCGCGTGTGGTGCGTGCACAGTACTGGTCGACGGGGTGCGGATCGTCTCCTGTCTGACCCTGGCGGCGCAGTACGAGGATCGCGAGATCACAACGATCGAAGGGGTCGACCATCCGCTGCAGGAGGCGTTCGTGCGCCATGACGGCCTGCAGTGCGGCTACTGCACATCCGGCCAGATCTGCTCCGCAATCGGGATGCTCGCCGAGCATAAAGAAGGCGCGCCCAGTGCCGTCACCGAACATCTGGCCGTGACCGGTGGCGAGTTGACCGCGGCCGAGATCCGGGAGCGGATGAGCGGCAACATCTGCCGCTGCGGTGCCTACAACGGCATCGTCGGCGCCATCCGGGAGGTCGCACCATGAAGACCTTCGCGTACGTGAGCGCCGCTGACGTTGATACGGCCCTCCAGGCGATCACCTCCGAACCGCGGGCAAAGTTCCTCGCCGGCGGAACCAACCTCGTCGACCTGATGCGTGAGGGCATCGAGCGGCCGGAGACGGTCATCGACATCACCCGGCTGTCGTTGGACGAGATCGAGGAACTCGCCGATGGCCGGCTTCGGATCGGCGCACTGGTGCGCAACAGTCGGCTGGCCGCGCATCCGCTGATCCGAGCCCGGTATCCGATGCTGTCCCAGGCGATCTTGCATGGTGCTTCCGGGCAGTTGCGGAACATGGCGACGGTCGGGGGAAACCTGCTGCAGCGCACCCGCTGCCTGTACTTCTACGACGAGGCCTCGGCGTGCAACAAGCGCGAGCCGGGCGCTGGGTGCGCCGCGCTGGAGGGGTTCAACCGCGGCAACGCGGTGCTGGGGACGAGCGACCACTGCGTTGCCACCCACCCGTCCGACATGGCAGTGGCGCTCGCGGCGCTGGATGCCACGGTCGAGGTGAAAAGCACGCGCGGCACGCGGAACATCGCGCTGACCGAGTTCCACCGGCTGCCCGGCGCTACACCGCACCTGGAGACCGAGTTGGACGCCGACGAACTCATCACCGCCGTCGAACTTCCCGTGCTTCCGGTCGCGGCCAACTCCCGCTTCCGGAAGGTGCGCGACCGAGCCTCGTACGCCTTCGCACTGGTCTCGGTCGCCGCGGCGATGGAGGTCGGTGAGGACGGCACGATCGGTGCGATCCGGCTGGCGCTCGGCGGCGTCGGGACGAAACCGTGGCGGGCGTACGAGGCGGAGCAGGTCCTGCTCGGCGCTGCGGCCACCGAGGAGACCTTCCATCGGGCCGCGGAGGCCGAACTCGCCTCCGCCACCGGCCTGTCCGGCAACTCCTTCAAGATC
>DATDJZ010000025.1:0-18983 GCA_036520315.1 Solirubrobacterales bacterium | reverse complement strand
CCTCGATGTTGGCGCGGATGATGTACTGCTCGAGCCAGACCTCGTAGCGGGACTCGAGCTCGCGCTCGTTGAGGACGCCGTACTTGCCCATCATCGAGACGGTGGGCTCGGCGAGCACCTCGGGCAGGGCGTCCGGAGTGGTGCGCAGGTTCTTCAGGCCGCGCTCCTCCTCGGCCTCCTTGTGCCAGGCATCGTCGTAGTTGTCCCCGTCGAAGATGATCTGCTTGTTGGCGTCGTAGCTCTCCTTGACCACCTCGGTGACGGCGGCGGGGAGGTCGCCGGTTCCCTTTGCCTCGAGCTTGTCGGCGAGGTCGTCGATGGCCTCGGCGACCATCGTGTTGAGCACCGTGTTCGGGAAGGCGAGCGACTGGCTCGACCCCAGGGCGCGGAACTCGAACTTGTTGCCCGTGAACGCGAACGGCGAGGTGCGGTTGCGGTCGCCGCCGTGCATCGGCAGCGGCGGCAGTACCTCTGAGCCGAGCTCGAGGAAGGAGCCCGGGGTGTGCGGGTCGCCCTCGCCTGAGGAGATCGCCTCGAAGGCCTTGGTCAGCTCGGCGCCGAGGAAGATCGAGATGATCGCCGGCGGCGCCTCGTTGGCGCCGAGGCGGTGGTCCTGGCCGATGCCGGCCACGGAGGCTCGCAGCAGGCCCTGGTGCTTGTTGACCGCCTGGATCACGGCGGCGCAGAAGAACAGGAAGCTGATGTTGTCCGCCGGGGTGTCGCCGGGCTCGAGCAGGTTCGAGCCGGTGTCGGTGCCCATCGACCAGTTGTTGTGCTTGCCCGAGCCGTTGACGCCGGCGAAGGGCTTCTCGTGCAGCAGGCAGATCAGGCCGTACTTGCGAGCGACCCGCTGCATGACCTGCATGGTCAGCTGCTGGTGGTCGGAGCCGACGTTCGAGTTCTCGAAGATCGGAGCGATCTCATGCTGCGCCGGGGCGACCTCGTTGTGACGCGTCTTGATCGGCACGCCCAGCTTCGCAAGCTCGTTCTCGAAGTCCAGGATGCAGGCGAGGACGCGTTCCGGGATCACGCCGAAGTAGTGATCGTCGAGCTCGTGGCCCTTCGCCGGCTTAGCGCCGAACATGGTCCGGCCGGTGAGCACCAGGTCCGGGCGGGCGAAGAAGTAGTTCTCGTCGATCAGGAAGTACTCCTGTTCCGGCCCAACCGTCGTAAAGACGCGCTGCGTCTCCTCGTCGGCGAGCAGCTTGAGCGCCCGAACCGCCGACTTCGAGAGAGCGTCCATCGAGCGCAGCAGCGGAGTCTTGGCGTCCAGCGCCTCGCCGGTCCAGGAGACGAACGCGGTCGGGATGCAGAGCAGCGCCCCGTTCGGGTTCTCGAGGATGAAGGCCGGGCTGGTCGGGTCCCAGGCGGTGTACCCACGGGCCTCGAAGGTCTCGCGGATGCCGCCGGTGGGGAAGGAGGAGGCGTCGGGCTCGCCCTGGATCAGCTCCTTGCCGGAGAACTTGGCGAGCCACTTGCCCTCGCGGTTGGGCTCGAAGAAGGAATCGTGCTTTTCGGCCGTCAGACCGGTGAGTGGCTGGAAGACGTGCGTGAAGTGGGTCGCCCCGCGCGCCAGCGCCCACTCCTTCATCGCCTCCGCGACCGCGTCGGCGAGGGTGAAGTCGAGCGCCTCGCCGTGCTCGAGCGTCGCCTCGAGCTTCTCGTAGACGTCCGAGGGCAGCAGCTCCTGCTGGACGGCGGGGGAGAAGACGTCCGCCCCGAAGGGGTTGTTGTCGGCTTTGGTCAGGTCGACAGTGCCCAGGGCCTCGCCGTTCGGGCTCCAGGTGGCGGAAATGACGTTCTGCGAGCGGGTCTTGAGCATCTTCGGGGCAGCCTCCTAAGCAGATTCGGCGCGCAGCGGCGCCAAGGTTGATCACACGACGCGGCCAGATTAGAGCGCCACGCCTGGGGTGGGCATTGTCCGCGCGTACAAAAATCCGCAAACTGGTTTCGACACTCGGTCGGGCGGGGGTCCGATTCGCTGGCGAGGGAGGCGTAGAGTCCGGGTGGATGGCCGACTTCCCTGCACCGAATGAGGGGATTGCACTCACCCACTTCATCGTCAGCGGGGACGTACCGCGCTCGGCGGCCTTCTATACGGATGTGCTCGGCGGTCAGCTAGTGATGGAGGGCGAGCCGACGATCGTCCAGCTCGCCAACGGCTGGGTGATCATCAACGTCGGTGGCGGACCGACCGACGACAAGCCGGAGGTGGTTCTGAAGGCGCCCACCGACCTCAACCGGGTGAGCTCATTCCTCAACATCCGCGTCGCCGATATCCAGCGCTGCTACGAGGAGTGGAGTTCCAAGGGCGCCGAGTTCCTCACAGAGCCGAAGCAGCACGCCACGGAGATCCGCTGCTACATGCGCGATCCCGACGGCCACCTGATCGAAGTCGGCCAGACGACCGCGGCACCCTCAGGCTGAGACGCTGAGAGCCACCCGGTTGCCCGACGGGTCCATCACCCGTACGCCGTCGCCCTCGCGGGCGGACTCGAAGCCGGCCTCGCGCAGGCGATCTTCCTCCGCCGCGAGGGATGCGGCGCTCGGCAGGACGATCTCGAACTCGCGCAGCCCGCGGCTGCCCTCGGGCGGCGGCGGGGCGCCCTCGCCGGCCCAGGTGTTGAGGCCGAGATGGTGGTGGTAGCCGCCCGCTGACACGAAGAGGGCGCCGGGGTAGCCGCGCACGGTGACGTCGAAGCCGAGGGCGCCTGAGTAGAAGGCCTCGGCGGCGGCCAGGTCGCCGACGTTCAGGTGGACGTGGCCGATCCGGGTGCCCGCCGGCATGCCGGCGCCCGCGTCCTCGCGGCGCAGCTCGCCGAGCACCCCGTCGAGATCGAGCGGCAGGGTGTCCATCTGCAGGACCCCGTCGCGGACCGGCCACTGATCTCGGGGCCGGTCGCGGTAGATCTCGATCCCGTTGCCCTCAGGGTCGCTCAGATAGAGGGCCTCGCTGACCAGATGGTCGGAGGCTCCGCTGAGCCGCGAGCCCACTTCCGCGACCCGCTGCAGCGCACGGGCGAGGTCGGCCCGGCTCGGCACCAAGATCGCCAGGTGGAAGAGGCCGCTCGTCCCGGGGGGCCGTGGCGCGGCGTCGGGGTCACCGACCAGCTCGACTACGGGTAGGGCGGAGGGTTCGCCCGTCCCCATGCGCACGCGCCCATTCGCCGAGTCGAGCTGGGTCAGCCCGATCGTCTCGCGATAGAAGTCGTGGGCGCGCTCGAGATCCGCGACCGTGAGCCGCACGGGCCCCATCGAGGTGGCGGGATCGATGGCGCCGTTCTCGCTCACCTCGCTGACGATAGTCGGCACGCGTGGGCCGGCACGGGCCCTACTGAGTTCTCCGCAAAAGACCGGGGGAAATTACCGATGGCACGGCACACCGAATGGCCGATGCTAGAGCGGCTATGGGGTCGAAGGCTTCTCGGATAGGCGGGGTGAATCGGTCCTTCGACCAGCCGGCGATCATGGCCACGGTCCTCGGCGCCCTCTTCCTGGCCGGTGGAACGATCGGCGCGCTCTCACTGGTCCTGCCGCACCCGAGCGAGTACGACTCCTCCGCGCTCTGGATCAACGTCGGGCTCGCCTATGTCTTCGGTCTCGCGGTGCTGCTCGCGCGGGAGCGACTGCCGGTTTGGGCACTGCAGCTGTGCCTGCTCGCCGGCACGGCCATCGTCACCCGGGCCGTCTACTACGGGCACGACCCGAGTGGCTACTACACCTTCTGGTACCTCTGGATCTGCGTCTACGCCTTCTTCTTCTTTGGGCCGCGCTGGGGCGCCGTCCATGTGGGGGTGGTCGGCGCCGCCTACGCCTGGGTCCTCACCGAGGTCTCTGGCCCGACGCCGGTGCCCCGCTGGCTGGTGACCGTGGGGAGCATCCTCGTCGCGGGGTTGCTGGTCGATGCGCTCGCCACCCGGCTGAGACGCGAGACCACCGCCGCGGCGAGGCGGGCGGCGAACCTCGAGGCGGTCAGTGATGTGGCGAGGCAGCTCGCCACGCAGAGCGACTCGCGGGCCGTCGGCTGGGCGATCTGCTCCGCGGCGGTGAGGACGGCGGGGGCGTCGGCCGCCGTGCTGTGGCGGCCGACCATCTCGGGGGACGCGCTGCAGGCGAGCGCGGCGGCCGGCGCGGACGTGGAGGGCGTGCACCTCCCGTTCGTCACCCCGGCCTCGGGCGCGATCCAGGTTTTCACCTCGGCCGAGAGCCGATTCGAGCCGCTCAGCGACGGACACTCCGCCGCCGAGCTCGGTCCGAGCGTCCAGGCGGAGGCGGCGCTCTGGGAGCCGGTGCTGAAGGACGAGGGGGCGGCGGTCGGCGTCCTGGCCGTGTACTGGCGGGACCGGCACGAGCGGGTGAGCTCCGAGACCGAGCGGGCCGTTCGCCTCCTCGCGCTCGAGGCGGCGATCGCGATCGACCGCGGCGAGCTCCTGGGTCGCCTCGAGATAGCGGCGCGCACGGACGATCTCACCGGCCTGCTCAACCGCCGCGCCTGGGACGAAGAACTCAGTCGCGAGCTCTCCCGGGCCGACCGCAGCGGGGCGGCGCTCTGCGTCGCGATCCTCGATCTGGATCGCTTCAAGCAGTACAACGACACCCACGGCCACCAGGCGGGGGATCGCTTCCTCAAGCGGCTCTCCGGGGCCTGGAGCCAGAATCTTCGCACCGGCGACATCCTGGCCCGCTATGGGGGCGAGGAGTTTGCGCTGGCGCTCCCGGGCACCAACCTCGAGCACGCCCAGGAGATGCTGGACCGCCTGCGCGAAGTGCTGCCGCAGGATCAGACCTGCTCGGCGGGCGTCTGCCAGTGGGACGGGGAAGAGAGCGCCGAGCAGCTCACCCTCCGCGCCGACACCCTGCTGTATGCCGCGAAGGCGGCGGGGCGGGACCGCATCCTGCTGAACTGAGACGGGTCGCCCTTCCGGGGACCCTCGCATCAGCCCATCAACAGCTCGTCGGTCCCTTCCGGCTTCCACCGCCCGGCAATCGCCGCGAGCGGAATCCCGAGGAACCACGTGCAGACGGCCAGCGTGGTGGAGATGAACGCGACCGGGATCGAGATCAGGAAGAAGATGACGGGAGCGAGCGACATCGCGGCGCCGAAGCGGTACACGTCGCGCGGCAGCTTCCGCTCCAGGAAGTCGTGGTTGTACGCGTAGCTGAAGAGGACGACCTCCATGCCGCTGACGATTGCGACGTTGACCGCGTAGATCGCAATCGAAAGCGGGTTCGAGAAGTACTCGCCGAGCAATGCGGTGGGGAAGGGGAGGAAGGCGATGAACGCCAGATAGACGAGGTTGAGCGCGATCAGCCCGCGGTCGATCCGTGCCAGGGCGGAGAAGTAGGTGTGGTGCGCGAGCCAGTAGCGGCCGATCACCGCGAAGCTGATGAAGAAGCTGATGAACTTGGCGGTGTCGTCGTTGAGGCTGTCGGCGAGCTCGTGAACGCTGCTGTCGTGGTTGAGGACCGGCACGGCGAGGTCCACGACCAGGAGGGTCATCGCGATGGCGAAGAGCCCGTCGGTGAAGGTCAGCGTTCGAGCGAACTCGACGCTCTCGCGGTCGTAGGTCCGACGCGGCGCGAGCTGCTCCTGCATCGCGACGCCGGCTAGAGCCCGAGGTCGCGAAGGAAGCCCGGCTTCAAGGCGGCGAGGTTGACGAAGGAGGGGAGGGGCATTTCGTCCGGGTTGCCGCGCACGCCGATCTTGCTGCCCTCGGGCGCCTCGCCCTCGAGCCGCTTGCCGAGCTCGACGGCCGCATCCTCGGAGAGAGCCCCGACGAGCAGGTAGCTGAAGCGCCGCTTCACCGGCAGCCCCTCGTCGCGAAGCTTCTTGGCGAGAGGGTGCGTGTCCCTGACGTGGGGCAGGTCGACGACCACCTGCCAGCCGAACTCGCCGTACTCCAGGGCCTCCTGCGCTCCCTCGAGCTCGGCCTCGCGGATCTCCTCGGCGCGCTCCGCCTCGTCGTCGGGTAGCGGCTCCTCGGCGTCCTTCCACTCCTCCGCCAGCGGGTGCCAGCGCATGAGCCGCACCTGCCCGATCAGCTTCTCGTTATCCATGATGTCCTTGACGACCCGCTCCGCCTCCTGCGCGGACTCCTCGTGCCAGGCGTAGATGAAGAGGAAGCGGCCGTCGCGCGTGACGATCACGCTGCCGCCGAGACGCTTGCGGGCCTCGTTGTCGAGGTCGAGGTCATGGAGCGCCCCGGAGAGGGTGTCGGCGTGCTCGTTGCGGTCGAGGGCGACTTCCACGCGCCACTCGTCGCGGCTGCGCGGCGGATCGTTCCACTCGTTCACGACCGCAACTCTATTCCTGCGTTCAAATTTCGATCAGTCTGCCGCTCGGGCCCAGGTTGATCACGGTGGTGGGGCCGATCTCGTCCTCGGCCCCCCAGGCCTCGTGAATGTGCCCGCAGACCGCCAGTGGCGGCTGCTTGGACTCGATCGCCTCGAGGATCGACTCGCTGCCCAGATGGTCGCCCGAGCTCGAGGTGTCGCAGTGCCCCTTCGGCGGCGAATGGACCACGAGCACGGCGCCCTCGGGACAGGCGGCGAGGCGCTCGGCTGCCTGCTCCTCGTCGAGGTCGAAGCTCCAGTCCCAGGGCGTGATCGGGATCCCAGCACCGAGGCCGAAGAACTGCTTGCCGTCGATCTCCGTGCCCTGACCGTGGAGGACGGTGGCAGCGTGCCAGCCCTCGCAGGCGGAGCGCAGCGCATCCTCGGTCTCGTTGTTCCCGGGCACGAGAACGGTGGGTACCGAGATCGGGCTGAGGGCGTCGATCGCCTCCTCGAGGCCCTTGTGGACCGAGGCGAAGTCGCCGGCGGCGATCACCGCATCGGCCTCCGAGGAGCGCTCGACCAGGCTCGAGGCCTGATCGAGGTCGCGATGCAGGTCACTAAAGGCGAGCAGCCTCACGGGCCGCAGTGTGCCACGGGCCGTGACGGCCGGTCAGGCCGCGCGCTTGCGCCTCGGGATGTCGCCGGGGCGCAGGTAGCCGAGCTCGTCGAGCTTCTCCGCGAGAATGTCGTGCATCTCGAGGATCTCCTCGGGCGTCATGTGGGCCGCCCAGCCGCCCGGCTCCGCCCGGCGGATCTCCCGGCCGGCGCCCTTGGCGGACTTCGGGACGCTCGAGAAGGAGTGGGTTCCCGCGATCTCCTCGAGCTGCTCGCGGGCCGCCTCGATTCCGAGCATGGCGCAGATCTGCTGGAGGGCGGAGACGGGGTCGGACCGCATCTCCTCGTAACGGATCAGCACGCGGCGCTCCGGGTCGGTCCGGGCGTAGGTCTCCTGGACGATCTCGGTGCGATGCAGCCAGACGCTCGACTGCCAGCGGATCAGCGCCGGACGCCCGGTGTCGTCGAGCGGGTAGGCGCCCTCGTCGGTCGCCCAGCTGCCGTCCTTGTAGGCGTCGAGCCAGGAGTCGACGACGTCGCGGCCGTCTCGGAGCAGGAAGATCAGCGATGAGCCGGGGAAGAGGTCCATGATCGTGTCGGCCGCGTGCGAGCCCGGCTCCTTGACGACGACGACCGGTTCCTCGATCCCTCCCGCACTGGCGATGTCCTGTGCAGCCTGCGCTTCGAAGCGGGCGGCGATCAGGTCGCGGAGCTGCGGCATCCAGGTCTCGCGGTAGCGGTCGGAGAAGAGGTAGTCGCGCTTCTTGCGCTTGAAGTCAGCGAGGGTGCCGAGCTTGGGCGGGGCCTTGGCTGTCGCCCAAGCCAGCGGAATCGGTCGCCAGACGCCAAGGTGGTGGCCGATGTGAGGGTCGTCGATCGGGACCACCCGCTCGAGCTCCGAGAGCATCCTGAGCAGCCAGGTGCTGCCGCTCCGCGACGAGCCGAAGATCCAGGCCAGCCGCCCCGGTGCCGTTACGGAGATGTCGGGTTTGACTCCCTCAGGCACATTGCCCCATTTCCAATCGGGATGGTCTCAGGTCTGCCGCGTTTCGTGGGCGGCAGCATCCACTTTCCCTCAGACGGAAGACCTCGGCCCCCGGTTGAGCGCCGGCACGCGGGGTATCAGCCAGATGATGTGCTGACCTCCGAAACCGTTTCGACTCCGGTTCGGTCGCGGACCACGCAGGTCGGCCGCGCGAACCTGGGGCAGGTGGATATTTCCGAACCTCGGGTAGGCAACAGCAGGATGTCCGACGTCGCCATCCTGGACGTCGACGGCACGCTCGTCGACACGAACTACCACCATGCGATCGCCTGGTTCCGGGCCTTCCGCCGCCACTCGCTGACGCCCCAGGTCTGGCGAATCCACCGTCACATCGGCATGGGCGGCGACCAGCTGGTGGCGGCACTCGCCGGCGACGAGGTCGAGGAGCGGCTCGGTGACAGCATCCGCGACGCCGAGTCCGGGCTCTACCGGGAGCTGATCGACGAGGTGCAGCCGATGGAGGGCGCCCGTCAGCTGATCGAGGACCTGAAGGCGCGCAATGACGTCGTGGTTCTCGCCAGCTCGGCCAAGGATTGGGAGGTCGAGCACTACGTCGAGCTCCTCGACGCCAGGGAGATCGTCGACGGCTGGACCACCTCCGCGGACGTCGAGCAGACCAAGCCGGAGCCGGACCTGGTGCATGCGGCGCTCGACAAGGTCGACGGACGGCCCGGCGACGCGCTCCTGATCGGCGACACGGTCTGGGACGTGGAGGCTGCCCATCGCGCCGGGGTCGAGACCCTCGCCGTCCGAACCGGCGGGTTTTCCGAGCAGGAGCTGCGCGACGCGGGGGCGAAGGACGTCTTCACCTCGGTCGAGGAGCTCCGCCAGAAGCTGGTCCGGACGCCGTTCAGCGCGTAGCCCGGGCCTCCTCGAGCGCCTGCTCCGCGAGGCCTACCGTCTCCTCGTCGAGCTCCGCGTCGACCAGCTCATAGCGCTCGGCGAGCTCGGCGATCAGCGCCTCCTCGAGCTCGCCGACATCGACATCCCGGCCGAGCTCGTCGGCGACGCTCCCCGAGGTGGCCGGGTCCCAG
This sequence comes from Solirubrobacterales bacterium, assembly GCA_036520315.1. Taxonomy (GTDB): domain Bacteria; phylum Actinomycetota; class Thermoleophilia; order Solirubrobacterales; family 70-9; genus DASUPK01. Next base: position 10,013 of record DATDJZ010000025.1, on the reverse strand, counting down.
TCGAGGTCGAGAGCCCGGTAGACGGGCACGAGGACCCGCGCGACCTCGGTTCCAGCCGAGGCGACGACGACGCCGCCCATGTGGGCACCGCCGCGGATCATCCGCTGCCCGATGCCGGCGAGCTTGGTCCGGCCGCGGGCGTTGACGCTGAAGGCGCCCGGGCAGTACTCGCCGGGGACCTCGCCGACCAGCGCGTCGACGCCGAGCCCGCGCAGGGCCTCGGCGATCAACTCCGCCATTTCCTCGAAGCGGGCGTAGGTGCGGTTCGGCGGCTGCGGGTCGCCGTAGGCCCGGGCGATCGCGATCGTGCCCTGGTGGAATACCGCCGCGCGGCCGCCGGCCAGGCGCTCGACGGCGGCGAACCCGGCCGCGCGGGCCGCCTCGGCGGCCGTCTCGTAGCCGGGGCTGGCGAGGTCCTGACGGCCGAAGGCCACCTGGTTGCCGGGCCGATGAATCCGGATCGTCGGGGGCAGCTCTCCGGCGGCGACCCGGCGCAGGATGGTGCGCGAGATCTCGGTGCTGAGCTCTGGCTGCTCGGGGAAGGAGTGGCGGATGAGGCGGAGTTGCTCCACCCGGTCAAGTCTGACGGTCGCCGCTCCCCGACTCGAAGCTAGGCGGCCTCATCAGGATCGTCCCCGAGCAGTGCCTCGCGCAGCAGGCGCTCCTCCTCGTCGAAGAGGTGGCCGATCATGCGGTCGCGATCGAGCAGGATCCTGCGCTTCGTCTGGGTGGTCGCCTGGCGCGGAGCGGAGGCGATCCGGCCAGCCAGCTCGACCGCCCGCGGCATCAGCTGATCGGCTGGATGGACCGCGCCGACGATCCCAATGCGCAGCGCGCCCGCGGCGTCGAGCAGCCTGCCGGTGAGGGTGAGCTCGGCTGCGACGGGGGCCGGGAGCGCAGCCCGTGCCGCGGCGTAGCTCGGCGGGATTCCGCGCGGCAGCTCCGGGAAGCCGAAGCTCGCCTCCTCGGCCGCGAGCCGCAGGTCGCAGAGCAGTGCCAGGGCGAAGCCACCGGCCAGAGCCGGGCCGTTGACGGCGGCGACCACCGGCTTGAGGCAGCCGCCGACCGCCCGGAACGAGCCGATGCTGGTCTTCACTAGCCGCTCCCTGTGGGCGCGGTCGCCGCCGAACTCACTGGTGTCCATCCCCGAGCAGAAGGCGGGCGGCGCGCCGGTCAGCACGATTGCCCCGACCTCAGGATCATCGCCGAGCCCGCCGAAGGCGTCGGTGAGCTCGACGCGGAGGTCGATCGAGAGGGCGTTCCGCTTCTCGGGACGCTGCAGGGTGACGATGGCGACCTCGTCGCGGCGCTCCAGTGAGAGCAGACCCGCCATCGCGCCATCATCTCCGAAACCGAGGAACAGGAGGGCGCTTGAAGTCGCACACCGAGTACATGACCTTCAACACGGATGAGCGGCGTGAGTTCATCCGGATCACCGAGAACGTGCAGGGCGCGGTCGACGCTGCAGGGGTGTCGGAGGGAATGGTGCTGGTCTCCGCCATGCACATCACCGCGGCCGTCTGGGTCAACGACGATGAGCCCGGGCTCCAGCAGGACACTCTGGAGTGGCTCGACAAGGTGGCGCCGCCGAGCTGGAAGGAGCCGGCGAACGAGGTCGCACGCGAGCTCCTTCCCGACCCCGGCGACTACCGCCACCACCGTGGCGGTGAGGACAACGGCGACGCCCATCTCAAGAACCTGCTGGTCCACCACCAGGTGGTCCTGCCGATTACCGAGGGACGCCTGGATCTCGGTCCCTGGCAGGCGGTCTTCTACTGCGAGTTCGACGGCCGCCGGCCGAAGCGGCTGGTGATCAAGGTGATTGGCGATTGATGCGAGGGTGCGCCGATAGTGCGAGGGTGCTCAGCAAGGAGCAACCCGTTTCGTGATCGGCGCAAGCCGTTTCACGCAGGTGGCTCAGGGGGAGGGGCGGTCGGTGGCGGCGCCGGCCATGGTGATCGGCGCGGTCGTCTCGGTCCAGTGCGGGTCGGCGGCCGCAACCACCCTCTTCGACCAGGTCGGCCCCGTGGGCGCGGTGCTCTATCGCCTCCTCTTCGCGGCGATCCTGCTGCTGGCGATCTGGCGGCCCGCGCCGCTCGAGGCCGGCCGCGAGGGGCTGCTACTGGCGGTGGCGTTCGGGGTGACCCTCGCCGGGATGAACTTCTGCTTCTACGAGGCCCTCGACCGGATCCATCTCGGGATCGCGGTCACCTTCGAGTTCGTCGGCCCGCTGCTCGTCGGCCTGCTCGGCTCGAGGCGCCCGCTCGACCTGGTCTGGGTCGCCTGCGCGGCGGCGGGGGTGCTGCTGCTGACACGGCCCTCGGGGTCGGCGGCCGCGGCCGGCATCGGCTTCGCTCTCCTCGCGGGGGCGTTCTGGGCCGCCTACATCCTGCTCAGCGCCCGGGTGGGGCGGGTCTTTCCGGGGGGGCGTGGACTGGCGCTGGCGATGGGGGTCGCGGCGGTGCTGATGTTCGCTCCTGGGACCGCGGCCGCCGGGGGCGATCTGATCGATCCGGGTGCCGCCGCGGTCGGCGCTGCCACGGCGGTGCTGAGCTCGGTGATCCCCTACTCGCTGGAGCTCGAGGCGCTGCGGCGGATGGCGGTCGGCACCTTCGGCGTCCTGATGAGCATGGAGCCGGCGGTCGCCGCCCTGATCGGGCTGATCGCGCTGGGGCAGAATCTGGCGGCGGTCGACGTCGCCGGCATCGCCCTCGTCGTGGTCGCAAGCGCTGGCGTCCTGGGCGCTTCGGCGACGGGCGAGGCGCCCACCGAGGCGTGACGGTGGTGGGCCGCGGCTTACGCGGCTCGCCGCAGGCGCCGTAGCCGGCGGGCGAAGCGCAGCCGGGGGAGCCCGGAGGCGGCCGACATCTCGACGGTGGGCTGTTCCGAATGGACCGTTCCGAGCAACGACGGCATGTGGCGCTCGATCTGGGCCTCGAGGCAGGCCCGGCACGAGCACTCAGGAACGGATATGCCTGTGTTCGAACAGACCGTCATCCGAGTTCCTTAAGCCGAAGCCCAACCACGGTAACCGGGTCGCCGGTCGGAAATCCCGCAAATAGCCCGAAACTGGGTAGCTGACGTCCTGTCATCGAAGGCCCCCACCAGTCCCCTGCAAGGATCAGGAACATGGAAGCGAAAGGGCCAGATGTGCGCGCCGGTTCGATCTCTGAAGGGGTGGCCAAGGCGCAGGTCCACGCGCCGACGCGGGGCAACCGCAAGCTGGAGAGCTTTCTCGAGGCCGTCAACGCCGACGAGCGGGTGCGGGCCTGGTGGTACATGGCACAAATCAATTCGGAGCGGCTGGGCATGTCGGATCATTCCTGGGTGCACGTGCAGGTGGTGCTCAACATCGCGCTGCGGCTCCTGCGGCTGCTGGTCAAGGGCGGCATCGAGCCGGCGATGGTCACCGAACACGGGATGAAGGACCGCGACGCCGAGGTGGTCGTGGCCGGGGGCGCGCTGCTCCACGACGTGGGCATGTCGATTCACCGCGCCGACCACGAGGCCTACAGCCTGTTCCTCGCCCAGGACGAGCTCCGGTCGCTGCTCGCCGACGTCTACCGGGAGCCGGAGAGGACGGTGGTGATCGCGGAGATCCTGCACGCGATCATCGGCCATCGCCGGCGAGGGGAGCCCTACACCGTCGAGGCCGGGGTGGTTCGGGTCGCCGACGCGCTCGACATGGCGGAGGGCCGCTCGCGGCTCCCTGTGGAGGGCGGCCAGTACGGGATCCATGCTCTCTCCGCCGCGGCGATCGACGAGGTCCGAATCGAGGGCGGGGAGGAGCGGGCGGTCCGCATCGAGATCGAGATGAACAACTCCGCGGGGATCTTCCAGGTCGACGACCTGCTCGCAACGAAGCTCCGCGGGACCCCGCTCGAGGGCCACGTCGAGGTGGTCGCCCAGGTCCCGGGTGAGACCGAGAAGCGCTTGCTGCCGGGTTTCCGCTTGTAGTGGCGAGGTGATCCGGCCTCTTGACGGCCGGATCACGCCCCCCTCAACCCCGCGGGGGGCGAAACCCGGGGATTGTCGACTTGTCCGGGCATGGGCCGGGAAAGTCGACGAAACCCTTCAGTGTGGGATCTAGCCGCTCGCCAGAATGGCGTGATCAGCCGTAGCCAGCTGCTCGTGGCCGGCTTGAGCTCTGATCAAATCGACTCGAGGATCGCTCGAGGCCGCTTGCACCGGACCTGGAGAGGTGTCTACGCCGTTGGGCGTCCTCAGCTGACGCTGCACGGCTGGTGGATGGCCGCTGTGCTGGCTTGCGGGACAACCGCCGTGCTCAGCCACGACAGCGCCGCGGCGTTGTGGGGAATACGGGCAGTGAACGGGAACCCAAGCCTTGAGGTCGGACGGCCCGAGGAGATCCATCTTTCGTTGTCTGGATCGCGTACTCGCTCCCGGGCCGGGATTCGAGTCCACCGGCGAACTCAACTGCCGGACGCCGACAGGCGCCGGAACGCGGGAATTCCGGTCACCTCGCCCGCTCGGACCTTGGTCGATCTGGGTATCCGTCTGACAAGGGAGCAACTCGAGGTGGCTGTGAATGAGGCGGACAGGCTCAGCTTGATCAACCCCGAGACACTGCGTGCGTCTGTCGAGGACCACAGGGGCGTCGGTGGGGTGGCTGCCCTCCGCGCTGTTCTGGACCGGCGCACCTTCACGCTGACGGACTCAGAACTCGAGCGCCGGTTCGTGCGGCTCGTAGATCGCGCCGGCCTCCCTCGCCCCCTGACACAGCAACATGTGAACGGTTTCCGTGTGGACTTCCACTGGCCCGAGCTTGGTCTGGTTGTTGAGACGGACGGGCTGCGATATCACCGCACCGCTAGTCAGCAATCAACAGATCGGACTCGCGATCAAGCTCATGCAGCTGCAGGGCTCGTCGCGTTGAGGTTCACACACGCTCAAGTGAGATTCCAACCAAGGCACGTCATCGAGACCTTGCGCGTCGTCGCCGAGCGGTGCAGATTGAGAATCGTCGGATTCCCCGGGAGATAGCCCGGCAACTCGACAATGTCCCCGCACAGACGAGAGGGCGCCGCCCCGATCAGTGCCGGTTCTCGGCTCTAGACCCCGGCGCCCGCGCCGCCGCGGCCCTCGCCGGCGGCGAAGCGGGCCGCGCCCTCGACGCCGACGCCGGTGACCGCGCCGCCGATCTCGGCCTCTCGGGCGAGGCCCTCCTCGAGCGAGAGGCCGAAGCCCTCCAGTGCGGAGCGGCGATCGGCGAGCATCGTCTCCTGAGGGAAGGAAGCGAGCCCCTCGGCCATCTCCAGGGACCGCTCGAGGTGCCGACCCGCGGGTACTAGCTCGGTGAGCAGGCCCATCGCCAGCGCCTCCTCGGCCTCCACGATCCGGCCGCTGAGAATCATGTCCAGCGCCCGTCCCATCCCGACGATCCGCGGCAGGCGCTGGGTGCCGCCGTCGATCAAGGGGACGCCCCAGCGGCGTTCGGGAAAGCCGAGCCTCGCGGTCTCGGTGCCGATCCGGAGGTCGCACCAGAGCGCCAGCTCGAGCCCACCGGCGAGGGCCCAGCCCGAGATCGCCGCGATCGTCGGCTTCGAAGGAGTCAGCCGGGTGAAGCCGAGCGGACCGTCGGGCCGAGGCTTCAGCCACTGCTTGGCGATCCCCTCGTCGTTCATCGCCGCGGCCACGGACTTCAGGTCCGCGCCGGCACAGAAGGCCTCGTCGCCCGCTCCGGTGAGGATCATCACCCTCGCCACGTCGTCGGCCTCGAAGCGTCGATACGCCTCGAGCAGCTGGTCGGCCGTGTTCGGATCGACCGCGTTGCGCCGCTCCGGCCGAGCGATGGTGATCACAGCCGACGCGCCACTGCGCTCGTAGGTGACCTCAGCCATGGCCCGATCCTATGTCGCGCCGCCCCAGTGCGGCTCGCGGGTCCTGCCTAGCCGGGCGTGGCCTGCGGCCAGCCCCGTAGGTACGGCAGCGGGTCCACCGGCTTGGTCTCGGCCCCGGGCGTCGCCATGCCGACGCGGACCTCGAAATGCAGGTGCGGGCCCTCGCACGATCCGGTGCACCCGAGCCGGCCGATCATCTGCCCGGCGTGCACGTGCTTGCCGGCGAGCGCGGGCGAAGGCTTCAGCATGTGCATGTAGACGAAGCTGTGGTTGTCCTGCGGGCTGTAGATCGTCAGGAAATTGCCCCGGCCTCCGGAATCCGGATCCGTGTTCTTGCCGCGATCGACGACGATCCCGTCGTGGACGGCGACCTCGGGAGTGCCCGTCTTCCCGAAGATGTCCTGTCCCTCGTGGACGTGTCCGTACCTGGAGGCGCCGAACCGGGCCTGGGCATCGCCGAAGTCACGCGGGCCGATCAGCGGGAAGACGTAGCCTGGCGCGAGCCCGGGGGGCGTGCCGGAATCGATGCCGAAGATCGTTGCGCTGCTCGCAAGCGACTGGCGCCCGGTCCCGGCGTCGAGTCCCGGCACGGGGAGGCCGAGCACGGAACCCAGGCCCGCGCTCAGTCCCAGTACCAGGGTCACCGCAAATCCCGCCTTGGCGGTCGGCCAGAACAGTCCGCGCCTTCTCGTCGCAGCCCGCCTCTGGTTCTCGGCCGCCCGGGCGCGCCACCTGATGGGACCCTTGACTCCGGGTTCGATCCGAGCATGAGCGGGCCGAGGCTTCGGGTGCTTGCGCTCCGGCTCGGCAGCCACCGGCTGCCCCCGCTTTGCCGCCGCCCCCTGTCGCCGCTTCGGCGCCACCCTCTGGCCCCGCTCGGACGGCGCCGCCGCCCGCTTGTGCCGAGACCACACGTAGCGCTCGTGGCGCTCCCGATCCGCTCGCTCTCGCCGTAACCGCTCCAGCCGCTCGAGGCGACGCCGCTCGAGGCGCTCCTGGAGGACGCGGTCGCGCTCCGCCCGCTCGCGCTCGATCCGGCTCCGCCGCTCCCTCTCGGCACGGCTCCGCTCCTCCCGCTCGCGCTCGAGGCGGTCGGCGTCCGACTCCGGGCCGCGCCGAAGCGGGACCACCTCCGCGTCGCCTCCTCCGAAGCGCCGGTCCCGCACCGGGCGGCGGTGCGTTCGAAGATCAGCAACGCGATCGTCCCCCGCGAGCCCCATGCCGCCGGGGTCTAGCGGCTTCCGAGGCGCTCTAGATCCTGCGTGCGCCTCTCTTTGCGGTTCTCGAGGCGTATCTGAATCAGGGCGAGCACGGTCACCAGGACGGCGAAGAACGCGATCACGCCGAACATGAAGAAGGTGACCACCTTGTCGTCGGTGCGCCCGTAGACGCCGACACCGTCGGCCGCCATCGCGGCCGGGGCGATGACGAGTGGGCCGACCACAGCGAACACCCCTACGAGCAGCCGGCGGGAGAAATTCGCGAAACGCATGCCCCGGCAATCTAACGAACCGGGCGGCGCCTTAAGGCCACCTTTCGATTGTGCCGCGAGGATGCAGCCCCCCTCGGCACCCCGACCGAGGGCTCCGGCATGGACCCGATCTCGTATTTCCAGGCAATCGTCCTCGGGCTGCTGCAGGGAGTCTCGGAGCTGTTTCCGATCTCCAGCCTTGGGCACAGCGTCGTGCTTCCCCGGGTCCTCGGTTGGGACATCCATCAGAACGACGACTACTTCCTGAGCTTCCTGGTCGCCACTCACTGCGCGACCGCCCTCGTGCTCCTGTTCTTCTTCATCAGGGACTGGGCCCGCATCGTCAAGGGGCTCGGACGATCTTTGCGCGACCGCTACATCGATCCTCAGGACACGGACGCGAAGCTCGGCTGGCTGCTCGTCGTCGGCACGATCCCGGCGGGACTGCTCGGCCTGCTGCTCGAGCACCCCCTGCGCACGTTGTTCGCCTCGACTCAGACGGCGGCGATCTTCCTCTTCGTCAATGGCCTGATGCTGTTTGGGGCGGAGGCGCTCAGGCGCCGGGCCCCCGTTCGCTCCGAGCAGGGAATCCGCTCCGATGAGGTGATCGCCCGTACCCTCGGCTTCCGCGAAGCGCTCGGCATCGGCACGGCCCAGGCGCTCGCCCTTGTGCCCGGACTTTCTCGCTCGGGCGCGAGCATGGGCGGTGGCCTGCTCGCCGGGCTGTCGAACGAGGAGGCGGCCCGCTTTGCCTTCCTCCTCGCCACGCCGATCATCGGCGCCGCCGGCGTGCTCAAGCTGCCCGACCTGCTCGGCTCCCAGGGCGATCACGTCCGCGGCCAGGCCCTCGTCGGGGCACTCTGCGCCGCCGTCACGGCCTACTTCTCGGTCCGCTTCCTCCTGCGCTTCTTCGAGACCAACCGGCTCACCCCATTTGCCATCTACTGCTGCGCGGTCGGCGCCGTCCTCTCGGTCGCCTTCGCGCTCAGCTGAGGAGGTACGAATGCAGAAGCGACCAGAACTAATCGTTCCCGCGGTCGCCCTGGGCGTGATCTTCCTGGTGATCGCGGCGATCTACTGGATCGACGACGCCGGCTCGCTGCCCAGCTTCTTCCCGGGGCACGAGGCTGGGTCCACCCACGTCCACTTCAAGCATGGACTCGCCGCGGCGATAGTCGGGATCGGCTGCTTCGTCTTCGCCTGGTTCCAGACCGGGGGAGGGCGTCCGGCGCAGGGAGGAGACCGGCCCGGCAACTGACCGGTCACGCGACGTCCGAGGGTGACCTAGGATGCCCCGCCGATGTCCGAACTGGAGGCCCTCCTGCTTGGGATCGTCCAGGGCCTCACCGAGTTCCTGCCGATCTCGTCGTCCGGGCACCTGATCCTCGTCCCGTGGCTCCAGGACTACACGTTCCTGGAGAACAACGAGGCGTTCAACAAGACCTTCGACGTCGCCCTCCACGCCGGGACGCTCGTCGCCGCGATCTCCTACTTCCGCCACGACGTCGTCACCTATCTGGGCGCCTTTTTCCGAGCCCTGCGAGCCCGTGCGATCGAGACCGTCGACGAGCGCGTCGCCTGCGCGATCGCCATCGGCACCATTCCCGCCGTGATCGTCGGCGGGCTCGGCTCCGGCTTCATCGAGGACCATCTGGGCGAACCCTGGATGATCGGCATCCAGCTGATCCTCTTCGGCGCGCTCCTCGGCTGGGCCGACCGTCTGCCTGAATCGCGGGGCGTGGAGGGCCTCTCGATGAGGGACGGCCTCTACGTCGGCCTCGCCCAGGTCCTCGCCCTCGCACCTGGCACCTCCCGCTCGGGAATCACGATCACCGCCGCCCGCTATCTCGGCTTCGACCGTGACGCCTCCGCCCGCGTCTCCTTTCTGCTGCTGATCCCGGCGGTCGCCGGGGCGACCGTGTACAGCGCCTACAAGGCGATCCACGACGGCCTGCCCGACGACGTCGCCGGCCCGATCATCGTCGGCACGATCGCCTCGGCGGTCTCCGGCTACCTCGCGATCGCCTGGCTGCTGCGCCTCGTGCGGACGCACAGCTACCGGCCGTTCGTGATCTACCGCTACTTCGCCGGCGCCTTCGTCCTCCTGCTGATCGCGACGGGGATCCGATCGGCGACGTTCGGGTAGTCAGTGCGACTCGATTTGAAGTAGCTCGTCGCCCGGTTCGTGCTCGACCTGGAGCGTTGAATGCTCCACCCCGAAGCGGTCGGCGAGCAGGCGGGCGGCGCGCCAGCGGGCCTCGTGGCAGTCGGCGTCCTGCCGGACGATCATGTGGGCGGAGATGGCGGGCATCCCCGTGGTCACCTCCCAGACGTGGAGATCGTGCACCTCGATGACCCCGGCCTCCTGGATGAGCGCTTTGCCTATCGCCTCCGGATCGAGGCCCGGCGGAGCCGCTTCCATGAAGACGCGGCCCGACTCACGCAGCAGGCCGTAGGCCGCCCAGAGCATCAGCGCCGCGATCAGCAGCGAGGCAATGCCGTCGGCCCGTTCGAATCCCCAGATCAGGACGAGGGCGCCGGCGATCGCCGTCGCGATGAAGGCGAACAGGTCGGTGACGATGTGCAGGAAAGCGCCCTCCACATTGAGGCTCCGGCGCCCGGTCCCGGCCAGCATCCGCGCCGCGGCGAGGTTGACCACGATGCCGACGAGTGCCACCACG
>DATDJZ010000024.1:0-2330 GCA_036520315.1 Solirubrobacterales bacterium | reverse complement strand
GTGTCGAGCAGCTCCGGAGCCGCCTGTCCCGCGAGCACGGCGGCGAGCTTCCAACAGAGATTCTGCGCGTCATGCATCGCGCTGGTCAGGCCGAGGGCGCCTGTCGGCGGGTGGCGGTGGGCGGCGTCACCCAGAAGGAAGACCCGGCCGACGCGAAAGGCGGATGCAATCACGGCGTCGACCGTCCAGCGGGTGATCTTGTGGCTGGTCATCGGGACATCGGGGAGACCGAGGGCGGTGCGAACATCGGCCTCGACCCTCTCGTCCGACTGGGCGCGTGGATCGCCGACCGGGTAGTTGAGGTGGATGACCCACTCCTCGGACTCAGGCCCCCATCGCTCCGGCCCCATCGGGACCATCACGATCATGGTCTTGGCCTGCGGAGAGTAGATCCAGCGGATGAGTACGTCCGGGTCCTTGGCCCAGGGCGAGAAGTCGGCGCTCACATGCAGCGTGGCCGTCTCCGTCAGGACTCCCAGGCCCTCATAGGTGACGCCGATCTCGCCGGCGACACGTCGCCCGCCGTCGGCACCCAGGAGGTACTGAGAGCGGACGCGGTATTCCTCGCCTGATCCGTTGTCGCGAATGAGCGCGGTGACCCCGTCGTCGTCCTGCTCGAGCTCGAGCAGCTCGTGGTTGAAGCGAATCCGGCCCGGCGAGAGTCGCTCGGCTCCAGCCTTCAAGATCGGTTCGAGCCGGATCTGCGGAACATTGAGCTGTCGCCACGGGCTCGCCTCACGCCAGTTCTCGTTGTCCCCACCGGCGCCCCAGGCCTCGAGCCGCAATATTTGCCGTCCGTACTCCTCGTCGGGCCCGGCGAACCCCGCGTAGAAGGCGGTGGCCTTCATGTTCTCCGCAGGCGTGCTTCGCTCCTCGATCTCGGCGGCGACCTCGCAGTCCTCGAGGATCTCCATGGCCCGCTGGTTGAGCACGTGGGCCTTCGGCAGATCGGAGGTGCCGGGGCGCGCGCTGATCAGAAGGTGATCGACGCCATGCCGGGCGAGGAGCATGGAAGCGGTGAGGCCTGCGCCTCCCCCGCCGACGATCAAGACGGGCACCTGTGCCTCGGGCATTTGGCTCTCCTCCGTGGGCATGAGATTGGAGCGGACGCTACAGAGACTGTTTTGAAATGTCAATTCCAATTGTTACCCTGAGGGCATGACCGCCAAGGTCGAAGAGGTGACACCCAACCGGCGCGGAGTCCGCTCGCGGGAGGCGGTTCTCGACGCTGCCGAGCATCTGATGGCCAAGCAGGGATATGAGGCCGCGACCGTTGCGGCACTCGTCGACGAGGCCGGCGTCCCTCCCAGCTCGATCTACCACTACTTCGGCTCGAAGGAGGGTGTCCTGCTCGCGGTCATGGAGCGAGGCGCAGAGCGATTCTTCGACGTGCTCCCGGAGATCGACCGCCGCGTCGGCTCCCAGACGGACCACCTGCGGGTCCTGGTCGCGAACGTCGCGGTCACCCTGGAGCGCCATCCGGACTTCCTGCGCATCCTCGTGGTGATGGCCGCGCAGCCGGTTCAAACCGACGAAGGCGAGGTCCATCGAGTCGTCAACCGGGTGCGGGAGCTTGCGCTAGACCGACTGCGAGTGCAAATGCAGCTCGTGTTCGGGCTCAACCCGAAGAGCAGCGAGGCCGACCATCTGGCGCGGTTCGCGCTCGCTGCGATCGACGGCGCCTTCGTCGCCTATCAGTCGCATCCCGAGGTGACTCTCGGTGGATTGCTCGAGCACCTGCCGGCTGCGCTGATCGCCGTCCGCCGGGATCTATCGCCGAGGGCGCGCTAGCCGATCAGGGCGTTGCGCCCGCCTGGTTCGACAGATCGTTTGCCTCCATCCGCGCGAGGGACGCGTCGAGTGCCGCGTACTCCGCCTCGACGATCGCCGAGTAGGCGAAGTCGATCGCGAACCCGGCGTCGTCCTCCGCTCGGTCGGCGTGTCGCTCCGCTTTGTGCAGATCGTGCTCCCCCTTGCGATCCTCGATGTCCTCGCGAACCTTGCCGACGATTTCGTTCCAGGTGGCCTGCAGCTCGTTCCAGTGGTCCGAGATGCGCCCCTTTTCCTCACTCGCATGCTCGCGCAGCACGGTGTTTTGCTTCTCAACCGCGGTGCGGGTGTTGTCGACGTCCTCCTCGAGATCGGCCTTCGCCTTCTTCCGGGCCGTGGTCACGCGGTCCTCCGCTTCCTTCGCGCGAACCGTGAGCTTGCTCAAATCATCCGATGCAGGCATTTCAAACTCCTTCGCTTGTTGACGAACGGAGGTTCACGCCGGCACGGGTGAGTCGTCGTCATCCATAGTTGGTGATCTTCGGTCGAGCGCGGCCGGG
>DATDJZ010000023.1:0-2840 GCA_036520315.1 Solirubrobacterales bacterium | reverse complement strand
GCGGCGTGCTCGTCGGCGGGAAAGTGCGAGGCGACCAGGGCATCCTGAGCCGCGGCCATGCGCAGCTCCCGGCGTTGGCGACCCGGCACCGGCTCGACCGCGTGGCGTGCCTGGGGAAGCGCCTGCCAGACCCACTCGCGGATCCGCTGTGGGCGCAGCCTTTCGCTGGCCGGGTGGACCGGGACGATGCCCGTGGTGTGCAGGCCCGCTGGCGCTCGGGCCTCACCGTCCAGAAACTCGTGCTCTGCGACGTTGAAGCCCCGCTTCTCGAGCTTGCCGCGCAGCAGTAGCCGTGTGCCGGGCGCCAGGCGCTCCGCGAGCCAGGCCCGGTTGAACCAGGTCGCCTTTGTCTTGCCGCTCGGGTCGGAGATCTGTGCCTCGAGAATCGTCAGCCGGCGGCGACGGGTCGGCCGCAGCTTCGCGCTGGCCACCTCCACCTCGACGGTCGCCTCCTCGCCCAGGCGCAGATCGGCCAGGCGCACCGGCTCGGCCCGATCGCGATAGCTGTGAGGCAGGTGACGGAGCAGGTCCCCCAGGCTCGCGATGCCCATCTCCTCGGCGGCCGCAGCCAGCTTCGGCCCGGCGCCGCGCAGCTTGGTGATCGGCGCGTCGAGAATCGAGGGGCGCGGCAGAGTCTTCAGAGACGCCTCGAGCAGCCGCTCGCGCTCGAGCGGCTCGCCGCTTCCGAGCGCCCGTGGGACGTATGTACCCGCGGGCTCGGGGCCGCGTTCGAGGGCCGCTTCCATCGCCGGACAGAGGCTAGGCGTAACGTTGGATGGGTCCCAGGGGGACGACTGCATATGAAGACGCAGAGAGCCAAGGAATCAGTCTGGGACTACCCCCGCCCGCCGCGCGTTGAGCCCCTCGACCGCCACCTCCGCGTCGTGCTCGGCGGCGAGACGATCGCCGAGAGTGACCGGGCCCTGCGCGTGCTCGAGACGGCCAGCCCACCGACGATCTATATCCCCCGCGAGAACGTCAGGGAGGACCTCCTGATCGAAGCCGGGGATGACGCGCACACCTACTGCGAGTGGAAGGGCACCGCCTCCTACGTCCACGCCGAGGCGGGCGGCAAGCGCGCCAACAGGGTCGCCTGGTACTACCCGGAGCCGAAGGAGGGCTTCGAGCAGCTCAGGGGCCACCTCGCCTTCTACCCGCGCCGTGTGGACGCCGCCTACCTGGACGATGAGCTGGTCACGCCCCAGCCGGGTGCCTACTACGGCGGCTGGATCACCGAGGAGATCGAGGGCCCGTTCAAGGGCGAGCCCGGCTCCGAGGGCTGGTAGCGGGCGGCCCAGCGGCAGGCCGCAGGGCCGCCCGCAGGACGTCAGCCCGTCGAGACGACGCTCAGGGAGCGGTCCTCGACCGAGGTGTTCGCGGTAGCGCCCTCACTGCACTCGACGATCACCGTGTGCGTGCCTGCGCCCAGGGCAAGGCTCTGGGTCAGCGGGAGAGTGGTCGAGTTCTCCAGCCCGTTCGGGGTGATGTAAGTGCTCTGGCGAGCGCCATCCGTGCCGGCGATGTTCACGTTGCAGTTGATGTTGTCGTTACCGCCGCCGTCTGCCACAGCCTCGACCGACGCGATCGCGGTCACGGTCTTCGCCGCGGGCAGCGTGATGTTGGCACTCAGGACGGTCTCGTTGCTTGTGGTCAGGGCATTGGTGTCAGACCTCAGATCCGATGCGGCCGCGGTCTGATATGCGGCCGCGCCCGCGCCGCCCAGCTTGTCCGCGTCGTCGGCTTTCTTCGCGCTGGCGACCGAGAGACCCGGCGCGAGCTTTTTGACCTGGTTCTTGGCGATTTTCTTGGTCTGTTTCTTTGTGACGAATGAGGCCCCGATTGCGGTACCACCGAGTGCCGCGATCAGCGCCACGATGGCAATCACCATCGCCGGCGACGGGCGTCGAAATACCCTCTTCATCCTTCCCTCCTAGCGCAGCCGGACGAGAGCGCCGCGGCCGAATAGTCGAGGCTCTCCCCATTGGTGTGCCCCGCTTTGACTGCCGATCCTTTAACACCCGCCGGACGGCGTCAACCCCGCTGGCCAAAAGCACAGAAAGTGCGAACTCCGGGCGACTGAGCCGGCCTAGACGTAGGCCGATGCACCGCGGTGCCGGCGCCACGTCTCACTGATCCAACCGAGCGCCGGGTGATCCCGCATCGGCTCCAAGAACTCCCAGCGCGGCGGATCGGGAAGCTCATAAGGGAACTCCGGCGGCCAGACCAGCGGATAGAGCAACGCGGCGGCGGTGAGATCCGCGACGGTGAAGCTCTCGCCGACCAGGTAGTCACCGCCGGACCGCTCCGCCTCAATCCGGTCGAGGGCGGCGGCCAGCACCTCGCGACTGCGCTTGACCGTCGCCTCGGTGAAGTCGTAGCGCCGATTCATGTAGCGCCAAACGACGGGGAACGCCAGGCGCAGGCGCACCTTGGCCACGCTCGCCCTGATCCTGGGCTGGTCGGTGGTCATGAACTCGAGGCCGTAGTCCAGATTCTGCCGAAGCTCCCAAAAGCCGACCCGGCGCATGTCGTGGCCTGCGTGCTCGTCGAAGTGCTCCTCCAGCTCCAGCGCCCGTCGGCGCTCCTCCGGGTCGGCCGGGTACAGCGGTGGATCGGGCTGGCGCCCCTCGAGCGCAGCGATGATCGCCGTCGAATCGATGATCCGCTCGCCGTTGAGATCGATCGCCGGCAGGGTCCTTTCCCCCCGCGAGAGCCAGAGGCCGCGGAACCCTCCGGGCATCACGGACCGCCGCCGATGGGGGATGCGCTTGAAGTCAAGCGCCCAGCGGGCCTTCTCGTTGTAGTTCGAGAAGCTGTACTGCCAGAGGACGGGCAGCTCG
>DATDJZ010000022.1:0-14069 GCA_036520315.1 Solirubrobacterales bacterium | reverse complement strand
TCAGCCATTCTCAGCCTCACCATCGTGGGGATCCTGGGCTCCTCGCTGATCTACACAGCCGCCGGGAGACGGCCGGTCTACGTTCGCCTAGCCGCGACGGTTGCCCTGGGGGTCGGCGCCGGGCTGATGGCGGCCCTTGCGGCGAACGTCATCGTCGACGCGTTCCACGACAACTTCCTGGGGGTGTGGGGCGTGCGACCTTGTTCGTGCTGGCGGTCGCGCTGCCGATCTCAGCCTTCCAGACGCTCTTTGGCCTTCCGGGGACCGCCTTCGGGTTGATCGCATTCCTCGTCGTCGGCACGCCGGCCTCAGGGGGCGGCAGCGCCCCGGAATTGCTGCCCGGCTTCTGGCGGGCGGTCAGCCAACTGTTGCCGCCCGGCGCCGCGATCACCTCGATGCGCGATGTCGTCTACTTCGATGGCCACCGCGCGGGCGGCACGCTGCTCGTGCTGGGCATCTACGCCATCCTCGGTGCGATCGGGGCGATCGCTGTGTACAAGTTCCGCGGTAACGACGCGCGCACAACCTTGAACAGATCCTGAACGATGGGACAGTGAGCGGGAGCACGCTCCCAAAAAAACGTGGCGCCTGGAACCTTCCCAGACGCCACGCCCTACTTCGCAGCCCGGCGGCTTCGAGGGCTCGGATTATCCGCCGGGCTGCGAGCGCAAAGCATCCACTCCTTACGCGACCAACCACGTTCGTCAAGCGCTGGGATCGGATCACCTCACTCCCAACGACCTAGGAGCGGAAGGCGCTGCTGAAACGCGTGTAGCGCCTACCGATCCTCCGGGCGCAGGAGATCGACGTGGAAGTCCTGGACGCCGTGGCAGTCCTCGGGTTCGAAATTAACGATCGGCCGCTCGGTAACGATCGGCTCGGTGCCGCTCATGTCCAGATCCAGAAACGTCGCGCCGCCCTCCAGCGTGACCTCCAGGGTGCCATCGGCCTTGTCCTTGTTGTGCTTCCGGAACTTGCCCCGGAAGTTGATCGACGCGTCGATCCGCTCGTTGCTGGAGCGCCCGACGGCGTCGGGGACCAGTTCGTTGAAGTGCCACTTCCTGTGCTGGACCTTGGCATCGATGGCTATTTCGTTTCGGACCATATTGCCGGTGATGGGTACGTCCAGATACGTCATGACTGTCTGCGGCCCGCTCTTCGGGCAGTTGACTCTGAACTGGTCGAAGTTCAGGGCCTTGACCCGTTTGTTTTTCCCTTTCTCGCGCTCGACATAAATCCCGCCGATCGGCGCGCATCGCGGATTACATTTCGGATAGAACGTGGCAGTGCCGCCGAATGCGGCGGACGGCACCACCACGGCGATGGTCAGCCCCGCCGCAAGCAGGAATCGCCTACCCAGTCGTCCTTCGTTTCCGTGTGCCCTCATTTCGGGCCTCCTTCGAGTCGTGGCGTCGGACCTCCCAAGGAGTCGAGGCTCGGTGCCTGTTTGACAGCCAGAAGCCTCCGACACGGCGGTACATTCTCGGTACATTTGGCTCTCCGACGGGAAGCGGCTGATGGGATTCGAACCCACGACCTTCTGCATGGCAAGCGCCAGCCGCAGGGCCCTCCAGATGGGCAGAAACCGCAGTAGAAAGCGGAACGACGACTCGCACCCACTTACCCCGATTGCCGTCGATTCACGCCGATTGACGTCGATTTAGGCACTGAGGGCCGGGTCAAGTGCCCAAACGCTGGGCCGCCTCGGCCCTTGCGTGGTAATCGCGGCAGAGGAACCCCTGCTTTGCAGGGAAAGCGGCGGTCTGAGCCTGGGTTCGCGCTGCTCAGTTCGCTGAGTTTCGCTCGGTTTGGTACCGGCCGTGTACCACGTCCTCTCGGATTGGACGGCCCGCCCCGGCGAACCGAGGCGGGCCGTTAGCTTCTGGTTTCTACGAACCGAACGAGTAGGTGGTCGCGTTGATCTGCCACTCGCGCAGCAGCGCGGACAGGTTCGTCCCGGCCGAGTTGCCGACCGAGATGTAGATGCCGCTGATCACTTCTGTTCCGTGCGCTGCCTTCTGGGCTGCGAACGAGAGGTCCGGGTTGGTTCCACCGGGATCATCGTCGTAGCGCCAGGTTCCAGATGTTGCGACCCAGGTATGGAACGGTCCCGGACCGATGTCTGGGCTTGGTGTCTGGGTGTTCGGGCTGAATATCAAATCGTGGGTGTCGCCCCCCAGGAAGATGCGGAGGTACGGCGCAGCACCGCCGCCCGGGTCGGTGGCCGCCGTGTAGCGCATGAAGTAAACGAGGCTCTGGACCGCCGAGAGCGGCTGTCCGTTCAGTCCCGTGTACTCCACCGAACCACCAGCCGTGCCACCATTCGCATAGGGACCGAACGCGATCCCGTCAGCCGTCTGGCTGACCGTCGTGTTGCTCGAGTTGTGGATGAACAGCGGGCCACCAGCGACGGTCGTGAAGCTCGGGACCTGGGCCAGCGTCGCGTGAGTCGTCGCCGGGGTACCTGGGGGACCCTGCGGACCCTGCGGACCCTGCGGACCCTGCGGACCCGCCTGCTTCTTCTTCTTCTTGCACTTCTTCTTCTTGGGGGAGTGCGCCTTCTTCTTCTTGCACTTCTTGGCGGCCACCGCCGTAGGCGCGGCCACCGTCTGGCTCGCCCCGACCGTGAGCGCCAGCAGCGCCACGGCGAGGATCAGCAGGTGCTTCTTCATCGATTGCTCCCTTGGTTTTGTCGCGTAATGAGCGGTCAGCTGATGCGTGCCGCGTCGCCGCTCTCGTAGTTTGTTGCATGTACCCGGATCCCCAACCTCCAAGCCGATGTTGGTGCGGTAGCCAGCCACCGATCACGGCAGAGCAGGAAGGCCGAGCCGCACACACTCTCCTGCTCACCGCGAAGGAGGGCGTGAAGTCCGTCCCTCGCACGCACACGCACACTCGCAGCATCCCCGCTGATGATCCGCCGATCCCCTGCTGAGTTGGCAGACAGTCAGACGCCCCGTATTCCTCATAGGCAAGTCAGATCCGCTCACGGGCAGGGATCTCATTGGGCACTAACCCGCGCTCTGTGCCCACTCAGCCACCGAATGGGACACCACCCCCCTCCCCTCCCACTCTGTCCTACCACTGCCCTACCGGCACCCAGCGAGGCGAGGCAAAGCGCATGGGCAGAGGCAAAACCTCCGTGCGCGAGTCTCGCCGGCCCCTGGACCCCCTCCCAGCCCCTCGCGCAAGAAATGGGACCCGCGCTATCTGAGACTCCTACGTGCGAGACACCCGATCCTGCGCTCGCGGAAGGGGTGCTCGTCTGCGCCCGGTGTGGCGAGCGAGTCCGTGATCCGATGGACGCGAAACGGGACGCAGCCCTCGCAGCGATCGCCCGTGCGATTGCGAACGTGCAGCGCAAGCAGGACGAGATCCTCGAGCGACTCGACGGCGCCGAGAGCACGAACACGCTCCTCGGCCCTCAAGAACTCGCACGCCGGCTCGGACGCAGCCGGACGTGGGTCTATGACCACGCTTCGGAACTCGGGGCGATCCGTGTCGGCAACGGTCGGAAGCCGCGACTGCTCTTCGATCCCGATCTAGTCCGTGAGCGGCTGGCGCGTCAACCAGGCCCCGCAGAGTCCGAGGCGAAGCAGCGACCGACGGATCGCAACGGTGCCCCGCTGCTGCCCATCAGAAAACGCAAATGAGAGGAGCACCGTGGCCGGCGAGGCCGAGAGTTGATCTCCTCCGAGACAGCGGCTAGGGTCATCTGCCCATCAACCGTAAATGGGGCGGCACCGCGCAAACGGCCCGCCCCTGGCAACAGGAGGTAAGTCCTGATGCAGCCTCAGAATAAGCGCCGCGACTGGCCAGCGATCCTCGAACACGCGGCCGGCATCGTCCACTCCTACGACGACCGGATCACGCTCCGGCAACTCTTCTACCGACTGGTCGCTGACGGCACGCTCGCCAACGTGGACACGTCCTACAAGGGTCTGAGCCGGGAGACAGCCAAGGCCCGCCGCGGTGGTGACTTCCCCCGGTTGTTGGACCGCACCCGAAGCGTCGATCGAGCGATCGGGTTCGGCTCGCCCGAGCAGGCCCGTGAATGGCTGCGAGGTCGCTACCGACGCGACGCAGCGAGGGGCAGCAGCACAACATTTACCTCGGCGTCGAGAAGGACGCGCTCGCCGGACTGCTTACGTCCTGGTTCGAGGAATAGGGCGTCGGCATTGTCGCCGCCCGTGGCTACTCCTCAGAGTCCTTGCTCGAGCAGATTGCCGACGAGGTAGCCGATGATGGCCGGCCGGCGGTGATGCTCTATGCAGGCGACTTCGACGCGACCGGCGAGGACATTCCCCGCGATCTCGCTACGCGGCTCAATGGCGACGTGCGGGTCGAACGAATCGCGCTCACCGCCGAGCAAGTGGAACGGTTCGACTTGCCGCCGCAACCGGGCAAGCGCAGCGACTCTCGATCAGCGGCCTTCGAGTCAGAACACGGGCGCCTAGTCCAAGTGGAGTTGGACGCGCTCCCTCCGAACGAGCTAAGGGCGCTGTATCGGGACGCGCTCGAGCCGCTCTGGGACGTGTCCAAGTACGAGCACGTCAAGGAACGCGAAGAGACAGAAAGGACGGCCCTCTGATGCCCCGCCCCGCAAAAGGTCAAGTCATCGAACGCAAGACGAGGCGCGGCACAACCTACGCGCTCCGCTTCCGTGCTCTCGGCAAGCGGCAGTTCCTCTACCTCGGCGTGAGCGCCGATGGATGGAATCGAAAGCGGGCCGAAGAGGAGCTAGCGAACGTTCTCGCAGACGTCCGCCGCGGGATCTGGCAACCGCCTCAGCCCGTGGAGCCGCAGGAGGCGAGGCCCGTGCCCGACTTCCGCACCTTCGCCTCCGAGTGGTACGAACAGGGCTGCGCCGGCTGGCGGGAGCGGACCCGTGTCGACTATCGCTGGCGCCTCACCGATCACCTACTCCCCCACTTCGCGGATCACGCTCTGACCGCGATCACGGTGGAGGAGGTCGATCGCTACCGAGCCGCCAAGGTCCGCGAGTCGGAGCGGCTGGCCGTCGAGCGCGAAGCCGAACAGGCGAAGCCGCCCGAGCAGCGCAGGCGAATCCCTCGATCCCTCTCCCCCGGCTCGATCAACAAGACGATCCGGCTCCTTGCCACGATCCTCGAGCAGGCAGTCGAGTACGGACAGGTCGACCGCAACCCCGCCGCCGGCCGCAAGCGGCTGCTGCGGGAGTCGAAGCCTCAGCGGTCCTTCCTGCAACCCGACCAAGTGGCGGCGCTGCTCCAAGCCGCCGGCCAACTCGACGCTGAGGCGATGGAACGAACCCCTGAGGACATGGGACGGCGCAAGCCGCTGCTCGCCACCCTCGCGCTGGCGGGACTGCGGATCTCAGAGGCCCTCGATCTGCGCTGACGGGACGTGAGCCTGTCGGCGCGCAAGCTGCGGATCGTCGGAGCCAAGACGGACACCGGCATCCGTGAGGTCGATCTGACCCCGACCCTGGCCGAGCTGCTCACCGAGTATCGAGCCAAGACCCGTGACGCGGACGCAGATGCCTACGTGTTCGCCACCGCCACGGGACGCCGTGACTCCCCCGAGAACGTCCGTGCACGGTTCCTAGCCCGAGCCTTCGAGAGAGCGAATCAGGCCCTCTCAGAGAGCGGAGCGGACCCGATCGGCCACGTTACCCCGCACTCGCTGCGACGCACGTTCATATCGCTGCTGCTCGCCGCTGACGCGCCCGTGCCCTACGTGATGGCCCAGGCAGGCCACGCCGACCCGAAGATGACGCTCGGGATTTATGCCTCCGTGATCGCCTCCAAGACCGATCACGGCGCCACGATGGACGAGCTTCTGCACGGCGCTGATTGGGCACTAATGGGCACTAGCTCGAATGCTTCACCGAATGAAGCGGAAGGCGCTGCTCCCCTAGAAAGCGAAATCCCCGCCAATAGCAGGGACTCCGAGAGAGCGGCTGATGGGATTCGAACCCACGACCTTCTGCATGGCAAGCAGACGCTCTAGCCAACTGAGCTACAGCCGCGCGAGGCGACGAAGTATAGGCGCGGGTAACCGGCGCGACCCGTGCTCACTTTTAGGTATGGTCGTCCGGCTTGGGGTAACCACACGGAAGGGGATGCAGGGATGCACCGCAAGGCTCTGACCGCGCTGCTAGGCGCAGTCGCGATCTCGGTCCTTCTCATCGCACCATCGGCCGCGTCGGCCTGGGCCCCGGCGATCTCGGCCACCATCCATCCCGGAGTACCGACGATCACGAGTGGCGGTCAGTGCACGTCGAACTTCGTCTTCCAGGATGGATCGAACGTCTATCTCGGACAGGCGGCGCATTGCTCGTCGACCGGGGGGCAGACTTCGACGGACGGCTGCTCGACCGGTTCGCAGCCGCTCGGCACGCCCGTGGAGATCATGGGGGCCGCCCATCCCGGGACCCTGGTCTACAACTCATGGCTCACGATGCAGGGGAAGGGCGAGACCGACCCCGACACCTGCGCGTTCAACGATCTGGCGCTGGTGAAGATCGACCCGGCGGACGTTGCCAACGTGAACCCCTCGGTCCCCGGCATCGGCGGTCCCACTGGGGTCGGCACGGTTGGCGGCCTGGGCTCGGTGGTCTACACGTACGGCAACTCGTCGCTGCGGCTCGGCGTCACCAAGCTGAGCCCGAAGCAGGGCGTCGTGGTCCAGAACCAGGGCAACGGCTGGAGCCACGTCCTCTACACGGTGACTCCGGGTATCCCGGGTGACTCCGGAAGCGGGTTCATGAACGCGTCCGGTCAGGCCATCGGCGTCCTGAGCACGCTCCAGGTGCTGCCGCTCCCGGGATCGAACGGCGTCGGCGATCTCGCCAAGGAGATCGCGTACATACACGCGAACAGCTCGTTCTCGGGGACCAACCTGGTGCCCGGCACCGAGCCGTTCAACGCAAACCTGGTTCAGGCGATCGTCAAGGCCTGAGCGCATCTGATCTGGTGGGGCCGGGCCCTCCGGGACCCGGCCCTCCCTCTTGCTCAGTCCGCGGCCGCCTCGAGCGCCGCGAGCTCGTCGGCGCTGAGCTGGAGATCGGCGGCGGCCAGGTTCTCCTCGAGGTGCTCGACGGATGAGGTGCCCGGGATCGGCACGATCACGGCAGAGCGCGCGAGCAGCCAGGCGAGTGCGACCTGCCCCGGTGAGGCGTCGTGTCGCGACGCGATCTGGTCCACTGCGCCCCCGGGCTCGGCAAGGTCGCCGGCCGCGATCGGGGCCCACGGGAAGAAGGCGATGCCGAGCTCCTCGCAGCGCTCGAGCACGTCCTGCGAGCGGCGATCGGTGAGGTTGAAGCGGTTCTGGACCGAAACGACCTCGACGATCTCGCGGGCGGTCTCGAGCTGGTCCAAAGACACGTTCGAGATGCCGATGTGCCGGATCTTGCCCTCGTCCTGGAGCTCCTTGAGCGCCCCGATCGAGCGCTCGTAGGGAACCTTGGGATCCGGTCGGTGCTGCTGGTAGAGCTCGATGGCGTCGAGCCGCAGCCGCCGGAGCGACCCCTCGCAGGCCTCACGGAGGTGCTCGGGGCTCCCGTCCGGTGGCCAGGGACCCGGTCCGGTGCGAGTCAGCCCACCCTTGGTGGCGATCAGCAGGTCGTCCGGATACGGGTAGAGGGCCTCGGCGATCAGCTCCTCGCTGACGTGTGGCCCGTAGGAGTCGGCGGTGTCGATCAGGTTGACGCCGAGCGCCAGCGCCCTCCGCAGGACGGCGATGGCCTCGTCGTGATCGGCCGGCGGGCCCAAGATGCCGGGGCCGGTGATCCGCATCGCTCCGAAGCCGAGCCGGCGAACGGTGTGCTCGCCGATCGTGATGGTGCCGGCGTTCTCGTCAGTGAGGGTCGTCATGCCGCCGCGTCCAGTGCATCGTTCAGCAACTGGTCCGCCCGCTCATTCTTCCCGCGTTTCACGTGGCGAATCGACCAGCTGGGCAGGTCGCGGAGAGCGTCCGTGACCTTGGTGTGCAGCGGCCGCAGATGATCCTGCTTGACCTTCCAGTTGCCCTTGACCTGCTCGACGATCAACTTCGAGTCCCCGACGAACTCGACCTCGTCCCCCCCGAGCCCCCTGGCCAGCTCGATCCCGAGCAGCAGCGCCCGGTACTCCGCCACGTTGTTGGTCGCCTCGCCGATGGTCTCGGCGCGCTCCGCGAGCTCGTTTCCCGAGGGGTCGGTGACGACGGCGGCAATCGCCGCGGGCCCCGGGTTCCCCCGGGATCCGCCGTCGACGTTCACTACCAGCTTCAGGCCCGGACTTCCTCCTCCGAGCGGGCCTCGGAGATCACCTTCTGCGCGAGGTGGGCCGGGATCTCCTCGTGGCGCGCGAACTCCATCGTGTAGTCGCCGCGGCCGCCGGTGCTCTGGCGCAGGTCGCGCGCGTAGTCGAGGACCTCCGCCATCGGCACCTCGGCCTTGATCTCCGTGGCCGACCCTTTCGCCTCCATGCCGAGCGGGCGCCCGCGGCGGGAGTTGAGGTCGCCGACCACGTCACCCACCACGTCCTCCGGAACGCTCACCGTCAGCAGCATGATCGGCTCGAGCAGCACCGGATCGGCCTGGTCCATGGCGTCCTTGAAGGCCATGGATCCCGCGACCTTGAAGGCGTTCTCCGATGAGTCCACCCGGTGGTATTGGCCGTCGTACAGACGGACCTGCAGGTCCTTGACCGGGTAGCCGGCGAGCGTACCGTGCTGCATCGCCTCGGCGACGCCCTTCTCCACGGCGGGGATGAATCCCTTCGGGATCGAGCCGCCCTTGATCTCATCGACGAACTCGAAACCGCTGCCGGCCTCGCCGGGGGCGATCTCGATGTGGCAGTCGCCGAACTGCCCCCGCCCACCGGTCTGCTTCTTGTAGCGGCCGTGCGCCTTGGCGGACTTGCGGATCGCCTCCAGGTACGGCACCCGTGGCGGGTGCAACTCGATCTCCGCTCCGAAGCGGTCCTTCATCCGGTCGACGATCACCTCGACGTGGATCTGGGTGAGCCCGGCGATGATCTGGTCCCCCGTCTGCTGGTCGCGGTGGACGTCGAGGGTGGGGTCCTCCTCCTCGAGGCGCCGGATCGCGCTGGCGGCCTTGTCCTCGTCCCCCTTGGTCTTGGGCTCGAAGGCGAAGGCCATCACCGGGGCGGGTAGGTCGAGCGGCGGGAACGAGATCTTGGTGTCCTTCTCCGCGAGCACGTCGCCGGCGCGCGTCTCCTTGAGCTTGGCCACCGCGCCGATGTCTCCCGCGCCCAGCTCTTCCGTCTGCTCGTGCTCCTTCCCCCGCGGGATCAGGAGCTGGCCGATCCGTTCCTTGGCGCGCTGGGTCACGTTGGTTACCTGCGAGTCGCCCTTGATGACACCCGAGAAGACTCGGAACAGGTTCAGGCGGCCGGCATAAGGATCGGCGAGCGTCTTGAAGACGTAGGCGACGAGCTCGCCCTCCTCGTCCGGAGTGACCTCGACCTCTTCACCGTCCTCTCCCAGGACCGTGATCGCACCCCGCATCGCCGGAGAGGGGAGGTCCTCGACCAAGGCCTCGAGCAGCCGCGTGGTGCCGAGGTTCTTGGTCGCCACGCCACAGGTGACGGGGAAGACCCTGCCGTCGGTGACCCCCTGCTTGAGCACCGTGACGATCTCGTCATGGTCGATCTCGTCACCTTCGAGGTAGCGCTCCATCAACTCATCCGAGTTCTCCGCCACCTCGTCCATGAGCTTCTCCCGGTATTCCTGAGCCTGCGCCTGGAGACCCTCCGGGATGTCCTGCGGCTTGGGGGCGCCCCTCCCCTCCCCCTGCGCGATGAAGGCCTTCATGTCGATCAGGTCGATGACGCCCCCGACCTCGTGCTCGGAACCGATGGGAATCTCGGTGGCTACGACGTGGTTGCCGAAGGCGATCTTCAGCGACTCCAGGGCTCTGAAGAAGTCGGCCCGCTCCCGGTCGAGCATGTTGACGAAGACCAGCCGTGCCAGGCCCTCCTCGTCGGCGCGCTGCCAGAGGCGATCCGTGTGAACCTCGACGCCCATGACGGCGTTGACGACGACGACCGCGGCGTCGGCAACCCGCAGAGAAGCGACGGTGTCGGCGATGAAACTCGGTTCGCCCGGTGTGTCGATCAGGTTGATCTTGCGGCCGTCGTGATCGAAGGATGAGACGGTGGCGCCGATCGACATCTCCCGGGCCTGCTCGTCCGGCTCGTGATCCGACGTGGTCGTCCCGTCCTCGACGCGCCCGAGCCGGTTGACCACGCCGGCCTCGAACAGCAGCGCCTCGTGGAGCGAGGTCTTGCCGCTGCCGCGATGGCCGATGAGCGCGACGTTTCGAATCCGGTCGGCGGCCTTGTGGGGCATCGCCAGCACCCTATAGGCAAGCCCGAGGGTTGCCAAGGCGACCACTTGTGCCGGGCGTTAGCCGCCGGTCTTCAGCTTCGAGCGCAGCCGCAGCACGGCCTTGGAGTGGAGCTGCGAGACGCGCGATTCGGTGACGCCGAGGACCTCGCCGATCTCTCGCAGAGTCAGGTTCTCGAAGTAGTACAGGGCGACCACGAGGGTCTCGCGCTCGGGCAGGTCCTGGATCGCCTCGCCCAGCCGGTCCTTGACCTCGCTGGTGTCGAGCGCCGCCTGCGGATCGGGGGCTCTCTCGTCCTCGATCGTGTCCAGCAGGGAGACCCTGTCGCCGGAGGCGTCGGGGGTCATCCAGAGCTCCTCGAGCGCGAGGATCGAGGAGTTGGAGATCTGGAGCAGCGCCTCCTGGAGGTCTTCCTCGGAGATCCCGAGACGCTCGGCGAGCTCGGCGTCGGTGGGCGGCCTGCCGAGCTCGTGCTCGAGCTTGGAGTTCGCCTGCTCGATGTCGCGGGCCCGAGAGCGGACCGAGCGCGGCACCCAGTCGAGGGAGCGGAGCTCGTCGATGATCGCGCCACGGATGCGCTGCATGGCGAAGGTCTCGAAGCGGATCTGACGCCTCGGCTCGAAGCGCTCCATCGCCTCGATCAGGCCGATCATCCCGTAGGAGATCAGGTCGGCCTGGTCGACATGGGAGGGCAGGCGCGCGCCGGTCCGGCCGGCAACGAACTTGACCAGCGGCGAATAGGCGACGACCAGCCGCTCTCGGGCGCTCCCGTCGCCCCCCTCCTTGTACCGGCGCCAGAGCTCCTTCAGCTCGAACGCCTTTACCTCCGCTTCCATAGGCCTTTCACCTGCACTTTGGCGACTTTCCTCAAGCGCGAGGATGACTGCGAGCGTACTGGCTTTGCAACCAGGAAGGCTCAACCTGGGTGTAAACCTGCGTCGTCGACAGACTCGAGTGTCCGAGCAGCTCCTGGATGGTCCGCAGGTCGGCCCCGCCCTCGAGCAGATGGGTGGCGAACGAGTGCCGCATCGCGTGCGGCGAGACCCCGCCGGCGATCGCTGCCTCGCGGACCCAGCGCTGCAGGCGCCTGCGCACGTCCGAGGGGTGCAGGCGACGGCCGCTCTTCGAGACCAGCAGCGCGTCCTCTCCCTGCGGGCCGACCAGAGCGCGCCGGGCTCGCTCGAGATAGCGGCTGAGGGCCGCCTGCGCCGGCTCGCCCATCGGCACGAGGCGGGTCTTGCCGCCCTTGCCCTCGATGCGCAGCCGCTCGCCCTCGAAATCCGGAGCGTCCACGTTCAGGTTGACCACTTCCTCGGCGCGCAGGCCGCAGGAGTAGGCGAGCTCGAGCATCGCTCGGTCGCGCATCTCGAGCGGTGTGCGGGTGGGGATCCGGTCGAGCAGGGTCTGCATCTCCTCGCGGCTGAGCACCCGGGGCAGCTTCCGGTCGCGCTTTGGCGTGGCGACGAGATCGGCGGGGTTCGCGGTCACCTCTCCGGAGCGCAGGAGCGCCGCGTAGAAGGCCCGGATCGCCGCCAGCTTCCGGGCCACTCCCGCCTTGGAGATGCCCCGGTCCGAGAGCCGCGCGGCGAAACGCCGCAGGTCGCGGTGTCCGAGAGCCACAGGTTCTTTGCCGAGCTCAGTCGCCCACTCGGCGAGCTGACCGACGTCGTTGGAGTAGGCGCGCCGGGTCGACTCGGCCGCGGAGCGGACGGCCAGATCCCGGTCGAATGTGCCCAGCGCGTCGCGCCAGGTCTCACTCAGAGCGGGCTCTCGCGTCGCCTCGCGCATGTACATAACTTCGCCGCGGGGCGGGTCGCCCCTGCGTTATTGCACGTAGAGGGGGTCGCCGTATTGAACGCGGTCGTACAGGTCGATCACGTCCGGGATCGACATCCGGACGCAGCCGTGCGAGGCGGCGGACCCGAGCGACCCGATGTCGCTGGTGCCATGAATCCCCGCGCCGTCGACGATCCCGATCCAACGGGCCTGCAGTGGATTTGAGGGGCCCGGCGGGATCACCTGGCCGGCGAGACTGCCAGCCCAGGCGGAGTTGGGCACATGCCAGTAGGGATTCACCTGCTTGTCGGTCACGTGGTAGAGGCCGGCGGGCGTCTCGAGTCCCTGCTGGCCCACGGCGATCGGGTAGCTCTTCACGAGTTTCAGGTTCTGGTAGAAGCGCAGGGTGTAGCCCCCGCGGTCGATGAAGATGTAGCGCGGGTACGCCTTGGGGAGGTCCTTCGTCGTGACCTCGGGCTTGGTGGTGTTGACCGTGGCCTGCACCGGCTGGTCGCGACCGGGCGACTGCGCGGCGACGTTGATCTCGTCGGTCATCTGCGCCTTCTCAACCGCGCGGCCGGCCTCCCCGGCACGCTTTGCGAGCCTCGAGCCGTCCGGGACGACGGTGGCGTCGACCGCCTCCTGGTCGATCTCGTCGGCCAGCTGGTTGACGAAGTCCTTGACGGCCTTCTTGTCGTAGGCCACCCGCGGCGGGAGATTCGCATTCATGTCGCCGCCGCTCGCGTAGCGCTCAACGCGGTCAAGGATGTTGCCCTCGCGGCTGCGGTCGATCGCCTCCTGGACCATCCCGTCGACATCCGCCTTCGGATGCAGCTGGTCGGCGCTCAGCGTGTAGCTCTTGCCGTCATACGTCACGACGACCGGCTGCTTGAGCGGCGCGACGACCTCGCGCTTGATGATCTTGCGGGCCGAGTCGGCATCACGGCCACCGACGTCGACGCCGCCGATCTCGACTCCCGGGGCGATCTGATCCTTCTGCGCATCGTCGTAGGCCCAGACCCCCACGGCCAAGAGCAGTCCCATGGTGACCAAAGCCACCAGGGCGATCGCGATTTTGTGGGTTCTGTTCAGCCTCGCTCGCACTCGTACCTCTCGGACGGCTTTCCCCTGTCGGGAAATTCTAGGGACCGCGTCCCCCTGCACCACTCCCGGCCCCGTTTCGCAACCGCATTTGCGGGCAAATCGCCCGGTTCCGAGGTGCGCTCTAGGATGCCCGTCGCAATGCCGCCAACCGCCTTCTGGACCTGATGAGAACCAAGGACCAGGTCCGCCGGGACGTCTGGAAGGCGATGGACCGCGAGGGCGTCTCGCGCTTTCCGGGCGCCGAGGGGAGGATCCCGAACTTCGCCGGCGCCAAGCTGGCGGCCGAGAAGCTGGCCGGGAACCGGGTCTGGAAGCGGGCCCAGGTGCTCAAGGTCAACCCGGACTCCCCCCAGACTCACGTCAGGCGGGTCGCCCTGGAACAGGGAAAGACGCTGATCATGGCGGTGCCCCGCCTGCGCGACGTCCACCCGTTTCGGCTGCTCGAGCCGCGCAAGCTATCGGCCAAGCAGCTGCGGGAGGCGGCAACCATCAAGGGAGCGATGCGACACGGCCGCGTGATCGCCGACGAGGACCTCCCCGAGATCGACTTCGTGCTCTGCGGGTCGGTCGCAGTCAACCTGAGCGGCGCTCGGGTGGGCAAGGGTGGCGGCTTCTCCGACCTCGAGTACGGCCTGCTGATCGAGGCCGGAAAGATCGACGACCACACGACGGTCGCGACCACCGTGCACCCGATCCAGATCCTGCGCGAGCATCTGCAGAGCACGGCGCACGACCTGCCAGTGGACCTGATCGCGACCCCACGGGCAGTGATCGAGGTCGAGCGTCAATACCCGCGCCCCCGCGGCATCCTCTGGGACCACCTTCAGCCGCCGCAGATCCGCGAGATCCCGAT
>DATDJZ010000021.1:0-49353 GCA_036520315.1 Solirubrobacterales bacterium | reverse complement strand
GAGCGCGTCCACGACATGCGGGTGGCGACGCGACGGCTCCGAGCCGCGCTCGAGATCTTCGAGCCCTGCTTCCCGGCCAAGGAATATGGGGAGGCGTTGGGCGAGGTGAAGCGGCTCGCGGACGCCCTCGGCGAGCGCCGTGACCGCGACGTGGCGATCGCGACGCTGCACGTGTTCAGCGACCAGATGCCGGCGCCGGACCGCCGCGGGGTCGGCTCGCTGATCGAGCACCTCCGAGGGGAGCAAGAGCAGGCGAACCGTGAGCTGGCGCCGCTGGTGGAGCAGCCGCACCTCCGGACTCTCCGGGAGAGCCTCGACCAGCTCGTCGAGGGAACCTGAGCCTCACCGCATGAAGGCAGAGCCGGTCAAGAAGCTCGACCCGACGCGCTCCCTGGACGAGAACGCAGCGCGCATAGTCCAGGTGCGGCTCGACGAGATGCTGGCCTTTGCGCCCCGGGCACTCGACGGCAAGACCAAGGCCCAGCACGACATGCGGATCGCCGCCAAGCGGCTGCGCTACGTGCTCGAGCTGACCGGATTCGTATTCGGCAAGCCCGCTGACACGGCGCGCCGGCGCGCGCGGGACCTGCAGGACATCCTCGGCGAGATCCACGACTGCGACGTGATGCTGCCGCGCGTGCGCGACCACCTGACGCGCCTCCAGCAGCGCGACGCCGGCGCCATCAGGGCGAAGGCGCAGCGGGCCCCCGATCTCGATCCCCGTCTCGCCGCCCGGGCGCCGCATCGCACCGCATACAGGGGGCTCGATGTCCTGGCGGTCTACCTCGAGGCCCGGCGGACGCTGCTCGAGGACCGCTTCGCGGATTTCTGGGCACGCCAGGAGAAGACCGGGACGTGGCGGCGCCTGCAGCGCACCGTCGACGGTCACCTCCACAGGGCACGAAACGCGAGGCGGGCGGAGAAGGCTGCGGAGCGTGCCCGCGAGCGTGCGGAGGCCGCCGACCGGGCGGCCAGGCAGGCCGAGGCTCAGGCGGAACAGGCGAGACTGGACCGCGAAAGGGCGGGGCGGCCCGAACACCACGCCGAAGGTGGCGAGGTGTCACATCCGGCGCGGGAAATCCCGCACCACCCGCCTGCCTGAGGAGTTCTGAAGTGTTTGGGGGCCTATAGGCCCCCGAAAACTCCATAAGTTCATTTGACATCGATTAGCGCGGGCGTTGCAGGCAGCTGACCGGTCGCCCGGAGCCGACCGCCCATTCTCCTCTTCGCCAGCCGATTTTCGTGCCATCAGCGAGGCGCGCGCCGATATGGCCCAGCGGCGGCTCTCCCCACAGAGTCGCCTCCAGCGGCCGGCCTGGGTCCTCCTCGCCGAGCCCCCGCGCGATCTCATCCGCCGGATAGGTGACCAGCAGCGAGCCGGCGCGCACCCAAAGTGGAATGCGTTCGAGCGGGGCCTCTGCCTCCACCCAGCGTCCTCCTTCGGTGCGCTGTTCGGTCCACCAGTCAATCCAGTCACCACGGGGCAGGTAGGTGCGGCGCTCCGTCGCCCCTTCCGCGAGCACGGGGGCGACCCAGAGTGACGGCCCGAGGAAGTACGAGTCGGGGATCGTCCATCCCTCGGGATCCTCCGGGTCGACCAGGCAGAGCGGGCGCATGATCGGCAGCCCCGTGCGGGCGGCGGTCGCTGCGGCAGCTTGGATGTACGGAACGAGCCGCTCATGCAGGAACACGGCCTCGCGGTAGAGCTCGAGCACCTTCGCGTCGTACGTCCATGCCTCCTGCTGAAAGCGGCCGTGGGCCTGCATCAGAGGCGAGAGGGCACCGAGCTGCGCCCAGCGGACCAGCAGCTCGGGCTCGCACCGCTCCGCCAGCCGCCGGCCGAGGTACCCACCGACGTCGTGAGAGAGATTGGAGAAGCCGCTGGCGGCGCAGGTGAGCAGTGAGGTGAGCAGCACCCGCAGCGACCAGAAGTCCGATGCCTGGTCTCCGCCCCAGAGCATCCCCGTGGCCTGCTGGCCGGTCCAGCCCGAACGGCCGAACACGACCCCCCGGCCCTCGCCGTGGACGTCGTCGAGTGCCTGCTGGGTCGTCTCGCGGTAGAGGCGGCCGTACTCCCAGGCCGCCTCGGCGCCGGTTCGCTCGTCGGAGAGCCGCGTGTCGGGCGGGAAGTAATAGCCCTCCCCGTCGTCGGCCTTGACCCCTTCGACGCCGAGCTCGAAGACATTGCGCGAGAGGCCACGCCACCAGTCGCGGGCCGGCGGCGAGGTGAAGTCGACGATCGAGCCGGTGCCCATCCACCAGCGGCCGACATAGGGCTCGCCATCGGCCGCTCGGACGTAGTGCCCTGCGTCCGCTCCCTCGGCGTAGTTCTCGGCCGGCCGTGCATGGAGCCGCTCGGACTCCGCGTCGGGCGGCCGCTGGCCGTCGACGGACTCCAGGTTGACCCACGGCGTCACCCAGACGACCGTCCGCACGCCGTCGTCACGCATCCCGCGGACGAGTCCAGCCGGATCGGGGAACTGATGGGGGTTGAAGCGCCAGGTGTTGTACTGGGTCTCCCAGGGCGAGTCGATCACGATCGCGTCGAGCGGCAGGTCGTTCTCCCGGTAGCCGCGCCAGTCGTCCTCCACGTCGTCCTGGTGCTCGTAGACGTCACGGCTCTTCCAGTGGCCGTAGGCCCACTCGGGCATCAGCGCGGGCAGCCCGGTCTCCCACAGGAAGGCCCGCAGCCGTGCGGCCGGAGTGGACCCGACGAAGAGATGAAGCCGCAGCGATCCCGCTGCCGACCGGATCGAAACCGAGACTTCGTCGCCGCCGAGGTCCACCTCGACGCCCGGGCCGGAGGTCTCGATCCAGGCCGCCCAGCCCGCCGAGGAGAGCAGCCAGGGGACCGGGGCATAGTCGCCTTGCGGGATACCGCCGTCTTCGAGGAATTCGGGCGGGCAGTCGGGGCCCGTGTAGCGGCGGTCGGCGCCCAGCCGGATGTTGCGGCCGCGCTGGTCGAAGTCGAGGCCATGGCGCGCCCCCAATCCGGTCACCCGCTCGTCATCGAGCAAGGGCCAGCTCGCGCCCACACGAAGCCAGCCCTCGTCGACGGGGTCGATGGTGACGAGCAGCCGGTCAGCGGCCGGAGAGCTGACCTCGATGTCCTCATCGGAGAGCGTCACAGGGTCGGAGCGCTCCTCGTGTACGAGGACGCCCTCGGTCAGCGTGATCAGCTGGTCGCGCGCCGTTCCGCGGCATCCCCAGGGGCGCAGGCCGGCGAGCAGCCTGGCGGCCACGGCCTCACCGCTCCACACTGCCCCCTCGGGCACTCCCCTCTCGAACGCGACGCCCAATGAGGCGCAAGTGTGGCAGCGCCCTCGTTCACGACCTCTTTACGTAGGGACAACCATCTTGTAACGGGATTTTCCCTGCAAACAGGCACCCTGATGGCGAACGAGAGAGCTACGAGAGGGTCAACGATGAACCCGATATCCACCACAAGGGTGGACCTGCACTGTCACTCGACGGCCTCCGAGATCTCGAAACTGGGGATCCAGCGCAGCCTCGGACTGCCGGAGTGCGCGACCCCGCCCGAGGAGGTCTACGAGCTCGCCAAGCGGCGGGGCATGGACTTCGTGACGATCACCGACCACGACACGATCGAAGGCTGCCTGCAGATCGCGGATCGGGACCACGTCTTCATCTCCGAGGAGCTGACCGTCTGGTTCCGGGGCGAGCCCCAGGCGGTCCACCTGCTCTGCTTCGGGCTGACGCCGGACGATCACGCCCGGCTCCAGCAGTGGAACCACGATCTCGAGGCATGTGCTGAGTATCTGCATTCGCACGAGATCGCCTGTTCCCTGGCACATCCTTTCTACGCGGTCGAAGCGCCGCTCACTCCGGCGCATCGCAGACAGCTGGCGCAATTGTTTCCGGTCTGGGAGACCCGCAACGGCTCCCGTGCGCGCGAGCTCAACATGCCGGCCGCGATCTACATCGAGACGCACGGTGGAACCGGCACCGGCGGCTCCGATGACCATGCCGGCGTGGACATTGGGCGGACGTTCACTGAAACGCCCCCCACGGCCACGCCGGAAGAGTTTCTCCGCCACATCCGCGAGGGGCGCGCCGATTCCCGCGGCGAGCAGGGCAGCGCCGCCAAGTGGGCGCACGCGGCCATGGCGCTCGGCACGCGGGCGCTGCTGCTCGCCGACGGCGGTTCCAACAAGCAGCACGCCGCCCCCAACCCGGACGCGATTCTCAAGATCGCCGAGCGTGTGATGAGCCAGGGCGACGCGAGAAGCGGCGAGGTCGCGGGCGAGATCGGGCCTGAGGACGCGCGAGCTCTGCTCGAGTCCTTCGTCGGGGCGGTCGGACTCGAGCCAGGACGCGCGCTGATCGACCACATGCAGGCCGACGACTTCAGCCACGCGGAGCTGGCGCGACGGGCCCGCCGTGTCCACGAGCAGAGGCTGCGCCTGGTGGTCGAGGAGACCGTCGAGAGCCTCGGCAGCGAGGGGGAGCAGTTCGAGCTCGCTCCTCGTGCGGCGCAGACGGGACGCAGCCTCCTTCGAGCCGCGATCCCGGCGATCCCCTATGCCCCAGCCGCCGCCTTCCTGGGAAAGGAGAAGGCCAAGCTCACCCCGTGGGAAGGCCCGAAGCGCGTAGCCCTGATCGCCGACGCGATCGGCGGCGTGCATGGGGTCACCCGCACGATCGAGCGGATCCGCGAGCTCGGCGTCCCGGGCTACGACGTCGAGGTGATCGGGACGGACCGAAACGTCGATCGGCGCCTGCCGGCCGTCGCGGAGGTCGACGTCCCCTTCTACGCCGGCCTGGAGATCGGGATGCCCAGCCTGCCCGCGATGGTGGAGGCTCTCGCCGAGGGCCACTTCGACGCGGTGCACTTGACGGCACCCGGCCCGGCAGGGATCACCGCCGCCCTGATTGCGCGGGTCATGGAGCTTCCGGTGCTCGGGAGTTGGCACACCGAGTTGGGCGCATACGCCGGGCTCCGCTCGAGCTCCGGCGAGCTCGAGCGCGGGGTCGACGCCGCCCTCTCCCTCTTCTACCGGCAATGCCGCTGGGTGCTCTCACCGAGTCCGGCGAGCGATGAGTCGCTGGCGCGGCTCGGTGTCGAGCGTGGCCTGATCGGCCGCTGGGGGAGGGGTGTCGATACCTCCCGGTTCGACCCGGAGCTGCGCGACCCGGATCGGTATCCGGGTCAGATCAGGGTTCTGTACGCGGGGAGGCTGACGAGCGAGAAGGGCGCCGATCTGCTCGTCGAGTCCTTCCTGCGCGCCTACGCCGCGGACCCCCGCCTGCACCTGCTGCTCGCCGGCGGCGGACCGGAGGAGGAGATGCTCCGGGAGCGGCTGGGAGGGCAGGCCACCTTCCTCGGCTGGCTCGAGGGCGATGAGCTTCCGCGCGCCTACGCGAGCGCGGACGTCTTCCTGTTCTGCAGCCGGACTGACACCTTCGGCCAGGTGCTGGTCGAAGCGGGAGCCAGCGGGCTACCCGTGGTGGCGGTGGACGAGGGCGGCCCGTCGTCGATCGTGGTCGACGGCGAGACCGGACGGCTCTGCGAGCCCGAGCCGGCGATGCTGGCCGCAGCGATTCTCCAGCTGGCGGACTCTCCCGCCTGGCGGGCGAAGCTCGGCCGGCAGGGGCGCCAGGCGGCGCTTGCCCGCACCTGGGAGGCCTCGATGCTCCAGCTCGCGGACGGCTACGACCACCTCATCGAGCCCCCGGAGCAGCCCCGCATCAAGCTGGTCAGAGCGGCTTAGGCAGCGGCCCTA
Organism: Solirubrobacterales bacterium; assembly: GCA_036520315.1. Classification (GTDB taxonomy): domain Bacteria; phylum Actinomycetota; class Thermoleophilia; order Solirubrobacterales; family 70-9; genus DASUPK01. Next base: position 43,609 of record DATDJZ010000021.1, on the reverse strand, counting down.
AGATGGGGGAGTGACCGACGAGCTAGCCCAGCCGACGACGGAATCGAGCGGTCCGGCTGTGGGCGGAGGGGCAACGGTCACGCCTGAGACGGTCCGGACCACCGCGACAGAGCCTGACCTCTCCGACCCGTCGCTCTACTTCAATCGCGAGCTCTCCTGGCTCGACTTCAACGACCGGGTGCTGCAACTCGCCGAGGACCCGCGGGTCCCGCTGCTCGAGCGGGTCAACTTCTGCGCGATCTACGAGGACAACCTGGACGAGTTCTTCATGGTGCGGGTCGCGGGCCTACACGAGAAGGTCGAGCAGAAGATCGATGCCCGCGGCGCGGACGCGCTGGCCGCCGCGGACGTGATCGGGCTGATCCGTCAGCGGACGATTGAACTGCGAAAGCGACTGACGCGCTGCTTCGAGGAGGAGATCCAGCCGGCCCTCGCCGAGCACGGCATCCGGATCATCTCGCTGTCCGATGCGAATGCAGGCGAGCGTGAGCAGGTCGAGCACCTCTTCACCAGCCAGGTCTTCCCGGCGCTGACGCCTCTCGTGATCGGCCGGGGCAGGCCGTTCCCGTACATCTCGAACATGTCGCTCAGCCTCGGCGTCCTGCTCCGCAATCCGGAGAAGGGGGAGGAGGTCGCCGCACGCGTCAAGGTCCCGAAGGAGCTGCTGCGCCGCTTCCTCGCGCTTGGCGACGGCGGGCTGACCTTCGTCCCGCTCGAGGAGGTCATCGCGGCCAACCTCGACGACCTCTTCCCGGGCATGGAGATCGTCCACCACTCGCTGTTCCGGGTGACCAGGGACACCGACTACGACGTCTCCGACGAGGCCGACGACCTGCTGCTGGCGGTCGAGGAGGAGGTCCGGCGGCGACGCTTCGGCGAGGTCGTGCGGCTCGAGATCTCGCCGGACATGGAGCCCAGGCTGCTCGACCAGCTGGTCGAGGCGATGAACATCGGCGCCCAGCAGGTCTTCGAGGTGCCGGGACTGATCGGCCTGGACGACCTCACCGACGTCTACGGCGTTCAGGGCTTCCGCGAGCTTCGCTATCCGTCCTGGCAGGGCGTCACCCCGCCGCAGTTCCAGCAGGGGAGCCGTACCCATCGGGAGGTCGACGTCTTCGCCGCGATGCGCGAGGGCGACATCCTGGTCCATCACCCCTACGACTCCTTCACCAGCTCGGTGGAGCGCTTCGTCCGCAAGGCGGTCGACGACCCCAATGTCCTGGCGATCAAGCAGACGGTCTACCGGACCAGCGCGGACTCGCCGCTGGTCCCCGCCCTGATCGAGGCTTCGGAGCGCGGCAAGCAGGCGGTCTGCCTGGTCGAGCTGAAGGCGCGCTTCGACGAGAGCGCCAACATCCGCTGGGCGAGGGCCCTGGAGGAGGCGGGTGTCCACGTCGTCTACGGGATTCCCGGGCTGAAGACGCACGTCAAATGCGTCCTGGTGGCGCGTCGCGAGGGAGACGGCGTCCGCAACTACGTCCACATCGGGACCGGTAACTACAACCCGAAGACCGCCCGGATCTACACCGACTTCGGCCTCTTCACCGCCGATCAGGAGATCGGCGACGACATCGCGGAGATGTTCAACTACCTGACCGGTTACGCGCGCCCGAGCGGGTACCGCAAGGTGCTGGTGGCGCCCTTCAACCTCAAGGATGGAATCGTCGGCGAGATCGAGCGGACGATCGAGGCCCACTCCGAGGAGCATCCAGCCCGCATCCGCATGAAGATGAACTCACTGCTCGATGCGTCCTCTATCCAGGCGCTCTATCGGGCCTCGCAGGCGGGCGTTCAGGTGGAGCTCAACGTCAGGGGCATCTGCGCCCTGCGGCCGGGGGTGCCCGGCATCTCGGAGAACATCCGGGTCGTCTCGATCGTCGGACGCTTCCTCGAGCACTCCAGGATCTTCTCGTTCGAGCGACCCGACAAGACCCGCATCTTCATCGGCTCCGCCGATCTGATGCCACGAAACCTCTACAACCGCGTCGAGCTGATCACACCGGTGGACGATGAGACGAACCGGGAGCAGCTGGCTGACGTGCTCGACCGGGCCTTCGCGGACAACACCAACGCATGGGAACTTGGCAGGGACGGGGTTTGGTCGAGGCGCACCACCAACGGGGATCCGCCGCGCAACCTGCAGAGCGAGCTGCTCGAGCGACATGCGAGGCGCGCGGAGGAAGCCGCAGTAGTCAGTGGCTAGCCGTCCCGACCGACCGCTGGTCGCACCCGGAGACCTCTGGTAGCTTGGCCGCGGTGCCCCTCCGGTCGGTGACAAGCAGGGATACGACCTACTTCGACCTGCTCGCCGAGTCGGGCGCCAACATCCTGCGAGGCGCCCAGCTGCTCGAGCACATGTTCGATACCTGGCCGGAGGAGAGGGGGGTGGCCCGCGACATTCTCAAGGCCGAGCAGGAGGGTGACCGGATCACTCAGGAAATCGTCCGCCGCCTCAACATCGACCCTCCCAGAGGAGTCGACAGCGCCGACCTCTACGCGCTTGCAACCCAGCTCGACGACATCATCGACGACATCGAGGAGGCAGCGGACTTCATGGGCCTCTTCCAGATCGAGGCGCCGATGGAGCAGGCGCACGATCTTGCCGGCATCCTCGCGCAGTCCTGCAAGCAGGTCTCGGACCTTCTCAATGACCTGCGCGGCTTCAAGGAGCTGGAGGGCTACTGGGTCGAGATCCACCGGCTCGAGAACGAAGGCGACCGGGTCTGGCGGGAAGCGCTCGCCTCGCTCTTCTCCAACGGAATCGACCCCATGGTCGTGATCCGCTGGAAGGACATCTTCGGGCTGCTGGAGCGCGCGATCGACTCCACCGAGACCGCCGCACACACCATCGAGGCGATCGCCGTCAAGCACTCCTAGATGCGAGGGTTCGATGGCGGAGGCTGACAGCGGCCGCCCTGAGAGCGAGGAGGAGCGTGCGGACCGCAACCTCTCGGATCTGCTTCAGGAGCTGCGCGTGGCGCTGCCGGGGGTGCAGGTGCTGTTCGCCTTTCTGCTGACCGTCCCGTTCACCAACCGGTTCGACGACCTCACCGACTTCCAGCAGAAGCTCTACTTCGGGGTCCTGATCGCCGTAGCGCTTGCCACGGTCCTGCTGTTGGCACCGACCATCGGCCACCGGATCCTCTTCCGCCGCCAGCAGAAGGAGTTCATCGTCACGATCTCGAACAACCTCTCGCTGGCTGGGATGTTCCTGCTGGCCGTCTCGATGTGCGGCGCGATAGCGCTGATCAGCGACTTCATCTTCGGGGCCACCACGGCGATCGTCAGCACCCTCGTGATGGCCGCGGCCTTTATCGGGTTCTGGTTCGCCGGCCCGATCATCCGCCGGGCGCAGCTGCCCCCGCGCAAGCCACCGGGTTGAAGGCTGGACTTTTGGGCCCGCTAAATCCGCTAAATCGGGGAACCGGCTTGGTTCAGCCGGCCACGGTGTCGGCGCGCAGGGCCTCGAGCTCGGACTGGATCTCGCTCACGAAGGGGGTCTCCGGATCGAGGTCGTGGAGCCCCTCCAGGTCCTCGCTCCAGAGCAGCATGCGCTCCTCGAGTGTTGTGCCCAGGCGTTCGCCGACGGCAGGCCGATCCTTCGGGGCCACGCTGCGCCAGTCGCGCATGTTGGCGACGCGATCCGCGGCGTAGATGATCACCGGATCGCCGCCCGACTCGAGGATCCGCTTCCGCAGCGCGCGCTTGCGGGCGGCATAGCCGTCGATCTCGGGGTCCTCGCTGAGGGCATCGACCAGACCGGCGACGGCGGGCCCGAACCGCTCGCGGATCTCGTCGAGCTCGACGTCGGTCTTCTCGACCACGTCGTGAAGGTAGGCCGCGGAGATCAACGGCCCGTCGTAGCCCGATTCGATGAGCAGATCGGCGACCGCGATCGGGTGCTCGACGAACTGCTCACCGGTCTGCTTGCGGTGCTGTCCGAGATGGACTCGGCGGGCGAAGCGAAGGGCCGCGGCGGGCAACTCGGATTGGACGCCGGGCTCTGGGCGCGTGAACACCTCAGACATTTGATGAAACGCTAACGACGAGGGTCCCGATTCTCAATCAGCCTTCCCCGGATTTCCGCAAATTCGAACAAAACCGGTTGCCAGTTCTTTCACATTGCGCGTTCGGTTGCAAGCGCAATATTCTGCGGCCCTCCGCCGGGGGCCTCGCGGCTCGAACTAGAATCGGCGCAGTGCTCCAGATGCTCAGGAACGTGGCGATCATTCTCGCCCTCGCGGCGGTGGTCGACTTCCTGCCCGGCGGCGGGGCGGCGGCGGCCACGGTGATGGCGGCGCTGACGCTCATCTTCCTCGCGGCGATCGCCTGGTTCGCCTACCGCCTCTATCGAGAGCAGCAGCTCACCCTGGCGACGCTCACCGACCCGCAGAAGGCCGGCCTCTTCGGAGCGCTGGGCGGGATCGCCCTGCTCGTGGTCGCCTATGACGAGTTCAGGTCGTGGACCGGGGGGCTGGTGCTCTGGATCGCGCTGATGGCAGGCTGCGTCGCCGCGATGGTCCTGATCTGGCGGAGCGCCACCAGCTACTCATAGCCCTGCCGCGGCTCGGCGCTTACTCGGCGCCGATTCGTGACTCCTCCGTCTCTCACGGCGCGCGTCGCGCGAGCGGGCCGCGCCTAGCTTCGCCGCCATGGCGGCGGTCGGAATCAAGCGAGCGGAGGCGAGCTCGGGCCAGGCGTCCGTCGAGTTCGTCGCGGTCCTGCCGGCCCTTGCCGTCTGCCTGATCCTCGCCGGGCAGGCCGTCGCCGCCGGCTGGGCGCTGTGGTCCGCCGGCGTCGCGGCGCGGGCGGGGGCCAGAGCCGCCCTCGTCGGAGGGGACCCGGAGACCACGGCTCGCCGCGTCCTCCCCGGCTCCCTTCGCGGTGGCGCGGTGATCCGCGCCGATGACGGCGTGCGGGTGAGGGTGCGGGTCCCCGCGCTCGTGCCCGGCGTCCAGTTGCCATTCGTCGCGGCCTCCTCGAGTCTCGATGCCTCCACCGATTGAGCGATCCCACGCCTACGGGCAGTCCTCGATCGAGCTGCTGGCGGCGCTCCCGGCGCTCGTGCTGGCCGCCGCCATCGCGGTGCAGCTGTTGCTGGTCGGGTACTCGCTCTCGATCGCGGACGGGGCCGCCGAGGCCGGCGCGCTGGCGGGCGCGGCCGGCCGCGATGCGAGGGAGGCCGCCCGAGAGGCGCTGCCTGGCTGGGCGCGAGGCCGCTCCCGAGTGAGCGCCGCAGACGGCAGGGTTCGGGTGGAGCTCCGCCCGCCGGCCCCGCTGGCGGCGGTCGCGAGCGCACTCACCGTCAGCTCCGAGGCCTGGTCGCGGCCACCCTCCGGGGGCAGCGGATGACGGCCACGCTGATCGCCAGCGGCACTGACCGGCGGGCAAGCCTGGGAATGGCCGCGGCGGTCGCGGTCGAGGGCGCTCGGCTGACGGGCGCCGGAACGCTGCTGGTCGAGCTGGGGGAGGGCTCCCATCGCCGCAGTCCGACGCTGCTGGCCGCCGTCGGCGCGCGCCGGGTGGAGGAGTCGCTTCGGCGGGACGGTCTGCGCGCCTCGGCACGCGGTCTCATCTGTCACCTGGCCCTCCCGGAGCCCGGCGACGGACTCGAGGCCGCCGCTGCGGCGATCGAGGCCGCCGAAGCGGAGCTCGTGGTGATCCACCTGCCGGCGGCGCTCTGGGTGCCCGCGCTCGATTCGGACGTGCGCACCGACGGAGGCTGCCTGCTGGTTTCGCTGCCCGCCGAGCGATCGCTCGCCGCCCTGGCGGTTGGAGAGATGGAGCGGCGTGGGCTCCCGGCTCGGATCGCCATCCGGGCTCCCGGTCTGCTGGCGGCGCGCCGTGCGCTCGTTGGCTCCAGGCCCGGCGGCAGCCTCTCGGAGTCCGCCGGCCGTATCGCCCGGCGACTCCTCGGCCTGCGGCGACCGAGCCGCGGGGCATCCCAGCGGCGGCGAGCCGGCCAGGCTCTGCCCGCGCTGCTCGGGGCCGGCCTGATCCTGATCCTGGCCGCTCTGGCTCTGACGGCAATCGGGGGCGCTGCGACGGGCCGCGGCCGGGTCCAGCGTGCCGCGGACCTGGCCGCGCTCTCGGCGGTGCGGAGCATGCGCGACGACGTGCCCAGGCTGCTGGCTCCTGCCAGGCTGCCGGACGGCGCCCCCAACCCGCGCCACATCTCCCGAGGCGAGTACCTCGGCCGTGCCCGCCTCGCCGCGATGGACGCCGCTCGGCGGAATCGGCTCGATCCCTCCCGTCTGCAGATGGCCTTTCCGGACGCCGCAGCGACCCCACCGCTGCGCGCCCGCGCCACCGTGATGGGCACCGTCGATCCAGGGCAGCTCCCGGGCGGCGAGCGGATCTCGGACCGAGCGCCGATCCGGGTGATCGCAAAGGCCGTCGCCGAGGCCTCGGCGCCGGTGGGCTCGTGGACCGGTATGCCACAGGTGGCCGAGGGGGGCGGGTACTCCGGTCCGCTCGTCTATCGCGACGGTAAGGGCATGAGGCCGGACGTCGCCGCCGCCTTCGACCGGATTAGTGCCGCTGCGAGGCGAGCCGGGATCGACCTGGTGGTGGTCTCCGGTTTCCGCTCGGACTCCGAGCAGGCGGAACTCTTCGCACGCCATCCGGACCCCCGCTGGGTCGCGCCCCCCGGCCACTCGCTGCACCGCTGCGCGACGGAGCTCGACCTCGGGCCGTCATCGGCGTATGGCTGGCTCGCGGCGAACGCGCGGCGCTTCGGTTTCCTGCGGAGGTACAGCTGGGAGGCCTGGCACTTCGGCTTCATCGCCGGACCGCCGCCGTGCTCCGACGCCGGCAACGCGCTCGGCCGGGACGGCGAGGCGGGCGCCGGCAGCGGCACTGCTCTCCCGGACTTCGTCCCGGCTTCCTACCGCGCTCCGCTGCTCCGCTCGGCCTCGCGCTGGAACGTCTCGCCCGGGCTGCTCGCCGCGCAGCTGATGGTGGAATCCGGTTTCAACCCGCGGGCCGTCTCACCGGCGGGCGCCCTCGGCATCGCCCAGTTCATGCCCGCGACGGCGCGCTCCTACGGGCTGCGCGACCCGTCCGACCCGATCGCCTCGATCGATGCGCAGGCCCATCTGATGTCCGACCTGCTGCGCCGCTTTCACTCGGTCCCGCTGGCGCTCGCCGCCTACAACGCCGGTTCGGGTGCTGTGGCAGCCTGCTCCTGCATCCCGTACGCGGAGACGCGCGCCTACGTCGCCCGCGTCCTCGCTCTCGCCGACGGGGCGGGCGTGCTGCTCAGCCCGCCACTGGAGGTCCGGCTGGTCAGTTAAGGCGTTGCCGGATTCGGCTTTTCCACCGAGACCTCGCCCACGACCATCAGGTTCCCGGACGTGTACTGGTAGATGTCGAAGACACCTTTGGTGGGATTGCCGTGGACGTCCATGTCGATCGGCCCGGAGGCGCCGGTGTAGTCGATGTCCTCGCCATCCTCGAGCGCCTTGATCGCGCCAGGGAGCTGCTGCCAGGAATACTCGGTGCCACCCGGCGCCGTGATGTCGATCAGCTCGTCCGCCATCTTCTGGCCGTCCGTGGAGCCGGCGGCGACTGCGGCCAGATAGCACAGGATCGTCGCGTCGAACTCCTGGGCGGCGAAGGGCGCCACCTTCACCCCTCGCTGGGAGGCCGACTTGAACTGCTCGGCGAAGGCCGAGGTCGCCTCGTCCCCCTGTGGGGAGCCGGGCGCGAGGGCGCGCAGGCCCTCCACTGCGTCCGAGCCCAGCTCCGTGGGCAGGCCGGGAGAGACGAGCTGGTCATTGCCCCAGGCGGTCGCAGCGTCCCACCCGGAGCTGCTCGAGAGCGCCGGCGCGAGCAGCGCGAAGCCGCTGGGGTCGTCGACCAGCAGGACCGCGTCGGGACTGTTGCTGGTGAGCAGCGACGGCTGCGAGGGGAGCACGATCTGTCTGCCCACGGTGCCGTCGTCGTCCTGCCAGGCCTCGATGAAGTCCTGTGAGACGGTGTCCGAGTCCGTGTCGGCGCTCGCGGCGACGTTCACCGTGTTGCCCTGGACTCCGCCGAGGTCCTGCTCGATCGCCCTGGCGAGTGCCTCGCCCTCCGTGGACACGGGCACCGCGGTGCTGTCGATCAGGTCGTGGTCGTCGAGGTCGGCGACGTCGTCGCCGGTCGCAACCGGCGAGATCTCGAGCACCTTGGCGGGGATCGCGACGTCGTGCGCGACCTGCGCCACGGTCTCGGACGACCAGGGCCCCGTCAGGCAGCTCGCCATGTCCGCGTTGACGAGCTTCTTGGCGGAGTCGACCGCGGCGTCGGTGTCGCTCCCCTGGTCCTCATTAACGATCCGGACGTTGTGATCGGCACCGGCCGAGTCGATTGCCTGCCTGATCTGGTCGAGCGCGACCTCCGAAGCTTTCTGCCCGGACTCACCCAGCGACTTCGAGTTGCCACTGAGTGGCAGGGAATTGCCGATCACGAGGTCGAGCTTCGTCGATCCCGGCCCGTTGCCGCCTCCGCCTCCACCCCCGCAGGCGGCCAGGGCGACGATCAGCGCCAACATGATCGTCGGCCACAAAAACCGCCGACGGACAAACGCCGCAATCGCGCGATGAGTGTCGATCCCGTCCCTCAGGGGCCTATTCATAGCCGCTGGGCGATCAGTAGGGTTGAACCATGGCAACGGTTCAGGTCCAGGGCATCGAAGGGCTGAAGGCGCTGCTCGGCAAGCAGATCGGCCCGAGCGAGTGGCGCGAGGCCACCCAGGAGGACATCAACACTTTCGCCGATCTGAGCGGTGACCATCAGTGGATCCACGTGGACGTCGAGCGGGCGAAGAACGAGAGCCCCTTCGGCACCACCGTCGCCCACGGCAACCTCACCCTCTCGATGATCGACGGCATGCGACTCGAGCTGCTCAGCTCGAGCGGCTTCAAGCTCGGCGTCAACTACGGCTGGAACAGGGTGCGCTTCCCGGCGCCGGTGCCGGCCGGCGCGCGAATCCGCGGCACCGCCGAGGTCACCGAGGTCGAGGACGTCGGCGGCGGCTGGTGGCAGATCGTCACCCGCTTCACGGTGGAGGTCGAGGGCTCGGAGAAGCCAGCCTGCGTCGCGGACTCGGTCGGCCGAGCCTTGGTGTGAGGGTGCTCGAAGGCGAAGCCTGAGAGCAACCCGTTATATGGCGAAGCCGTCCCTTACTTGACGGTGAGCGTTCCCTCCATGCCGGCCTCTCGGTGTCCCGGCACGCTGCAGAAGAACGTGTAGGTCCCGGACTGGAGGTCGACTGTGGCGGTCGCCGTATTCGAGGAGACCAGGTCGGTGCCGCCGATCTCCTGACCCGAGGAGTCCTCGACCTTGACGTCGTGCGACTGCGCCTGCATGTTGTCGAAGTCGATCGTCACGCTGCCGGCCTTGGCACTGACGTCCTTCTGGTCGTAGGCCAGGTCGCTGCCGGGCGGCGTCGAGATGTCGACGGTCGAGCCGCCTCCGCCTCCGCCGCCACCGCCGGCGGTTGTCGTCGCGGGCGGGGTTGCCGCGGCAGTCGTGCCGTTGTCGTCGTCCCCACCGCAGGCCGCCAGGCCAAGCATCGCCAGCGCCGCCACCGCAGCAATTGCTGAAACTCGTCTCATCGAGGCCACCTTTCGCTTGACGCTAGGTCGGTCCACTCTAATACGCGCTTCCAAAGGCTTCGAGATTGGACTAGTCGCCGCGGAACTCCGGGGTCTCACCGCCGAAGAAGGCCGTCACCCCTCGCTTCAGGTCCTCGGTGCCCATGCTGTCGGCGATCCCGTGCCGCTCGAGCTGCAGGTGGTCGGTCAGTGAGTGCTCGATCGACTCGTGCAGCAGGCGCTTGGTCATCCGCACGTAGTACGGGGCCTTGGCCGCGAGCTTGTCGGCCTTCTCTCGAGCGCGGCTGAGCAGCTGATCGGCGGGAACCACCTCACTGACCAGACCGGCGTCGAGCGCGGCGTTCGCGTCAAGGTTGGGATCGTTGAGGGCGAGCTCGAGCGCCTTGGCGGGTCCGACCACCCGAGGCAGGAAGTAGGTCATGCCGCCGTCGGGCGCCGCGCCGATCCGCCCGTAGGCGATCGCCAGGAAGGCGGCCTCGGAGGCGATCCGGACGTCCGCCGAGAGCGCGAGCGACATACCTGCTCCCGCGGCGGGGCCGTTGATCGCCGCGATCACCGGGTAGGGAATGCGGCGGATGTCGACGATGGCGTTGTGCAGTGCCTCGGCGCCGCGCCGCACCTCTGAGGGCAGGTCGACGTTCTCGTCGGTGACGCCCCGCTTGAACCAGTTGACGTCGCCGCCGGAGCAGAAGGCGCGGCCCGCGCCGGTCACGATCAGGGCGCGGATCGGGGCGCGGTCCGCCAGCCAGGCGGCGGCCGTCATCAGCTCGCCGATCAGCTCGGGGCTCATCGCGTTGAGTGCGTCGGGCCGGTTGAGCGTGAGCGTTCCCACCTGACCCTCGATCTCGATCTGAAGCGTCTCGAGCTTGGGTGGATCGCTGGACACCAACGGAACCTCGGTCTCTGCGGTCTCTGCCATCTGAAACCTCCTGGGGCGACGGGATGCGCAGCCTACCCTTCTATTTGTGGCGAAGAGCAGCGAGAAGTTGGAGGAGCAGCGCCGGGAACTGCCCGACGCTCCCGGTGTCTACGTCTTCCGCGACAAGGCGGGGGACGCCCTCTACGTGGGCAAGGCGAACTCGATCCGCAAGCGGGTCGCCTCGCATTTCGCCGGCAGGGGCGGTGGGCGAGGTTCCGGTCTGGGCGGCACCGCCGAGCTGATCGGCCGCACCGAGTCGATCGAGACCCTGGTCACGCAGACCGAGGCGGAGGCCCTGCTCGCGGAGCAGAGCTTCATCAAGCGCTACCGGCCGCGGTTCAACATCCGGCTGCGGGACGACAAGTCGTATCCGTACGTCGGGGTCAGCCTCGACGAGGAGTTTCCCCGCGTCTACTTCACCCGCGAGCGGCACCGGCCGAACCGCGCCTACTTCGGGCCGTTCTCGAGCGCCAAGCGGGTTCGCGAGACGCTCGATCTGCTCGGCAAGCTCTTCCAGTATCGGACCTGCGAGGGCCCGGAGCCGGGTCGGCGCTCCGGCGTGCCCTGCCTCGACTACTACATCAAGCGCTGTCAGGCGCCCTGTGTCGGCTACATCGACAAGCAGGAGTACCGGGGCAACATCGACCGGATCATCGGCTTCCTCTCCGGCCGCTACAAGGAGATCGCCGGTGACCTCGAGGAGCAGATGCAGGAGGCTTCCGAGGCCCAGGACTTCGAGCGGGCCGGGCTCTTCCGCGACCGGCTCAATGCGGTGCGCAGCATGATGGAGCGCCAGCAGGTCGCGGGCGGCGCGCTGGGAAGCGCCGACGTGATCGGGGTGGCAGTGGAGGGCGACGATGCGAACGCCCAGGTCTTCCAGGTGCGCGACGGGGTGCTCGCCGAGCGGCAGGGCTTCTACCTGGCGGGCGAGGAGGACGGCGCGGAGGGCGACCGCGACCCGGGCGAGGTGGCCGAGACCTTCCTGCTCCAGTACTACGGAGCGGCGCCCTCGATCCCGGGCCGGGTCATCGTCGGTCCCGAGTTGAAGGACCGCACCGAGGTGCTCGCGGAGGCGCTGTCGAGCCAGCGGGATGCGCAGGTCGAGGTGCGGGTGGCCTCCCGCGGCGACCTGCGCCGCATGCGCGAGCTGGCGGAGAAGAACGCCAACCTCGCCCTCGCCCAGGACAAGCTGCGCCGCGAGCACCGGCGCCAGCAGAGGGTCGAGTCACTCTCGGCGCTCCAGGATGCGCTCGGCCTCGACCGAGTCCCGGTCCGGATCGAGGGCTTCGACATCTCGAACCTGGGCGAGACGCACACGGTGGCCTCGATGGTCGCCTTCGAGGGCGGCGCGCCGAAGAAGTCTGATTACCGGAAGTTCAACATTCGGGGCGAGTTCGGCGGTAACGGTGAGGGCCCCGATGATCTCGCCGCGATGCAGGAGGTGTTGAGCCGGAGACTCGGCCGCTACCTGCAGCAGGCCGACATCTCACCGCACGACTCCGACCGCGACGCGAGCTTCGCCGCGATCCCGGACCTGATCGTGATCGACGGAGGCAAGGGCCAGCTCGCGGCGGGGCTGAAGGAGCTCGAGCCGCTGCTGGAGCGCGGCGTGGCGGTGATCAGCCTCGCCAAGCGGATCGAGGAGGTGTTCTTGCCGGGCCGGAAGGAGTCGATCATGCTCGAGAAGGGCTCGGACGCGCTGCGCCTCCTTCAGCGGGTGCGCGACGAGGCACATCGGTTCGCGATCACCTTTCACCGCACCCGCCGTGATCAGGCGATGACGGCGTCGGTCCTGGACGGGGTGCGCGGCGTGGGACCGGCCCGCAAGCGGGCGCTGCTCCGCCACTTCGGCTCACCGGATCGGCTGCTGGGCGCCAGCCGGGAGGAGCTCGAGGCGGTGCCCGGGGTGCCCGGTAAGCTCGCTCGCGAGATCCATCGCCAACTACACAGAGCGGGCTGATGTCCCACGACGGGACAGCAGGGGGCGACGGCTCACGACCCAGCGAGAAGCGGGTCGAGCTCGTGGTGATCACCGGTTACTCGGGTGCCGGGAAGTCGGAGGCGATAGCGGCCTTCGAGGACGGCGGCTACTTCTGTGTTGACAACCTGCCACCCCGGATGATCGAGGGGCTCGGCCAGCTCTTCCAGCACGAGGGCAGCGGTGTCGAGAGGGCCGCGGTGGTGACCGACGTTCGGGGCGGCGAGTACTTCGAAGACCTGCTCGCGGTCCTGGATGAGCTGGAGGCGAGCCACGCGCTGGACCTGAAGCTCGTCTTCCTCGAGGCCGACGAGGAGGCCCTGCTCCATCGCTACAAGGAGACACGCCGCCGCCACCCCCTGGCGCGCAGCGGCCGGATCGTCGATGGGATCCGGGCGGAGCGCGAGCGGCTCGCACCGCTCCGCGAGCGCGCCGACGTCGTGGTGGACACCTCGCCGCTGACCGGCGGCGCCCTGCGGCGGCGGATCGCAATCGAGTTGATCGGTCGCGACACCCGGGAGAACCAGCTCGCGCTGACCATTCTCACCTTCGGCTTCAAGAACGGCCCGCCCCTGGACGCCGACCTCACCCTCGACGTCCGCTTCCTCCCGAACCCCCACTACGTCGACGACCTGCGGCCGCTCACCGGGCTCGACGAGCCGGTTCGCGAGTACGTCGAGTCGGGCACGCAGGCGGGGGAGTTCTACGGACGGCTCATGCCTCTCCTCGACTTTCTCCTGCCCGCCTACGTCGCCGAGGGCAAGCAACACCTGACGATCGCGGTCGGCTGCACCGGCGGGCGGCACCGCTCCGTCACCGTCGCTGACCGGATCGCGCGCGAGCTGGGCAAGCGCAACGACGTCAAGCTGCAGGTCGTGCATCGCGACGTCGAGCTAGCGGACGCCAGCCGCTCTATTTGAAGCGGGCGACAGCGCCGCGCCTGATGTTTGCGGCGCCTGCGTCCGCGATCTCGAGGCGAAGCCGTCCCTAAGATCGCCCCGTGCCCGATCCAGTGATCAGCGTCAAGGGCCTGCGCAAGTCCTACGACGGCTTCGACGCGGTAAGGGGGATCGACCTCGAGGTCGGCGCCGGCGAGATCTTCGCCTTCCTGGGGCCGAACGGCGCGGGCAAGACCAGCACCGTCGAGATCCTCGAGGGCTACCGGACGCGCAACGCAGGCGAGGTGAGCGTGCTCGGCATCGACCCGCAGCGGGCGGACCGGGCCTGGCGCAACCGCGTCGGCTTCGTCCTCCAGGAGTCTCGCCTGGTCCCCGAGCTCACCCCCCGCGAGGCGGTCGAGGAGTACGCGGGCTACTACTCCTCGCCCCGTGATGTAGACGAGACGGTGAACCTCGTCGGCCTGGGCGCGAAGGCGAATGCGCGGACCTCAACGCTGTCCGGCGGACAGCAGCGGCGCCTGGACGTGGCGCTCGCCCTGATCGGCGATCCCGAGCTGCTCTTCCTCGACGAGCCGACCACCGGCTTCGACCCCTCGGCGCGCCGGCAGGCCTGGGATGTGATCGGCGGGCTGCGGGACCTCGGCAAGACGGTGTTCCTGACGACGCACTACATGGACGAGGCGCAGGCGCTCGCCGATCGGGTCGCGATCATCTCGGCCGGGCGCATCGTCGCAACGGGCTCGCCCGAGGACGTGGGCGGGGACCGCGAGGCCCGCACCGAGATCAGCTTCCGGCTCCCGGCCGGCATCCGCTCACCCGATCTGCCCGAGCCCGTACGGGCCCAGGCTCGCATCGACGCCGGCGCGGTCTCGTTGATGGCCGAGGATCCCGTGCCCGTGCTCCGGGATCTCACGGTCTGGGCGAGCGAGCGTGGGGTCGGCCTGCCCGACCTCCAGGTCCGCCGGCCGAGCCTCGAGGACATCTACCTGGAGCTCACCCGCCACGCCGACGGGGCGGGGGAGGGCACGCCGTGACCGGACTCGCGCTCGTCCTCCACCAGTTCCGCTTCGACCAGATGATCTTCTGGCGCAACCGCGCGGCCGTCTTCTTCACCGCGCTTCTGCCGCTGATCTTCCTCTTCATCCTCGCCAGCGTCTTCAAGAACGCTGATATCTCTGGGCTGGACGTCGACGGGGCGACCTACTACGTGCCGGCGATCCTGACGCTCGCCGTGATCTCGGCGACGACCGTGAAGCTCGCGACCAACCTGCCCGCCGAGCGCGAGGCGGGACAGCTCAAGCGGGTCCGCGGGACACCACTCCCTCCAGCGGCCTTCGTCGCCGGCCGGGTGGGGAACTCCCTGGTGATCTCAGTGATCATGGTCGTCCTTGTCAGCGTGATCGGCGCCCTGGTCTACGGGGTGACGATCCCCACGAACACGATGCCGGCGCTGGTGGTCACGCTGGCGGTCGGTGCCTTCTCCTTCTCCTGTCTCGGCTTCGCACTCGCGGCCGTTATCCCTACGGAGGACGCCGCCCCGGCGGTGACCAATGCGACCGTCCTGCCGCTCTACTTCCTCTCCGGGATCTTCATCCCCCAGGACGAGCTGCCCAACGGGGTCCTGGACTTCGCCGACCTCTTCCCGATCCGCCACTTCTTCGAGGCGATGTTCACCGTCTGGGACCCGAACACCACCGGCGCGGGCTTCGAACTGGGACACCTGGCTGTGGTCGCCGCCTGGGGGCTCTTCGGCCTCGTCGTCGCGGTGCGCTTCTTCCGCTGGGAGCCTCGGCGTTGACCCCCGGGGCCGGGGTTCCCCATGTAAGGTGGTCCGGTCGCCAGGGATTGTCTCGTCCCGGACCATCACTCAGCTGATGCTTCATTACGCAGCCGTCAAAGTCTCAGATCTCGAGCGCAGCGGGTCCTTCTATGACTCGATCCTGGCGCCGAACGGATGGCGCCGCCACGAGGCGCCAGCCAACTCGGTGAGTTGGGGTCTGATCAAGGCCGAGTTCTTCATCGAGGAGACGGACTCGCCGCGGCCCGGTTACGGCCTGATCTGCTTCCCCGCGAAGAGCATCCCGGCCGTCAAGGCGTCGTTCGAGTCGGGCAGCGCAAACGGCGGCGAGCCGGTGGCCGAGCCCGGCGCAGCTCCTCTGTTCGGTCCGGGCAACTACGCCTGCCGGCTCAACGATCCCGACGGCTACTTGGTCGAGGTCTGCGTCGCCCACTAACAGCTGGCGCGCGGTTACCGTGGGCCTGCCGGCTCGGTAGTTTGGGTAGTCAGCGGAAAGACCGAATCCCCTAGGAGGACCTGAAAATGGCAGTCAAGGTGGGCATCAACGGCTTCGGGCGAATCGGCCGGAACCTGTTCCGCGCGGCCCACGAGGCCGGCACCGATCTCGAGTTCGTCGCGGTCAACGACCTGATCGACACCGAGATGATCGCCCACCTGCTCCGCTACGACTCCGTCCTCGGGCGCTTTTCAGGCGAGATCGAGGTCACTGCCGATGGCATCAAGGTCGACGGCGCTGAGATCAAGGTCCTGAACGAGAGGGACCCCTCCGCCCTTCCCTGGGGTGACCTGGGTGTGGAGGTCGTGATCGAGTCCACCGGACTCTTCACCAAGCGCGAGGACGCCCAGAAGCACCTCGACGCGGGCGCCAAGAAGGTGATCATCTCCGCCCCGGCCACCGACCCAGACATCACCGTGGCGCTGGGCGTCAACTTCGATTCGTATGACCCCGAGAAGCACAACATCATCTCCAACGCCTCCTGCACCACCAACTGCCTGGCGCCGGTGGCGAAGGTCCTCAACGACACCGTCGGCATCGAGCGTGGCCTGATGACCACGATCCACGCCTACACAGCCGACCAGCGCCTCCAGGACATGCCCCACAAGGACTACAGGCGGGCGCGGGCCGCTGCGGTCAACCTGATCCCGACCTCGACCGGCGCCGCGAAGGCGATCGGGCTGGTGCTGCCCGCGCTGCAGGGCAAGCTCAACGGCGTCGCGATCCGCGCGCCCGTGATCACCGGTTCCCTGGTCGACCTGGTCTGCGACGTCGGGAGCGAGACCAGCGCGGATCAGATCAACGCCGCGATGAAGGAGGCGGCCGAGGGCCCCCTCGGCGGGATCCTCAAGTACACCGAGGACCCGATCGTCTCCACGGACATCGTCACCGATCCGCACTCGTCGATCTTCGACGCCGAGCAGACCACCGTCGTCGACGGCAGGTTCGTCAAGGTCTTCTCCTGGTACGACAACGAGTGGGGCTACTCGAACCGCTGCGTCGAGTTGGCGGAGAAGGTGCTGCAGCCGGCGACGGTCGGTGCCTGACGCAGCCACCGCGCGCTCGTTCAGCAAGGCGAGCGTCAGAGATGCCGAGGTGGAGGGTCGCCGCGTGCTGGTGCGCGCGGATCTCAACGTGCCGCTCGAGCGGGGCGTGGTCACGGACGACACCCGGATCCGGGCCTCGTTGCCGACGATCCAGCTGCTCCGAGAGCGCGGAGCGAGCGTGGTCCTGGTCTCCCATCTGGGTCGCCCCAAGGGCCCCGACCCGGAGCTGTCCATGGCCCCGGTCGGCGGGCGCCTCGCCGAACTGCTCGACGCGCCGGTCGAGCAGGCCCCCGCCGTGGTCGGCGATCGGGTCACCGAGATGGCGTCCGGCCTAGACGCCGGCGAGGTGCTGCTTCTGGAGAACAGCCGCTTCGAGCCCGGCGAGACGAAGAACGACCCGGCCCTGGCGGAGGCGCTCGCCGGGCTGGCCGAGATCTACGTCAACGATGCGTTCGGCTCGGCGCACCGCGCCCACGCGAGCACCGAGGGCGTGGCGCACCACCTGCCGGGCTACGCCGGTCTGCTCCTCGAGAGCGAGGTGACCGAGCTCACCGCCGTGCGGGATGACCCGGAGCGCCCCCTGGTGATCGTGCTCGGCGGCGCCAAGGTCACGGACAAGCTCGGCGTGATCGATCGCTTCCTTCGCTTCGCCGAGGAGATCCTGATCGGGGGTGCGATGTGCTTCAGCTTCTTCAAGGCCGAGGGGCGCGATACCGGCAACTCCCTCGTGGAGGAGGAGGGGGTTGAGTCGGCAAGGACGGTGCTGGAGGAGGCCGAGGGCAGCGACACGATTCTCGAGCTGCCCGAGGACCTGTGCCTCGGGAGGGAGTTCGACCCGGATACGGAGGTTCGCCTGCTCAACGGCGTCGACGTACCCGAGGGCTGGATGGGCCTCGACATCGGCAGCAACACGGTCGCCAACTTCAGCAAGCGGATTGCCCGGGCTGGGACCGTCTTCTGGAACGGGCCGATGGGCGCCTTCGAACTCGATCCGTTCGCGGGAGGAACGCGAGCCGTCGCCGAAGCGGTCGCCGCGGCGCCCGGCCACACGGTGGTCGGCGGCGGGGACTCCGTCGCAGCGCTCCAGAAGTTCGAGCTCGCCGACGCCGTGGACTGGCTCTCAACCGGCGGCGGCGCCTCGCTGGAGCTGATGGAAGGCCGGGAACTGCCCGGAGTGGAGGCGCTGATCGATGCCTGAGCGGGCTGCCTACCTCGCCGCTAACTGGAAGATGCACAAGACGACCGAGGAGGCCGAGCGCTTCCTCGCCGAGTTCCTGCCGCTGGTCCCTGAATCCGGCGGTCCCGAGGTGGTCGTCTGCCCGCCCTTCACGTCGCTGATCGCGGCGGTCGAGCTCTGCTTCCAGAGCCGCGTCCGCGTCGCCGCGCAGAACATGCACGAGGCCGAGGAGGGTGCCTACACCGGCGAGATCTCGGCTCCGATGCTGCAGGATCTCGGGGTCCACGGCGTGATCCTCGGCCATTCCGAGCGGCGGCAGTACTTCGCCGAGACCGATGAGGCGCTGGCCCGGAAGGTGCCGGCCGCATTGGGCGCTGGGCTCGAGCCGATCCTCTGCGTTGGGGAGAACGAGTCCGAGAGGGACGGCGACGAGACCGAGCAGGTCCTCACCCGGCAGATCGAGGCCGACCTGGCCCAGGTCCCGGACGCGCGGCTGAGCGAGGTCGTGATCGCCTACGAGCCGATCTGGGCGATCGGGACGGGCCGCACGGCCACGCCGGATCAGGCGCAAGAGGCGATCGCCCTGATCCGCGGCCTGATCGAGGCCCGCTCGGCCGAGGGGGGCGCGGCGATCCGGATCCTCTACGGGGGCTCCGTCAAGGCCGACAACGCGACGGAGCTGATCTTGCAGCCGGACGTCGACGGCGCGCTGGTGGGTGGTGCCAGCCTCGATCCGGGCGACTTCGCGGCGATCGTTCAAGCGGCCGGCTGATGAGCCCGCTCCCCGCCGGGCCCAGCGGTATTCCGGTCCCCTCGCTGGCCCTGGTGATCCTCGACGGCTGGGGCCTGGCTCCCGACGGTCCTGGCAATGCCATCTCGCAGGCGAGCACGCCGGTCTTCGACGAGCTCTGGTCGGCCTACCCGCACACGACGCTCTCCACCTCTGGCCGGGACGTCGGCCTGCCCGAGGGACAGATGGGCAACTCGGAGGTCGGACACCTCAACCTCGGCGCCGGCGCGATCGTGAAGCAGGACCTCGCCAGGATCGACGACGCGATCGCCGACGGAAGCTTCTTCGAGAACCCCGCGCTGCGGGCTGCATGCGGCTGGGCGCGGGAGTCCCGCCGAGGCCGGCTCCACGCGGTGGGCCTGATCTCCGACGGCGGCGTCCACTCGGGCTGGGAGCACATCGAGGCGGTCATCGAGCTGGCGGGGGAAGAGGGGGTCTCCGAGCTGGTGCTCCACGCCCTCACGGACGGGCGCGACACTCCGCCGAGGGGCGGGGCGGGCTACGTCGAGGAGGCGGAGCGCTGGCTCCGCCACGTGGGCTCGATCGGGACCGTCGGCGGTCGCTACTGGGGCATGGACCGCGACCGCCGCTGGGACCGCACAAAGCGGGCCTACGACGCGATCATCCACGCGCGGGCCGCCCGGGCGGACAGCGCCGTGGGAGCGATCCGCGAGTCATACGAACGCGACATCACCGACGAGTTCATCGAGCCCACCGTGATCGGGGAGTACGACGGCGTCGAGCCCGATGAGCCCTTGATCTTCATCAACTTCCGGCCCGACCGGGCCAGGCAGCTGACCCGCGCCCTCGGCGAGCCCGACTTCGACGAATTCGACCGCGGCGGGGCCGGCCCGTTCGGTGTGACGACGATGACCGAGTACCAGCACGGCTGGCCCTATCCGGTGGCCTTTCCGCCACGCGAGCCGGCGACCACGATCGCGCAGGTGATCGCCGAGGAGGGCGAGCGCCAGCTGCACGTCGCCGAGACCGAGAAGTACGCGCACGTCACCTACTTCTTCAACGGCGGCCGCGAGCAGGAGTGGAGCGGGGAGGAGCGCTATCTGGTCGACTCACCGCGGGACGTCCCCACCTACGACCACAAGCCGCAGATGAGCGCCGCCGCCGCGGCGCAGGCCTTCAGCGAGCACTGGCGTGACGACGACTATCGATTCGGGATCATCAACTTCGCCAACCCCGACATGGTCGGCCACACAGGGGTGATTCCGGCGGCGGTCGCCGCCGTCGAGGAGGTCGATGCTCGCCTGGCCGAGGTTGTCGCCGCGGTCCACGAGAAGGGGGGCGCGCTGCTGATCACCGCCGACCACGGCAACTGCGAGCAGATGCTCGAGCCCGATGGCTCCCCGAACACGGCCCATTCGACCAACCCGGTGCCGCTGATCGCCACCGTCGAGGGAATCGCGCTGCGCGACGGAGGCATCCTCGCCGACGTGGCGCCGACCGCCCTCGACCTGCTCGACATCCCGCAGCCGGAGGCGATGACCGGGCACACTCTGCGCGCGCAGGGCGACTGAGCTGAACTTGGGCCGATGCGACACGACCCGGCCAGGCTCGACTTCCAGATTCAGGCCCGTGACGGCGATGCCCGTGCGGGCCTGATCCATGTGGCGCACGGCGACGTGCACACACCGGCGTTCATCCCCCTGGCCACGAAGGGCAGCGTCCGCGGGCTGTCCTCCGGTGAGGTCGCGGAGCTCGGCTACGGGATGGTGCTCGGCAACACCTTCCATCTGCATCTGTCGCCGGGCGAGGACGCAATCGCGGCGCGGGGAGGCCTGCACCGCTTCATGGGATGGGATCGGGCGATCATCACCGACTCGGGCGGCTTCCAGGTCTTCTCGCTCGCCCACGGCGGCGTCGCGGACGAGATCAAGGGCAGGCGGGGCAACGCTCCGGGCGGCGCCAGGGTCGAGATCTCCGAGGACGGGGTCGCCTTCCAGTCGCTGCTGGACGGCTCGAACCGCTTCCTCGGTCCCGAGGATTCGATGCGGATCCAGGCGGCACTCGCGTCGGATGTCGCCCTGACCTTCGACGAGTGCACGCCGGCCCACGCCGACCGCGAGTACACGGCCCGCTCCACCGAGCGCACCCACCGCTGGCTCGACCGCTGCTTGGCCTGGCACGAGCGCGAGGGGCCGGCGGCGCAGGCGGTCTTCGGCATCGTCCAGGGCGGCGTGCATGAGGACCTGCGCCGGAAGTCCGCGGAGCGGAACGCCGCGGCTGAAATCGACGGCATCGCGATCGGTGGAACGCTCGGGCGGGAGAAGTCCGAGATGCATGGCGTCCTCGGCTTCACCGCCCCATTCCTTCCGGATGAGGCGCCGCGCCACCTGCTCGGCATCGGCGAGATCGACGACCTGCTCGTCGGGATCGGCATGGGCATCGACCTGTTCGACTGCGCGATCCCGACTCGGCTTGCCAGGCACGGCACGGCGCTCGCCCCGGACCCGGGTGGCCGGTTCCGAATCGACCTGACCAAGTCCGCCTACGCCGACGATGACGGCCCGGTGGTCGAGGGCTGCCCCTGCGAGGCCTGCACGCACCACTCCCGCGCCTACCTCCACTACCTGGCCCGCAACAAGGACCTGACGGGCACCCGGTTGCTCACGCTCCACAACCTGACCTACATGGAGCGGCTCGTAGCGGGCGCCAGGGAGGCGATTGGAGCGAATTCCTACGGCGACTACGCGGGCGCCGTGATCGCCGGGGCTGCTCCCTGGGAGGCAGCGTGGCAACTGCGCGCAGGCGGCACTCCATAACCGCTACTTCGTGTTGTCCTCGACGACCTGCCTGAGCGCGTCGATCTGGTCATTGACGTTCTGCTTGACGACCTGATCGAGATCGATGTTGCCGCCCCCGCTGCTCGACGCGAGGGTGACGATCGCGGCAACCGCCGCGGCGAGCAGCAGGATCGCAATCACGATCAGGGCGTTCCGCGCAAAGCTCGATGCCCGGCGGCGGCGCTGCTGGGGGACGGGCTGGGGTTGCCGGGGAGGGACCGGGCGGCGCTGCGGGCGGCGCTGGGTCCGGGTGCGAGGCACCTGACGGGTGGGCGCCGTCGGCGTGTCGTCGCCGAGGATCCTGGTGGCCGCCGTGCCGGTGGGGGACTCCCCTGTGAGTCCGCGCCGCAGAGCGTCGGCGAGCTCCCCGGCGGCGGCGAACCGGCGGGACGGGTCGGAGTCGAGCGCCACCAGGACGGCGTCGCCGACCGCCTCCGGCACGTCCTCGCTGTAGGAGCTCGGGTGCAATGGCTGCTCGGACTGCTGGCGGACCGCCAGCTCCGCCAGGGAGGCGCCCTCATAGGGCAGCCGCCCGGTGAGGAACTGATAGAGCACGACGCCCAGTGAGTAGACGTCCGACGAGGGCGTGGCCTCCTCGCCGCGAGCCTGCTCCGGAGCGAGGTAGGCGGCTGTGCCGACGACCGAGCCGACCTGGGTGATCCGCGTCTGCTCGCTGGCCCGCGCGATGCCGAAGTCGGTGATCTTCACCGTCATGTCGCCGCCTCCGGCTGGACCGCCGATGATCATCAGGTTCCCCGGCTTGACGTCCCGGTGGATGATCCCGTGCCGGTGTGCGTAGTCGAGGCCCGCGCAGGACTGGACCCCGATCTCGACCGTGGTTTCCGGGTCTAGCTTGCCCTCGGCCTGGAGCAGCTGGGCGCCGGAGCGCCCGCGCACGTACTCCATGACGATGTAGTGCTGGCCATGGTCGATCCCGGTGTCGTAGACCTGGACGATGTTGGGGTGGACGAGCTTCGCGACTGCCAGCGCCTCACGCCGGAAGCGGGCGACGAACCGCTCGTCGTCCGAGAGGTGCTCGGCGAGGATCTTCACCGCGACCGTCCGCTCCAAGATGGTGTCGGTGGCCCGGAAGACGCTGGACATTCCTCCGCTTCCCAGCCGGTCCTCTATTCGGTAGCGGTCGGCGATCAGCTCGCCCCTGGGGCTGCGCGGGCTCATAGTCCTCCCGGCCCGATGCCGCCGGACGCACCGGGGGTCGTGGTGGTCGGCTGCGTCGGGGTCGTCTGGGTCTGAGTCGGGGTGGTCTGGGTCTGGGTGCGGGTCGTCGTGGATTGGGTGCGTTGCGTGGTCGTCGCCTCGGTCGTCGACGGGGTGCTCGTCGTGGTCCCGGTGGTCGTGGTGCGGTTCTCGCACTCGCCGGAGAGCAGGATCTTCAGGTTGTTGGAGCCGCTCTCGAGGGCCTCTCGGACGTCGGAGTTGACGCTCGAGGGCAGCTCCTGGATGTCGGCGATTAGGTTGTCGGTGCGGTCGGCGGCCACGCACGGGCTTTCGACGTCGACGTTCTCGCGGATCTCCTGGATCTGCGCGAGCAGAGTTGTCGCATCCCCCTTGTCGATCGAGGGATCGGGCCCGCTGTCGCCGCAGCCCGCCACCGCCAGCACGGCGGCCAGGATCAGGGCAAGGAATGTCGGCCGGAGCGGCTTCGGCATCGCGGCGATACTAGCCCGCGGACTTTTGGTGCTCGGCGTCGTCATCACTGCCCTATATAGAGACGATCGGCGAGCAGTTCGGGCAGGCCGGCGTCCCTGATCGCCTCCGCCGCTTTGTCGATGTCGTACTCCGTGCGGTGGTAGATCGCCTTCCACGCGTCCGTGTCGAGCTCCAGCCAGGCAGCGCGGGAATCGCCGTCCCGCGGCTGGCCGACGCTGCCTGGGTTGAGCAGCCAGCGGCGCTCCGGGAGATCGAGCTCCTTCCCGCCCTCGGCCTGGGCGCCTCCGTCCCCGCCCGGAGGACCCTCGCCATCGGAGAACCAGAGCGCGACGTGGGAGTGCCCGATCAGGCTGACTCGCGCCGACTGCTCCTCCATGCACTCCCGGGCCTGATCGACGGCCAGCACGTATTCCCAAACCGGGTCCCGGGGGGAGGCGTGGTAGAGGCCGACCTCGTGCTCGGTGTTCTGCGGCTCGAGCGACTTCAGGAACTCGATCGTCGCGGCGTCCGAGTTGGCACGGGTCCACTCCACCGCCGCTGCCGCCGAGGCCGAGAACACGTCGGTGTCGATCTCGCCGGTCACCGCCAGGTCGTGGTTGCCGACCAGGCTGAGCTCGCACCGCTCCGAGACCAGGCGGGAGCATTCGTCGGGCTGGGCTCCATAGCCCACCACGTCACCGAGGCACCAGCGGCGCTCGATACCGGCCTCGTCGATCGCGGCGAGGACGGCCTCGAGGGCCGGGAGATTCGAATGAATGTCAGTGAGGATGGCGACGCGCATGGGACGAACGGCGATGGAATCGCTCCCAGGGGACCGTTCGGGCGGCGGTCTATCGTAGGCCGGTGCCCGGCCGTTCGTCGCCCAAATGGCTTCGTCTGGGGGCCACGGCCGTCGCCGCCGTGGTCGTGGCCGAGGCCGCGGCCTGGCTGCTCCGTCCCCGGGACATCGAGCAGCCCGTCCACGCGGATCCGAACGCCTACTTCTCGCACCAGGAGCTGACGACGGCACGTGACTACGCCTCGGGCCAGAGGCTGATCCTGGTCACGAGCCTGGTCGCCGAGGGGGTGATGCTCGTCCTGCTGGCGACGGGGCGCCCGGCGGTGACGCGGCGTGCGCTCGAGCGGCTCGGCGCGCGCCCCGTGCTCGGGGGAGCCGCTGCCGCGGCCGGCCTCTCGGTCGCCGTCGGGGTGGTCACGGTCCCCTTCGGGATCTGGGCGCACGAGCGCTCCGTGGACGTCGGCCTTTCCACCCAGTCCCTGAGCGGCTATCTGAGCGATTGGGGAAAGGCCACGGCGATCGGCGCGATCCTGGCCGGAGCCGTGGGGACGTTCGCGCTCTGGCTGATGCGCCGCTTCGGGCGTCGCTGGTGGATCCCCGGGAGCGTCGGCGTGGTGCTCGGAGCGGCGGTGATCACCTGGCTCGCGCCGGTGGTGATCGCCCCGCTGTTCAACAACTTCAAGGAGCTGCCACCGGGACAGGCGCGGACTGACGTGCTCGATCTCGCCAGTCGCGCCGACGTCGATGTCGGCCACGTCTACGAGGTGGACGCGAGCCGCCGGACCACCGCGATCAACGCCTATGTCAACGGCATCGGCTCCTCGAAGCGGGTGGTTCTCTACGACACGCTGCTCAAGGGCCTGAACCGCCCCGAGCGGAACGCGGTCGTCGCCCACGAGCTCGGGCATGTCCACGGCAACGACATCCGGCGGGGGCTGCTCTTCGTCGCAATCGTCACACCCCTGGCGCTGATCTTCGTCGCGGGGATGTCCCGCGCGATCGCGAGACGGCAGGGCGCCGAGCCCGGCCGACCCGCCTACCTGCCCGCTTTGGCGCTGGCGATCGGTGTGACCTCGTTCGTGATCGGGATCGCCGGCAACCAGCTCTCCCGCTCGGTGGAGGCGAGGGCGGACACCTTCGCGCTGCAGCTCACCGACGATCCCAAGGGGATGATCGAGCTGCAGCAGCAGCTCGCCGACCGCAACCTCTCCGACCCCGACCCGCCGGATGCCTTCACCTTCGTCTTCGGCACCCATCCGCCGGCGATCGACCGGATCGGCGCCGCCCTGGCCTGGGAGCAGGGCGAGCGGCCGTGAGGGTCACGGTCGTCGTGGTCGGCAAGGTGAAAGCTCCCTTCGCCCAGGCCGACGCCCACTACCGGAAGATGCTGCAGCGCCATCAACCTGTCCACCTGATCGAGGTCCGGGACGAGGTCAACATCGAGGGACGGATACCGACCCGCTCCCACGTGATCGCGCTCGATCGCGGCGGTCGCGCGCTGAGCTCCAAAGCTTGGGCGAGCTGGCTCTCGGAGCGGCGGATCGACGCCCAGGATCTCTGCTTTCTGATCGGTGGGCCCGAGGGCCTCTCCGCCCGCAGCGTGGCCCTGGCGGACGAGCGCATCTCGCTCGGCCCGCAGACGATGGCCCACCAGCTCGCTCGCGTGGTTCTGCTCGAGCAGCTCTTCCGCGCCACCAAGATCCTCGCCGGTGAGCCGTACCACCTCTAGCCCCGCGTAGGCTGCAAACGATGGCTGACCCCGTCACAGAACTGCGCTCCGCCGTCGAAGCGGCAGCGGCAGCGCTGCTCGATGGCCCTCGTCAAACGGGTCGCTCCTCGGCTTCGCCTGCGGAGCGCCCTCGCACTAAAGGCTCCCAGTCGACACTCGAACGCCCTCCCAAGCCCGAGTTCGGCGACTACTCGACGAACGCGGCGATGCTGCTGGCGCCCGCCCTCGGCGAGCAGCCGCGCGAGACGGCGGAGAAGCTCGCCGAGGAGCTCGCCAGGACGCTGGCCGGGAAGGTCGAGCGGGTCGAGGTGGCGGGGCCCGGCTTCCTCAACCTGTTCCTCGCGGATGCGTGGTATCGCCGCGCCGCCTCGGAGCTCGCCCAGCAGAGGGATCGGCTCGGCAGGCCACCCGGCGCCGACGCGGTCACCGAGCGGGTGAACGTCGAGTTCGTCTCGGCGAACCCGACCGGTCCGGTGACCGCGGCGAGCGGCCGGCACGCCGCGTACGGCGACTCGGTGGCGCGCCTGCTCGAGTTCACGGGTCACCCGGTCGTGCGCGAGTACTACTCGAACGACAGGGGAGGACAGATCGACCGCTTCGCCGAGTCGATCGCGGCTCGGATCAAGGGCGACCCGCTCCCCGAGGACGGCTACGAGGGCGACTACGTGGCCGAGCTGGCCGGCCGCCTGGACCAGGAGGGAGTCGACAGCGGCGATCTCGACGCACTTGCGCGGCGCGGTATGGCCCTGATGCTCGAGCAGATCGAGGAGACGCTGCGCCGCTACAACGTCGTCTACGACACCTGGTCCTCGGAACGGGCACTGCACGAGTCTGGTCTGGTGGAGCGCGCCTTGTCCGAGCTACGCGGGGCGGGCCACGTCTACGAGAGCGAGGGCGCGACCTGGTTGCGGACGACGGAGTTCGGGGACGACAAGGATCGGGTCCTGATCCGCTCCGAGGGCGACCCGACCTACTTCCTCTCCGACATCGCCTACCACCGCGACAAGCTCGAGCGGGGGGCGGACCGGCTGATCAACGTGCTCGGCGCCGACCATCACGGTTACCCGCCACGCCTGCGGGCGGCCCTCGCCGCCCTCGGCTACGCGCCCGACGTCCTCGAGACGCCGATCATGCAGCTCGTCCACGTCATCGAGGGCGGCGAGCGCGCCCAGATGTCGAAGCGGCGGGGCGAGTTCGTCACCTTGGACGAGCTGATCGACGACATCGGGGCGGACGCGGCCCGCTTCTTCATGCTGCAGCGCAGCTACGACACGCCCGTGGACCTCGATCTCGAGCTCGCCCGCAAGACCTCGAACGAGAACCCGGTCTATTACGTCCAGTACGCGCACGCGCGGATCGCGAGCATCCTGCGCAAGGCCGGGGAGGACGCGGTCGAGCGCGCCCAGGCCGCGGACTTCGACGCCTCCGGGGCGCCGATCGAGCCCTCCGAGCGGGCCCTGATCAAGCGGCTCTGCGAGCTACCCGACGAGGTTGCCCAGGCGGCGGAGAGGCGAGCCCCGCACCGTCTCTGCGCCTACGGAATGGAGGCGGCACGGGACTTCCACGCCTTCTACCGCGATTGCCAGGTCGTGGGCGCGGAGGGCGCGGGGGTCGAGGAGGCACGCCTCGGGCTCTGCCTGCTCACCAAGCGGACCATCGCGCGGACGCTCGGACTCCTGGGGATCTCAGCGCCGGACCGGATGTAGCCGGAGAGAGGTTCGCTCAGGACGCCGGCCGGGATTGCCGTTGCCCGCCACCACGGCGGTCGACTACGTGCGAGTCTGGAAGTAAGGGCGCTAGAGGTCATAGCGCGCCATGTCCTCGTCCAGCCGAGAGCGCTCGCTTGCGTCGAGTGCCGGCGGATCCGGCTCCCTCGAGCGGCGGCGGGTCCTGCTGACCGCGAAGTAGCCGATCGCCCCGGCGGCGAGCAGGATTCCCACACCCGGCACCAGCCAGGCGAGCAGGTCGAAGCCGTGTCCGCTCGGGGTCGCGAGCACCCGCGGCCCGTACTCCGCGACGAGCGCGTCCTTGATCTGGTCCTTGTCCTCGCCGCGGGCGATGAGCTGCCTGATCAGGGCCCGCTCCCGATCGGCCTGCGGCGAGTCCGATTCGGCCAGGAGCGTGCCGCAGATGGTGCACATCACCTCGTCCTCGACGTCCGGCAGCGAGGCGCGCGGTTCGGCGGCTCCGACGGCCGCCGGACTCGCCGCCAGGATGAGGCCGATCGCCGCGGCGATGAGGAGCCCGCGGATCATGTGCGTGACTGAATCAGGGGAGCGACCTGTTCGGTCAGATAGGGCTCGTCCACCGCACCCCGCCTGATCAGCGCCAGCTTCCCGGCCGGGTCGACCAGGAAGGATTCGGGGAAGCCGGTCATGCCGTAGGCGTCGCGGCGGTCGCTGCCATCGCCGTCGCGAAGCTGCGGGTAGGTGAGCCCGTAGCGGCGAACGAAGTCGGTCGCATCGCCGGTGCTGTCGTCGAGATTGATGCCGAGCACAGTGAAGCCGCTCTGACCATGCGTCCTCTGGAAGCTCTCGAGGGCGGGGGCCTCGGACTTGCACGGCCCGCACCACGACGCCCAGAAGTTGACCAGCACCCAGCGCCCGCGGTAGTCCGCGATGTCGCCGGTGCCGCCGCCATCGAGCCGGGAGAGCTGCTTGTCGGGCGCGGGATCCCCGACGGCGATCGTCGCGCCGCCCTTGCTGAGCAGCCCGTAGGCGAGCAGGCCGATCGCGGCCAGCACTCCGACCACCGCGACGATGCTCTTGGTGCTCACATCGGCGAAGGCTAGAGACGAGACCTAAAATGGGCGGCTCTGCGGCGGTAGCTCAGTAGGTAGAGCGCGAGCTTCCCAAGCTCGAGGTCGCGGGTTCGAGACCCGTCCGCCGCTCTGGGCTCCGGTGAGTCGTTCCGGGGGAATGGGGTAAGCAGGGCAAATGGGAGTTCTCGGAGGCATGGCGAGCAGGTTCGCACGACGAAGCCGCTGGCTGGCGGAGCGCCTCTGGGTGGTGGCGGCGATCGAGCTGGGCTGGCTCGCCAATCGGCATTGGCGGCGCCTCGCTAGAGATGAACGCCGGAGGGCCCGTGAGCTTCTGGTGAAGTCGAGAGGCATGCCCTCCCGGCTGAGCGCGCGTGAACGACGGGAAGCGCAGGCCCTGCTCAGCAAGCTGGACTACCCGCAGTTCGGTGGCAGGGCCGCCGGGATTCTGCTGCCCTTCCGCCCCGCCGGACGGGCCATCGAGTTCGCCCTCAACCGACTCGAGCGGCGGGCCTGACCTCTGGGTGGGCCGCATACCAGTCGATGGTCCGCCGGATCCCCTCGCGGAGCTCGACGGCGGGCTCCCAGCCGATCCGCTCGCGGATCTTCGTGGAGTCAAGGTACTGGCGGTCGATCTCGCCGGGCGGGTTCCCCCTCCCTTGGTAGTCGGGCTCGACGTCGCTCGGCCCCAGCTCGCAGATCAGGTCGATCACCTCCCGAACCGGATGCGGCCGGCCCCAGCCGGCGTTGAATGCCTCCCCCGCGATGTCCCCGGTTTCGAGGGCGTCGGCGATGGCCAAATACGCCTGGGCCGCATCAGCGACGTAGAGGAAGTCGCGCTCGGGGGAACCGTCGGAGCGAATGATCGGCCGGCGTCCATCGAGCACTGCAGTGACGGTCTCGGGAATGAGACGCGAGAAGTTCCGCTCACCACCGCCATAGAGGTTGGCGAAACGGGTCACCGCCACCGGGAGCTCGTAGGTGTGCCAGTAGCTGCGAGCGATCAGGTCGGTCGCGGCCTTGGAGACGTCGTAGGGAAACACGGGCTGCAGCGCCGCCTCCTCGGTGTAGGGGAGCTTCTCGTGTGGGCCATAGGCCTTGTCGGATGACGCGACCACGACCCGCTCAACGTTCGTCTCGCGGCAGGCCTCGAGCAGCACCCAGGTCCCCTCGATGTTCGTCTGGAAGGTGGGGATGGGGGAGGCATTGGCGGTAGCGACGATCGGCTGGGCGGCGAGATGGAAAACGGTGTCGATGCGGTTCTCGCGGAGCAGCCGGAGCACGAGATCCTTGTCGCGCAGATCGCCTGTGGCGTCGTTGACATCGTCAGCGATCCGGTGCAGCTCCAGCCCGGTCGGAGTCGCGCCCCCGCGATCCAGCGAGGTCACGTCGTCACCCCCCTCGAGCAGCGCCTCGGCGAGCCACGAGGCGGCGAACCCACGGGCGCCCGTGACCATGGCTCTCACAGGGCCGGCTCCTCAGCCCAGACCCGCCAGGGCGGCCTTCCCGACTCCCAGAGGTCGTTGAGCATGACGGCGTCCTTGTAGGTGTCCATGCAGTCCCAGAACCCTTCGTGACGGTAGGCGCGGAGTGACCCGTCCCCCGCCAGGCGCTCCAGGGGCTCGCGTTCCAGGACGCTGTCCTCGCTCAGGTAGTCGAGGACCGTGGGCTCGAAGCAGAAGAAACCGCCGTTGATCCAGCTGTCGACGCGCGGCTTCTCGTGAAAGCCGCGGACGCGGTTCTCGTCATCGAGGTCGGCGATGCCGAACTGGAGCTCGGGCTTGACGACCGTCATTGTCGCCGGCGCACCACCGGCGCGGTGGAACTCGACCAGTGCCGACAGGTCGATATCGGCGACGCCGTCCGCGTAGGTCAATGAGAACGGACGATCTCCGAGGCGCTCCTCGGCGACCCTGATGCGGCCGCCGGTCGGGGTGTCGAGTCCGGTCTCGACGCAGCTCACCTCAACCCCAGAAAGCCACGAGCTCCGTCGGGCCCACTCCTCGATCCGTTCACCCTTGTAGCCGGTGAGAAGCAGAAACCGCCTGAATCCCTGCTGCGCATAGATCGCGATCACATGCCAGAGGATCGGCCGGCCGCCGATCTCCACGAGCGCCTTAGGGATCGATTCGGTCCGCTCACTCAGGCGAGTCCCCCGCCCGCCGCAGAGGATCACCACTGGGTCCAGGGTCGCCACAGCCGCATGGACCCTAGCGGCGAACCGCCGGGCCTTAAGGCGACGTTGCGATAATCCACAGCGCCGTGGATCCATCGCGCAAGCGAAAGATTCGCCTGGTCGTCGCACTGTCCGCCGCGGTCCTGCTGGCGGCGGGACTGGTGTACACGTCCTTCAGCGCCTCGACCGAGGCCAAGGAGCCCTCGCAGCTCCTCCAGTCCGACGCGGGCGGAACCTATGAGCTGACCGGCAGGGTCGTGCCGGGCTCCATCCAGCACGCCGGCGACCAGCTCGACTTCCGGATCTCCGACCGCGACGGCTCCGATCCGATCCCGGTCACCTACTCGGGCACCGTCCCGGATCCGTTCCGCGACGGGCGCGAGGTGATCGTCACCGGCAAGCTCCAGGACGGCACCTTCGTCGGCGAGCGGGACAGCCTGATCACGAAGTGCCCGTCGAAGTTCACGACGACCACGCCGGGGCAGTCCAGCTGACCATCCTCGGCTCCGCACTGCTTGCCGCTGCGCTGCTCTCGGCCCTCTTCGCGGCCGGGGCGGGCGTCTACGGCGGGCGAACCGGGGACCGCCGCTGGATCGAGTCCTCGAGGCGAGCCATCTACGCGATGGCCGGGTTGCTCACGGCCGCGGTGGTGATCATCGAGGTCGCGTTCCTCCGGGACGACTTCGCCTTCGCGCTGGTCGCCGACCACTCCTCGACCACCACCCCCACCTTCTACAAGCTGACCGCGATGTGGTCGAGCCAGGAGGGCTCGCTCCTGCTCTGGGCCTGGGTCCTCTCGCTCGCCTCGAGCGCGGTCCTCTTCATCACCCGCAACCGCCACCGCGAGATCGTCCCCTGGGCGACCGCGGTGCTGGCCGGCCTCGGCTCCTTCTTCGTCGGGCTGATGATCTTCAAGGCGCAGCCCTTCGCGCACCTCGACCCGTCCCCGGTCGAGGGCTCCGGGCTCACCCCGCTGCTCCGCAACCCCTACATGGCGGTGCACCCGCCGATGCTCTACTCGGGCTACGTCTTCTGGTCCATTCCCTTCGCCTTCTGCGTCGGGGCACTGATCGCCCGCAGGCTCGACGCGAGCTGGATTCGCACCACCCGCAACTTCGCCCTCTGCGCCTGGACCTTCCTCGGCATCGGCCTGCTCCTCGGCTCGCGCTGGTCATACGAGGAGCTCGGCTGGGGCGGCTACTGGGGCTGGGACCCGGTGGAGAACGCGGCGCTCATGCCCTGGCTGGTCGGCACCGCCTTCCTGCACTCGGTGATGGTGCAGGAGAAGCGGGGAATGCTGAAGGTCTGGAACGTCAGCCTGATCGCCGGCACCTTCAGCCTCTGCCTGCTCGGCACCTTCCTGGTGCGCTCCGGAGTCCTCCAGTCGATCCATGCCTTCGGTGCCTCGACCGTCGGCGGCCCGCTGCTCGGGCTGATCGCCGTGGTCGCGATCGGCTCCACAGTGCTGATCGTCTCGAGGCTCGACCAGCTGCGGCCCGAGCGGCGGATGGAATCGCTGCTCTCCCGAGAGTCGATCTTCTTGGTCAACAACCTGCTGCTAGTGGGGCTGGCGTTGGTGATCTTCTGGGGCACCTTCTTCCCGCTGATCTCCGAGTTCTTCACCGGCGAGAAGCACTCGCTGGCGGCGCCCTGGTTCAACCGCTACGTGACGCCGATCGGTGTCCTGCTGGCGCTCTTCACCGGGATCGGCCCGCTGTTGGCCTGGGGGAGACTGAGCGCAAGCGCCGCCCGGCGCCTCCTGCTCTGGCCCGGCATCGCCACCGCCGCGACGATCGCGGTCCTGCTCGTGGTGAGCGACGCGGGCAGCCATCCCTGGGCGCTCTTCGTCTTCGGCTTCGCGGCCTTCACGCTGACGGCACTGGCCGGCGAGTTCTGGCGGGCGGGCACGACCAGGCGGGCGCTCACCGGCGAGCCCCCCTTGCGGGCGCTGGCCCAGGGCGTGGGGCGCAACCGCCGGCGCTACGGCGGCTACATCGTGCACGCCGGGATCGCCCTCACGCTGGTCGGGATCGCGGCCTCCTCGAGCTTCCAGACCAAGGAAGACGTGCGGCTCAACGTCGGCCAGTCGGCGAGCGTCGGCGACTACACGCTCCACTACGACAACCTGACCTCCGACCCACAGCCGGAGCGGCTCGCCCTCGTCTCGCACCTGACGGTCACGCGCGACGGCAAGACCCTTGGGACCCTGGCTCCGGCGCGCAACTACTACCCGACCCAGGACCCGACCGCGGGGCCGATCGGGCGCTACTTCATGGGTGAGTCCACCAGCGAGGTCGGCCTGCGGGCGCGGGCCGGTGGGGATCTGTGGACGGCATTCCAGCCGGACCTCTCGGTCCTCAACCCGGACATCAAGCGGGGCAATCGTCAGCTGGCGGATCTGCCTCCGGCCGCGCAGGAGTTCGCGATCCTCGCCCTCATCCAGCACTACGTCCAGAACCCGCCGCCCGCCACCTTCAGGGTGATCGTCAACCCGCTGGTGGGCTGGATCTGGATCGGGGCCCTGATCGCTCTCGCGGGTGCCGTGATGGCGGCCTGGCCGGCGCTCGAGTCTCGCCGCCGCCTCGAGGCTGCATACCGCGCGAGGCTCGGCCGCGAGCTGGGGACAGCCGAGCCGAGCTAGGCGCGCGGGGCGCGGCCTGCCCCTAGCCTTGCGCCGCCCATGGAGTTCGTCCTCGCCCTGGTCATCGTCGTGCTGGTCGCCTGGTTCGTCACGGCGCCGCTGCGCGATCGCGCGCCCACGCAGAAGGATGACCCCGCCGTCGCCGAGCTCGCCGATCTCGAGGCGCGCAAGGCCGCCAAGTACCGACAGATCCGCGACGCCGAGGCCGACCGAGCCGCCGGCAAGCTCACAGAGGAGGACTTCCGGCGGCTCGACCGCGAGCTGCGCCGGGAGGCGATCGACATCCTGAAGAAGATTGACCGACTGCGACCGCCGCAGGGGGACTGATCTCTACACTCCGGCCCCATGGTAACCGTGCTCAGTGTGGTCGAGGCCATCATCTCGGTGATCCTGGTCTTCCTGGTGCTCCTGCACTCCGGCAAGGACGCCGGCCTCTCCGGCGCCTTCGGCATCGGCGGAGGCGGTAGCTCCTTCGGCGGCGGCTCGCTGGTCGAGCGAAATCTGACCCGGTGGACCATCTTCTTTGGCGTTCTCTGGGCGCTGAACGCCCTCGTCATCCTCCAGCTCTAGAGAGATGCGGCTCCGGGCCGCCACCTTCGCGGTCTTCGCCCTGGCGACCCTGGTTGGCTGCGGCGGCGGCGGGAGCGGAACCCGCGGTGGCTCCCAGCTGCCCCCGGCCGGTGGTGGCGGCACCCTCACCTACGCGCTTCCCACCCTGCCCACCACGCTCGATCCGCTCGCCTCACGCGGTCGGGACGCCCAGACCGTCACCCGCCAGGTCTTCGAGCCGCTGATCGCGCAGCTCACCGGTCCATACGGAGGCACCGCTCGGCAGCCGGGCCTCGCCCTGAGCGCGCGGCCATCCGCCGATCGGACCACCTGGACGGTCACCCTCCGCCTGGGGGTCCGCTTCCAGGACGGGACGCCGTTCAATGCGGCGGCCGTGCTGGCCAACTCCCGGCGCTGGCAGGGCGATCCCCGCGGGCGGGCGCTGCTTCCGCATCTGTTCGCCGTGGACGCCCCGCGGCCGGACGAGGTCCGCTTCCTGCTCACCCAACCGGTTCCAGATTTCATCGGCCGGCTGGCCTCGCCGCGGCTCGGGATCGTCTCGCCCGGGGCGCTGGACCCGCAGAGCGGACAGCGTGCCCGGTTCCTCCCGGACGCCCGCGGTCCGGGGACCGGTGCCTTTCAGCCGGTGGCGGGGGGCCCGGCGCGGCTCGAGCTGTCGCGGTTCGCCGGCTGGTGGGGGAGCCCGATGGGCCTCGGCCCCGCGCTCGACGGCGTCACCTTCGTGGCTGCCCCGAAGCCCGATCAGCGCCTGCGCCTACTCGCGGGCGGAGCGGCGCAGGTGGCGGATCCGCTCGACGCCGCGGGCCTGCGCGCCGCTCGCTCCAATCCGCTGCTCTACACCGTCGGCGGTCCGCTGCGCGGCATCGGCATGGAGGGTTCGGTGCGCGGGATCTCCTCAGCCGGCCCGGTCCCGTCCCTCACCGGCGTCTGGCTGACTCGGCTCACCGGCTGAGCCCTCGACCGGCGGCGCCCAGCTGACGCTGGACGGGCGCGAGTAGGCTCGCACCGTGAAGATCGGGGTTCACCTGCCCTTGATGGAGTTCCGTGGGGAGGGACAGTCAGCCACGAGGGTGCTGGACTCGGTCGACGCTGCACGGGAATGCGGGCTCCACGCCATCTCCGCCAACGATCACCTCGTCTTCTCCACGCCCTGGCTCGACGGACTGACCGCTCTGGCCGCGGCGATCGAGCGCTCGGGCGAGATGACCCTCGCAACGACCGTCTCGCTGCCTGCAGTCCGCGGCCCGGTCGCCCTGGCGAAGGCCCTCACCGCGCTGGACCTGCTCAGCGAGGGCCGCCTCATCGCCGGCGTCGGACCGGGATCGTCGAGCCGCGATTACGAAGCGGTCGGGCTCCCGTTCGAGGAGCGCTGGGGCCGCTTCGACGAGTCCGTCGCCATTCTCCGGCACCTCTTGCGTGGTGAGGAGGCTCCGCCGAACAGGTTCCACGCGCTGCCCGACTCCGAGCTTGCCCCGCCCCCCTACAGCGAGGACGGGATCCCGATCTGGATCGGCAGCTGGGGCTCTGACGCGGGCCTCCGCCGGGTGGCGCGGCTCGCTGACGGATGGCTCGCCTCCGCCTACAACACGAGCCCCGAGCGGTTCGCGGCTGCGAAGGCCTCCCTCGCCGAGAAGCTCGCCGAGCGCGGCCGCGACCCGGACGGCTTTCCAAATGCACTCGTCACGATGTGGACCTGGGTGAGCGAGGACGCGCCCGAGACGACCCGCGTACTCGACGAAGTTCTCGCCCCGCTGCTTCGGCGCGAGCCCGCCGAGCTCCGCGACCGGCTCTGCATCGGATCGGCAGAGCACTGCGCACGCATTCTCGCCGACTATCAGCAGGCTGGATGCGAGTGGGTCCAGCTCTGGCCTCTTGGCGACGAGCGACGGCAGATAGAGCTGCTGGCGGATAGCGTGCTCCCGGAGTTGTAGGGAGATGGCTGAGTGAGCCTTTGGTTGATGGCCCTGATCGTGCTGGCCGCCGCCGCCGTCGCGGTGGGTCTCATGTACGAGGTCAGACGGCACTCGAGCGTCGATCATTTCTTCGTCGAGATTGAGCGAGGGGCTGGGATCTTCGCGTTTCTCGGCACGGCGTTCGCGGTGCTGCTCGCCTTTGTCGTGCTCGAGGCCTTCGGGAGCTTCAACGACGCCAAGGCGGGGGCCGACGAGGAGGCGACGACCCTGGTGCAACTGTCACGGACCGCGGAGTTCTTCCCCCCGGCCCAGCGAGATCCGATCGAGGGCGTCCTGATTTGTTATGGGCGCGCGGTGATCCATGAGGAGTGGCCGGCAATGAGGCATGGAGACCGAAGCCCGGTCGTCCAGGGCTGGGTGACTCGCTTGGAGGAGGGCCTACAGAACCTGGATCCGATAACGCCTGCGCAGGAGGCCGCCTTCCTGCAGCTGCTCGAGCAGCAGGACAAGCGCACCGACGCACGGCGCGTGCGCCTCAGCGAGGCCAACCGCGCGTTACCGGCCCCGGCCTGGTTCGTCCTCGGCGTTGGCGCGGCAGTGACGGTCGGGTTCGCTCTGTTCTTCGCGGACCGCCGCGAGCACTTCATCGTGCAGGGGAGCCTGATCGCCGCGATCGCCGCGCTCGTGGTCTCGGGCCTGCTCCTCGTCTGGTTCCTCGATCACCCCTACGAGAATCGCGCCGGCAGTATCGAGCCGGCCGAAATGGAGCGCCAGCTGGTCATCGTCGAGGCGGAGCAGGTGAGCGCCCCGCAGCTCTGCGACACGCAGGGGCGTCCGCTGTGATTCGCGCCGCGACCGCGTCTTCGTGAAATGGGCGTACGAGATCGGCTAGCTTGATCGGCGAGGAAGGAGAAGTTGATGGCGCTCACCGCGCTCCCGGGTTCCTTTCGCGGCGAATTGATTAGGCCCGAGGACCCGGCATACGACGAGCATCGCAAGGTCTGGAACGGCTCGATCGACCGATTCCCGGCCGCGATCGCCAGATGCGCAACTGAGCAGCAGGTCGTCGACGCGGTCGGGTTGGCGAGGGGATCGGGCCTTCCAACTGCTGTGAAAGGGGGCGGGCACAGCTTCCCCGGTCTCTCCACCTGCGACGAGGGGCTCGTCATCGACCTCAGCCGGATGAAGCGGATCGAGGTCGACGCGGAGGCAGGGACGGCGCGGGTTGGGGCGGGGGTGTTGCTCGGTGAGCTGGACGCGGCGACCCAGGAGCACGGGCTCGCGGTCCCCGCCGGCATCGTCACCCACACGGGTCTCGCCGGCCTGACCCTCGGGGGCGGAATCGGCTGGCTGCATCGCAAATACGGACTCACGATCGACCAGCTGATCTCGGCCACGCTGGTGACCGCTGGCGGCGAGGTGGCGCGTGCCAGCGAGACAGAGAATCCCGAGCTCTTCTGGGGTCTTCGAGGGGGCGGTGGGAACTTCGGCGTCGTCACCGAATTCGAGTTTCGGCTCAATCCACTGGGGCCGACTGTGCTTGCCGGGCCGATCTTCTGGTTGATCGAGGAGTCGCAGGAGGTGCTGCGCTTCTACCGCGACTGGATCGCCGAGGCACCCAATGAGCTGATGACCATCGTGATGCATCGCAAGGCGCCTCCGCTCGACTTCGTGCCCTCGGAGCTCCACGGCCGCCTCATCGTCGGCGTCGTCTGCTGCTGGTCGGGCGACCTCGACGAGGGGGATAGCGTGATCCGACCGTTGCGCGAGTTCGGCCGCCCGGTGCTCGACCTCTGTGAGCCGAAGGCTTTCGTCGAGCACCAGGCGATGCTTGACCCGAGCTTCCCGCATGGGCGCTGGTACTACATGCGCTCCTGCGATGTCGCTGAGCTCACCGACGAGGTCATCGACATCACCGTGGAGCATTCGATGAGGATTCGGTCCCCGCTGACGAGCTTTCCAATCTGGCAGCTCGGCGGTGCGATCCGCGAGGTGGGGGACGACGACACCGCGTTCGACGGTCGCGGGGTCGGACATACCTTCAACATCACCGCCGTCACCGAGGACGAGGAGGGTTTTGAGCAGGAGCGCGACTGGGTGCGCGACTTCTGGTCGGCGCTCGAGCCGTTCCACGAGAGCGTCTACGTCAACTTCCTGATGGACGAAGGCCAGGATCGGATCCGCGAGGCGTATGGCTCCGCGAAATACGAGCGGCTACGGGCGTTGAAGCGCGAATACGACCCGGACAACCTCTTCCAGCTGAACCAGAACATCCCCCCGGACTAGGTCCGGACAAGGGTGCCGACCCTTTAGAAGTAGGCGGCCCACTCGACCAGGAGGTTTTCGTGATCGTGGTGATCGGACGGGTCCGCTGTGAGCCGGACCGGCGCGAGCGGCTGGTGATGCTGCTGCAGAGGATGCAGGACGAGTCCCGCAAAGAGGAGGGCTGTCTTCGGTACGGGTTCTTCGCCGCTGTCGAGGACCCGCTGAGCTTCATCGCGGTCGAGGAGTGGGCCGACCGCAAGGCGCTAGACCGGCATTTCGGGCAGCCCCACCTGCACGAGTTCGCGGCCGGTCTGCTGGAGGTCGTCTCCGAGCGGCCCGAGGTCGCGATCCACGAGATCGCAGAGACCGGCGAGTACCCCGGGTCCTCGCCTGGATGAAGCTCTTCGTGGCGGTCGCGGTGGTGTTGGCTGCGGGGGCGCTCGCCTATGTCGTGCTCGATCCAGTCGGCGATGAGTCGGGCCCGGCTGGTGGCGCTGGTGAGAAGCCTGGCTCAGCCGCCGCCCACGGGGGACGGACCCAGCCGCTCACCGGAACCGCGTGTGAGCGACTGGCCGGCCTCGCGGCGAACCTCGCCGTCCGGGACCGGACCGCCGAGAAGTTCCTTACAGACCTGGGGCAGCAGGCTGCCGGCATCCGGCCAGGGCGCCTCGCGCTGGTCGATCTCGCCCGCGACGGCCGCAACATCATCCTTGGGCGTGGTTTCAAGTCCGAGTTCGACGACGGCACGCGCGGCCAGGTCCGTCACTTCGTCGGGGTTGCCCGGGCGAGCATGTTCGGCGGACCAGTCCTCACACGCTGGATCTCCGAAAACCTCCGCCGCGACCCGGCCGACTCGCCGGACGGCAGGCTCGCCGACCAGGGAATCGACTTCGCGCAGGCGCTGTTCGCCGGCCGCCTCCAGCTGAGGGCCGCGTCGGGCTGGATTCGCCAGCGACTCTGCAAGCCGTAGGGACCCCCCGTGAGGGTTCAGACCCGGCAGTTGCCCTTCGCCAGTCCGGCCGCCCAGAGGATGCCGCCGAGCAGGTGGCGTCGGAAGGCCGGCTCGGAGTAGGACTCGCTCGTGTGACCGCCTGCCGTGTACCAGGCGCGCCCGCCCTTGAAGGGGTGGCACCAGGCGATCGGGTGGTCGGCGCCCATCGTGCCGCCGGTGTAGGTGGACTCGTCGAGCGTTGCCAGAACGTGGACGGCGCCGCGGGGGTTCGAGCGGAAGTCGTACCACTCGTCCGTTCGCGTCCAGCGAGCCGGGAGGTGGCGAGTCGACGGATGGGAGCGGTCGACGACGTCGATCGTGGCGGGCTGGATCGCGGGGTGAGACTGGAAGTAAGCGCCCAGCAGCCGCCCGTAGAAGGGCCACTCGTACTCGGTGTCGGCGGCGGAGTGGATCCCGACCCAGCCGCCGCCATGGCGGATGTAGGAGCGAAAGTCGCGCTGCTGCCGTGGCGCGAGCACGTCGCCGCTGGTGCTCAGGAAGACGACGGCGTCGAAGCGGCGCAGGCGCTTGGCCGTGAAGGCCTTGGCGTCCTCGGTTGCGCTGACCGAGAAGCCGTTCGCCCGGCCGAGGCTCCTGCTCGCCGCGACGCCGGCGGGGATCGAGTCATGCCGGAATCCAGCAGTCTTGGAGAAGACGAGCACCTGGGCCCGGGGCTTAGGCTTGGCCTCGGGGTCGTTAGAGCAGGCGACCAGCCCGCCGGCGAGCCCGAGTGTGACCGCGGCGATCGCGCTGGCGGCTTTGGCCGAAATCCGCATGGTCCGATTGTTGCGGGCGTAACTCAGCGGCGGAAGGCGAGACGGGATAAGCGGTGTACGGGTTCAAGCACGCGGAGATCGAGGTTGGACCGACGAGCTACCGGCCGGGAGTGGCGGGCGACGGGCCGCCGGTCCTGCTTCTCCACGGATTCCCCCAGACCCACTATTGCTGGCATCGGATCGCACCGGCTCTCGCCGACGACCACACGGTTGTCCTGTGCGACCTGAAGGGCTACGGCGAGAGCCGCTCGGCACCCGGCGGGCCGCTGGGCGAGGGCTACTCGAATCGGGAGCGCGCGGCCGAGCTGGTCGAGCTGATGGCGCGGCTCGGGCACGAACGCTTCTCGGTCGTCGGCCACGACCGCGGCGGGCGGGTCGCCTACCGGATGGCTCTCGACCATCCCGGTGCCGTCGAGCGCCTGGGGGTGCTCAACGTGATCCCGACGGTCGAGCAATTTGAGCGGATGACCCCTGACACGGCGCTCGAGTACTGGCCATTCATCTTCCTGGCCCAGCCGCCGCCCTTCGCCGAGCGGGTGATCGGGGCGAGTGCGGAGTATGTGCTGCGCGACATCCTGGAGTCATGGCCGGCCTCTCGGGGCGCGATTTCGGCCGAGGCGAAAGAGCAGTACCTGCGCGGCTTCACACCGGAGACGATCCCCGCGATCTGCGCCGAATACCGTGCCTCCTTCCACATCGACCGGCGGGTGGACGCCGAGGATCGCGACGCCGGGCGAACGATCCAGGTTCCCGTGCTCGTCCACTGGGGCTCGGAGGAGGGCGCGATGTCCGACGCGCTCGAGGTCTGGCGCGGCTGGGCTGACTCGACTGAGGGAGGGCCATTGCCGTCCGGCCACTTCATCCCGGAGGAGGCGCCGGAGGAGCTGCTCGCCTCGCTGCGCGGGTTCCTGCGCGCGAGCTCCTGAGCCCCGTTCAGGGGCCGAGCCGTGCGCGAGCCTTGCGGACCGCCACCGTCGAGGTGCGGCAGGCTTTGGCGATCTCGTTGTCGGGACGCCCCGGGTCTCGGCCGATCTCGAAGGCGAGCCGCGCCTGGGCCCGTACGCGAGTGCGCTTCTCGTTCGGGGCGTCCTCGTCGAGGCTCTCGACGCCGGCCTCACCGGCCATCTCTCGCCGGCAGGAGAGGCAGTAGAGCAGGCCATCCTGCTTGGCCCAGGTCGCTGGCAGCCGCGGGCGCTCCACTTCGGGGGCGAAGCTGACCGTCATCTCGCAGCGCGCACATGTCCACTCGCTCGCCTGGCCTGTCTCGACAGGCGTCGGTCCGGACTCGGTCATCGAAACCGCCTTCCTGACCCTCTGAGGTGGGTTTCGCGCGTAGGACGAGGGAGGAGTGCCGACGGGCGAATGCGTCCGATCCAGTGTAGGGGTCGGTATGGAGGGGTACCCAGCCTTGCGAATGGAACGACACTCTTGATCCGCGCGCGGGTGGCGGCGGCTCGCTCGATGCTCCGCCGGCACCCACCGCGGTGAGTCTGGCGGGAGGCACTCTGGTCGCGATCGCGCTGGCGATCGCCATGGCCGGACACGGCGGCGAGTTCGTCGCAGCGCTGGGCTCGGCTCCCATCTGGGTCCTGGGCGCCGCCGTGGCGCTGCACGTCATCTGGCTCGTCGCCCGAAGCGAGGCGTGGAGCGTCTGCATCGGCGCGGCCGGCGGCAGCGTCAGCAGACGGCGGCTCTACCAGGCCTCCAGCATCGGCTACGTCGGCAACATCTTCAACGGCCAATTCGGGCTGGCGGTGCGGATCGCCCCCCTGCGGCGCAGCGCCCCGACCGAGTGCCCGCGTGCACCGGTGCTGCTCGCCGCCGAGCTCCCGATCGTGGTGATCGAGGCGGCGCTGGCCGCTATCTGCTCCTTCACGCTGGTCGGGCCGTTGGGGGTGCCGTGGTGGGTGCCGCTCGTCTGCTTCGCCGCGATGGCTGCGGTGCTGGGCGGGATGCAGCGATTTGCCCGCCATCGCCGAGAGGGTTTCTGGACCGGCATCGCAGTGCTGCGCGGGATGCGCGGCCGCAGCCGGATCATCGCCCTGGTCTGCGTCGCCGTCGTGCTCCAGATCGCGCGCAACTGGCTGCTGCTCAACTGGAGCGGGGTGGACGCCACGGTCCTGGACTCGACCGCGCTGCTGATCGCCCTGGCGGTGGTCGGGCTCTTCCCCGTCGGACCGAGCCTGGGCGCCGCCGCCGCCGTCCTCATCCTGGGCACCAACGGCGTGGCCGCCTCTGCCGCGGCGGGCGCCCTGCTGACCGCCACGGCGGCCGTCGGCGCTCTCTGCTTCGCGAGTGGGCAGTAGTGGACCGATTCTGGCCGCGGGCCGCCTCGCCTTCGCCCGCAGTCGGCTAGCTCGGGCGAGCGCTAACTCCGCCGTCGCGCAAGGGCACGATCGGTGAGGTCATCCGCTGCTCCAACTTCCATGCGGCTGAGAGGAGTCGAACCTCCACGGCCCGTTAGGGCCACAAGGCCCTCAACCTTGCGCGTCTACCAGTTCCGCCACAGCCGCCTGAGGGCCGTCGATGATAGTCGGCGGGGGAGGGAAGCCGAGTCGGAGCCGGTGTCAGATCGTTCGGCTCAGAACGCTGCTTGAAACCGTCCACGGGGGGCGCTACTCTCCGAACATGTGTTCGCCCATCGCATCCAGCGCCGCCAACAGAGCGGCTGACTGAGGAGGGGAGATGGACCTCGTCAAGGACCTGTCGAAGCGCCAGAAGGAGATCTTCGACTTCATCAGCCGCTATCTCAAGCAGCACGGCTATCCGCCCACGGTGCGGGAGATCGGCAAGGCGGTAGGGCTCCATTCCTCCTCGACGGTGCACGCGCACCTCACCAAGCTCGAGAGCCTCGGGGTGCTCAGGCGGGACCCCTCCAAGCCGCGTGCGCTCGAGGTGATGGTCCAGCGGGCGAAGAAGGCCGTCCGTCAGACCGGTCTCCCCCTGGTTGGGCAGGTCGCCGCCGGAGAGCCCATCCTGGCCGAGGAGAACATCGAGGACTACCTCGAGGTCCCGGATGTCGTCGGCGGCGAGGACGGCGACTACATCCTCCGGGTCCGCGGCGAGTCGATGAAGGACGCCGGCATCCTGGAGGGGGACTTCGTCGTGGTGCGCCCCACGGAGCGCGCCCGCGACGGTGAGATCGTGGTCGCTCTGATCGGCGACGAGGCGACCGTGAAGCGCTTCTTCCGTGAGAAGGATCAGGTCCGGCTCCAGCCGGAGAACAAGAGAATGAAGCCGATTCGCACCCGCGACGTGCGCCTTCTGGGCCGCGTCGTGGGGGTTTTCAGGAGGGTCTCGTGACGGTCCTTGCCGTCGAAGAGAAGGCCAGCCTGTTCGAGCCGTCCGAGGTGACGCTGGAAGATCAGATCCTCGGCGCCTGGGAGGCCCTGACGGCTCACGGCCGGGCGGAGTGCCCGGTGTGTCATGGAGAGCTGGTGGCCTCAGGCTGCAATGCCTGCGGGTCCCAGCTCGCCTGACGCCTCCTTCGAGCGGCCCAAAGTGGGCGAAGCGGTTCCCGCGGAGCCGCGGATTCGGACTACCCTGGAGGGGCGAGTCAGGCAGTCGCGGAGATGACGAAAGGAGTCTTCGAGGAAAGTCCGGACACCACAGGGCAAGGGCGGTGGGTAACGCCCACCCGGGGAAACCCGCGGGAAAGTGCAGCAGAGAGCAGACCGCCGATGGCGCGGCCACACGTGAGCCGCGCACAGGCAAGGGTGAAAGGGTGCGGTAAGAGCGCACCGGCGCCGCGGTGACGCGGACGCGCAAGGCAAACCCCGCCCGGTGCAAGGCCAAGCAGGACCGTCGACCCAGCCCGGCGAGGTCCAGGTGGGCCGCA
>DATDJZ010000020.1:0-7679 GCA_036520315.1 Solirubrobacterales bacterium | reverse complement strand
CGGCTCGGACTCGCC
Source organism: Solirubrobacterales bacterium (assembly GCA_036520315.1). Taxonomy (GTDB): domain Bacteria; phylum Actinomycetota; class Thermoleophilia; order Solirubrobacterales; family 70-9; genus DASUPK01. The sequence goes on along the minus strand of DATDJZ010000020.1, from coordinate 7,664 downwards.
GCTCGTCGACGCGGAGATGATCGTCCTGGCGAGCGACCTCTTCGGCGAGCTCGGCGTCGAGGAAGTCCGGTTGCGCCTCGGCAGTCTGGGCACGCCCGCTGCTCGCAGCGCCTACCTCGAGGAGCTACGCGGCTATCTGCACTCCCGCGAGGGCGAGCTTTCGGACGAGGTCCGCGAGCGCATCGACGTCAACCCGCTGCGCGCCTTCGACGCGGATCACGAGGGGACCCGGCGAGTGATGGACGAGGCACCGACCCTGCTGGAGCGGCTCGACAGGCCCGACGCCGAGCACTTCGACGAGGTGCGCCGGCTGCTCGACCGGAACGGCCTCAACTACGAGATCGACCCCACCCTCGTCCGCGGGCTCGACTACTACACGCGCACGGTCTTCGAGTTCGAATGCAAGCGGCTCGGGGCTCAGTCCGGGATCGGCGGCGGGGGGCGCTACGACGGCCTCATCGGGCAGCTGGGTGGACCCGAAACGCCCGCCTGCGGCTGGGCCCTCGGGGTCGACCGGATCGCGCTCGCGCTCGACCAGACCGAAGCCGGCAAGCTCGAGCGGCGCGATGGCGTCTTCGTGGTCGCCGAGGCCGACGGGCGCGAACGCGCTCTGGCGCTGGTCACCGAGCTGCGCCGCGCCGGCGTGACCGCCGACTTCGATCTCGCGGACCGGGCAATCAAGGGGCAGATGAAGCAGGCGGACAGGGTCGGCGCGCTCTACGCGCTGATCCTCTCCGGCGAGGGCAAAGCGACGCTGCGCGACATGACCTCCGGCGACGAGCGCGAGGTCGATCCCTGGCGGGTCGCCGAGGAAATCCGGCGCTAGCTGAGAAGATCCGCCGCGATGAGCGAGGGTTTTCCCGCCCTGCGGGCGAACGAATACCGAGACACCTGGTGCGGCCAGGTCCTGTCCGACCGGGTCGACTCGGAGGTGCGCGTGGCGGGCTGGGTGCACCGCCGCCGCGACCACGGCGGGCTTGTGTTCATCGATCTGCGCGACCGGACCGGCATCGTCCAGCTGGTCTTCAACCCAGACGAGGCGGGGGAGGCCTTCAGGCTCGGGCACGAGCTGCGTGCGGAGGATGTGCTCACCGCCAGTGGCCCGGTGGTGAAGCGCTCGCCCGACACAATCAACCCCGATCTCCCAACCGGAGAGGTCGAGGTCCGGGTCACGGAGGCGCGCGTGCTCTCCGACGCCCAGACGCCGCCCTTCGAGATCGAGTCGTTCTCGGGGGAGGTGACCGAGGAGACCCGGCTGCGCTACCGCTATCTCGACCTGCGCCGCGACCAGATGCGCCAGGCCCTCGAGCTGCGTCACAAGGTGAGCGCGGCGATGCGCGAGTTCCTCTCCGGCCAGGGCTTCGTCGAGATCGAGACCCCGATCCTGACCCGCTCGACACCGGAGGGGGCACGGGACTTCCTGGTCCCGAGTCGCCTGCAGCGAGGTTCCTTCTACGCGCTGCCGCAGTCACCCCAGCTCTTCAAGCAGCTGCTCATGATCGGCGGCTTCGAGCGCTATTTTCAGATCGCGCGCTGTTTCCGGGATGAGGATCTGCGCGCCGACAGACAACCGGACTTCACGCAGCTGGACATCGAGATGTCCTTCGTCGACACCGACGACGTGATCGATCTGAACGAGCGCCTGCTGGCCTTCGTGCTGGGGCGCTGCGGCGTGGAGGTATCACTGCCGATGGCGCGCATCTCCTACGACGAGGCGTTCGACAGCTACGGCACCGACAAGCCAGACCTGCGCTTCGGCCTCGAACTGCACGAGCTCACCGAGGTTTTCCGCGGCTCCGAGTTCAACGCCTTCCGCCAGGCGATCGAGGGCGGGGCCGTGGTGCGGGGGCTGAACGCCGGTGGTCGGGAGATGTCGCGGGCAGACCTCGACGGCCTCGTTGCCGAGGCGACGGAGCTCGGCGCCAAGGGCCTGGTCTGGGCGGTCGTCGAGTCGGATGGCTGGCGCTCCCCGGTGGCCAAGTTCCTCTCCGCCGAGGAGATCGCTGCGGCCAACGAGGAACTCGGCGCGAGCGAGGGCGATGTCCTCTTGATCGTCGCCGATCAACCGCTGGTCTCCGCGGCGGTACTTGGCGAGCTCCGGAAGCGCCTCGGCGAGCGGCTCGGGCTGATTGATCCGGAGACGAACGAGCTCACCTGGATCGTCGACTGGCCGCTGCTCGGCTGGGATGCCCGGGGTGACCGCTGGGATCCCATGAACCACCCGTTCACATCCCCTGACGGCGAGCTCGATCCCGACGATCCGGGAGCGGCCAGGGCGAAGGCCTATGACGTCGTCTGGAACGGATGGGAAATTGGTGGTGGTTCGATCCGTATTAACGACCCCGAGGTGCAGCGCAAGGTGTTCGGAGCGATCGGAATCGACGAGCAGGAGGCCGAGGAGCGCTTCGGCTTCCTCCTCGAGGCGCTCCGCTACGGGGCCCCGCCGCACGGAGGCATCGCCTACGGCCTCGATCGGATGGTCGCGCTGCTGCACGGCACCGAGTCCATCCGGGACGTGATCGCGTTCCCGAAGACGGCGTCCGGCACCGATCCGCTCACCGGCGCCCCCGCCCCCGTGGATGAGCGTCAGCTCCGGGACCTGGGGATCTCCGTGAGAAGCGGGGGTGGAAAGGCCTAGTCAGATGGAAGGCCGCCTTCCGCCCGACGACGACGATCTCTTCGAGTGGACGGATGCGCCCGCGCGACCGCCCCGGCGAGAGCCCGAGCCTGCGACGGACGAACGGGACCCGGGGACGGCGGATCGCGACTCGGGAACGGGGGAGGGCGAGCCCGGGACTGGGGAGCGAGATCGGCCCCGCCGGAGGGACACGCGCCGTCCCGGCACCGGCGAGCGCGAGCGGGTGGGCCGCCTCAGCGAAACGGAGGAGCGGCGTCGCGTCCGGCGTGGGGACACGGGGGAGTTCGAGCGCAGCGGCCAGCGACCTCCACCTGGGCGCCGGGCGCGACGGCGCGACCTTCCCGCGAGGATCCGTCGCCGCCAGGATCTGATCGTCGGTGCCATCGCCGCGGTGGTGATCGTCGGCCTGATCGTTGCGATCTCCAGCGGGGGAGGTGGAAGCAGCGAGTCCTCGATCGGGCTGAAGCGCCTCGTCGGCCAGTCAATCGTCGCCAGGCTGGGCGCGAAGGGACCCGACCAGGCCCTGATCCAGAGGGTCAGGCGGGGGCGGGTCGGCGGCGTGATCGCCTTCAACAAGGACGCGAACAAGCTGAAGGCCGACGTCGCCACCCTGCAGCAGGCCGCGAGAGCGGGGGACAGCCCGCCGCTGCTGGTGATGATCGACCAGGAGGGCGGCGACGTGAAACGGCTGCCGCAGGGTCCGCCGAACGCGTCGCCGGCCCAGCTCGGCCAGAGCGGCGACGAGGGCCAGTCCCGGGACCAGGGGAAGGCCACCGGGTCCTATCTGCGAGGCCTCGGCCTGAACGTGGACCTGGCGCCGGTGCTCGACGTCGCCCACCCGAATACCGCGAACACGATCAAGAGCCGCACCTTCGGATCGGACCCCGCGGTGGTCACCAAGGTCGGGGTCGCCTTCGCCCAGGGGCTCCAGGATGGTGGGGTGGTGGCCACACCGAAGCACTTCCCCGGGTTGGGCCGGGCGACGGTCAACACCGACGACCGACCGACCGACATCGCGGCGACGAGCGAGCAGCTGCAGGCCGACCTCGAGCCGTTCAAGGGCGCGATCGGGGCGGGCGCGAAGATGATCATGGTCTCGACCGCCGGCTATCCGACCCTGGGGTCGAAGAAGCAGGCGGCGTTCTCGGCCGGGATCGTGAGCGGATTGCTGCGCGACCAGCTGGGCTTCGATGGCGTCGTGATCACGGACGATCTGGAGGCGCCCTCGGTGACCGAGACGACCTCGCCGGTCGTGGCCGCGAGCAGCGCGATCAAGGCGGGGAACGACATGCTGCTCTACGGCAGGAGCGGGAACGCCTCCGACAGTGCTTTTCGCTCGCTGGTCAGCGAGGTGAAGGCCGGCAACCTCAACCGCTCCCTCTTCCAGGAAGCCTACGACCGGATCACCTCGCTGAAGGAGAGCCCCACGGGATAGGGTCCCGCGCGAATTTCCTGTCCACTCTCCGACGGGAGGGAGATCCATGAACGACTTGCTTCAGCCCGATGAAACGCGCGATGCGCTGCGCAAGGTGGGCGGGCTTCTGATCGGGCTCGCCGCAGCGATGATCTACATCCGCAAGGGCCCGTTCCTGACCGTGAATCCGGATCAGTGGGCCGCGTTCCCGATGTTCCTCGTGGTCGCGATCCCGGCGGTCTATCTGTACGGGAGCATCTTCACCCGCCGGCAGACGGGTGAGCTCCGTCCCTGGCAGGCGGTGCAAAACGTCTTCGGCCTGATCTTCGTGCCGTTCGCGCTGGCCCAATTCCTCGACATGATCGGCGGCAATCCCAACGCCCAGCTCAACCTCTTCTGGATCTTCGCCGTGACGGCCGCGCTTGCCTTCTACGCCGGATCGAGAGCCGGCGTCCGGGTGCAGTTTCTCCTCGGCTCGATCGCGGTGATCGTCTCCTGGACCGCGCTCTGGGACAAGATCCTCTCCGACGGCATCGGCGCCCACTGGGGGGTCTACCGAGGCCTGCTGGGGATCCTCGCAATCGGTCTGCTCGCGGCGGCGCTCTACGTGTGGCGAAACAATCCCGGCGGCGACGACGTGGGCGCCAGCGCCACGGCCCCCTCCGGTGACCTCGGCCTCTGGAAGGCGTCGGAGCTCGTCACCGGGGCCGGCATCGCCGCGGTGATCGCCTGCTCTCTGGGAATCACCGCGATCGGCAACCTCAACCCGCTCGGTGGAAGCACGCCCCCAATCGAGACGAGCAACTTCTGGGACATCCTGCTGCTGCTGGTTTCTCTGGGGCTGGTGGCGATCGGCTCGCAGATCGGCCCACGCGGCCCGGTCTACGTCGGCGCGATCGGCCTGGTGCTCTTCCTGGCGATCGCCGGTCTCGACCTCAACGAGGGTCTTGACGCCAACCCGTTCAAGTTCGGCGCCTGGCCATGGGTGCTGCTCGTCCTCGGGCTGATCGCCATCGGGCTGAGCCTCACGCGCGAGGCGAGCCTCGGCGCCCAGCCGCGGCGCTTCATCGAGAACCTGCGCGGCGGGAGCTGAGACGAAGGACTCGGCCGAGCTTGCTCGCCGCTTCCTGGCCGCCCTCAGCGCGGGGGACCAGGCCGCGGTGGGCGAGCTCGTCCACCCCGAGGTCGAGATCCGCACCGAGCGGACGGTCCACCGCGGCCGGCGCGCGGCGATCGAGTGGTCCGGCAAGGTCTTCGACCACCTGGTGCGACGCTACGTACCGGTCGAGATCGATGAGACGCCGTCCGGATTGCTGGTGCACGCCGAGTTGCAGTACGTCTGGCGCGAGAGCGGGGTGGTCGGCGACAGCTCGCGGGTAGCGATCGAGCTGGGGATTCGCGACGGGCTGATCTCCTCCTGGTACCTGTTCGACGAGCCGGAGTAGCTCCAGGCCGGTGCTAGGGTTGAACGAGGCCCGAGCCTGTACGCGAACCGCTTCAAACGTTGACCCAACACAACTGGCTTGGGGGTCGATTTCCGAGGGTCCCTAGGGGTCGTCGGTAGACCACCACCTATGCGACACGGGTTACCAAGCCGGAGCGGAAAACGGCAGGCTGGAGCCTCCTAAGCTTCGACGCGTGAATCGCGAGCTCTTCGAGGAGTACCTCGCCGACGATCAGCGCCGGGGCCCGGCACCGGACGGTGCCTTCAGCGGCTCGGCAGGGGGCGCGCCCTGTGGTGACCTCGTGCGCCTCTCCCTGGCCGTGAAGGAGGGCCGGATCGAGCGCGTGACGTTCGACCGCGAGGGCTGCTCGGCGAGCGCGGCCGCGGCGGCGGCCGCCGCGGAGCTGGCCGAGGGTGCGTGGGTGCTCGAGGCGGCGCGAGTCGGTGCCGACGAGGTCGAATCCGAACTCGGCGGCCTCGGGCCGAGCCACCGACACGCGGCGGTCCTCGCGGCGGATGCGCTCCATCGCGGGCTCTCGGGTCTGGCGGGCTCGCAGCTGCCGCTCGCGAAGCCGCCAAGCGCGGGGGAGCGCATCCTCGTGGCACTCAGCGGCGGCGTGGACTCTGCCGTCGCCGCCCTGCGTGAGCGGGAGGCCGGGTGCGAGGTCGTGGCGGTCACCCTGAAGCTCTGGGCGGACCAGCACACAGACGGCGAGCGCAGCTGCTGCTCGCCGGAGGCGGTGCTGGGCGCCCGTCGGGTCGCCCACTCGCTCGGGATCCCGCACCTGACCCTCGACCTCGAGGACGAGTTCAGGGCGGGCGTGATCGATCCGTTCCTGCGCGGCTACGCGGAGGGACGCACCCCGAACCCGTGCGTGCTCTGCAACGGCGAGCTGCGACTCGACGCGATGATCGCGCTCGCCGGCCGCCTCGGCGCTTCGCGCCTCGCGACCGGGCACTACGCGCGGATCGTCGACGACGGGAACGGCCCGCTGCTCGCCGTGGCCGCTGACGCCGCCAAGGACCAGACCTACATGCTCTCCGGGCTTCGCCCGAGCTCCCTCGCCCGCCTGCGCTTCCCTCTCGGAGAGTTGACGAAGCCGGAGGTGCGGGAGATCGCCTCCCGCGCGGACCTCGAGGTGGCCGGTCGGGCCGAGAGCCAGGACCTCTGCTTCCTCGCGGGCCAGGGCAAGCGGGAATTCCTGCGCCGCCACGCCGGCCTCGAGGAGCGCGCGGGGGAGGTGGTCGATCGCCGCGGTCGCCGGCTCGGCTCGCACGGCGGCCACCACAACTTCACGGTCGGCCAGCGGCGTGGCCTGGGGGTGGGGGGCGGCGATCCCCTCTACGTCCTCGGAACGGATGCCGCGACCAACACGGTGGTGGTCGGCCCGCGGAAGGAGCTCGCCACGCGGCGGCTGCGAATTCGCGGGGCGAGGCTGCTGCGGCCCGCGGAGCGTGTCGACGGCGTCCGCCTTCGCTACCACTCGCCCAGGCGAGACTGCCGCCTCGAGGTGAACGGCGACCCGAGCGAGGCGATCGTCGCCCTCTCGGAACCGCTCGACGGCGCCGCGCCGGGCCAGGTGGCCTGCCTGCTGGACGGCGAGCTGGTCGTCGGTCACGGCACGATCGCCTAGGCGTCGGACCGAGCCTAGACTCCGCCGCATGAAGGTCGAAGAGATCCGCAGGACCTACCTCTCGTTCTTCGAGGAGCGCGGGCACAGGGTGGTCCCATCAGCCTCTCTCGTCCCCTCCGGGCACGACCCGTCGGTGTTGCTGACCACTGCGGGGATGCAGCCGTTCAAGCCCTACTTCCGGGGCGAGCAGAAGCCGCCCGCCCCACGGGTGACGGACTACCAGCGCTGCTTCCGCACGGTTGACATCGACGAGGTCGGCAACACGGCCAGGCATCTGACCTTCTTCGAGATGCTCGGCAACTGGAGCTTCGGCGACTACTTCAAGGAGCAGTCGATCGCCTGGGGGTGGGAGCTCTCCACCGAGGACTTCGGCTTCGACCCGGAGCTGATCTGGGTGACGGTCTTCGAGGGGGATGAGGACCTCGGCCTCGGCCCCGATACGGAGGCGATCGAGATCTGGCGCTCGATCGGGGTGCCGGAGGAGAGGATCGTCCCGCTGCCACGCTCGGAGAACTTCTGGCAGGCCGGCGACAC